>NZ_JALPRY010000006.1:0-127060 GCF_023223505.1 Neorhizobium turbinariae
TCATCAACCCCAGAGCCAAACCGTAAACCCGGCCCCATCAGCATTCCAGCCAACTTCTCAGAGATTTTCAAGAACGAAGAACTTCGTCGCTAGCAGCGCCGCCGCCCTCGTCAGTGAGGCGGTTTATAGATCCACGCCTTTGGAGCGTCAACAGAAAAAATCGGGACCTCATCAAAAAGGATTCAAATCATTGTTCTTGTTGATGCTTTTCCGCCAACATGCTTCCCGGAGCCATTTCGCGACGCTCCGAGGCCGCCAATGCACCGGCGACAGAGCGACCGTCAGGGATGTTTATGGATCGGGTCCACCCAATAGACCGTTTCCGGTTTCTCGACGGGGTCCACATTGTCGATATTGACAACGACAGCCTCGTTGTCAGAGCGCACCAGAACGCACTGCAGCGGTTCATCGGGATCTGCATTAATCTCCTGATGCGGAACATAAGGCGGCACGAAGATGAAGTCGCCCGGACCTGCCTCGGCAACATATTCGAGTTTGTTGCCCCAGCGCATCCGGGCCTTGCCACTCACGACATAGATCACACTTTCCAACTCACCGTGGTGATGCACGCCCGTCTTTGCATCGGGATGAATGGTCACAGTGCCGGCCCAGATCTTCTGCGCACCCACACGCGCATGGTTGATGGCGGCCTGGCGAAACATACCCGGCGTCTGCGCCGTGTTACTGTCGAGGGAATCCCCCTTGATGACGCGCACACCATTGTGCTTCCAATCGGGTTCGCCGGAATGTTCGTGGTGATGACCATCGGCACCATGATGGTCTTGGTCTGAACGGCTCATGCGATTTCCTCCCAAGCATTCGTTTGCCACTGGCCAGCAATGTGAGCAGCGCGGCATCGCTCCATCCTGATCCAGATGGGCGGCCGGGGCAACCTTCAGAAGAGAATGGCGCGGCCGCGCGCCATTCCTCCGTCAACCGCTACTTTGTGGTCTTGGCAGGTTCAGCCTGTCACTCCGCCGCCTGGCTCTGGGCCATGCCTTTGTTGGGCAACTTGCCCGTCAGGACCTCCTCAGCCGAGGCCTTGTAGTTCTTCACCGAGCTCGTCCATTGGCCCCAGACCGTCGGATCGATCGTGTCGCCATTGTTGCCAAGGTTCTGGAGGCGACGCTGGTCTTCGTCGGTCAGCACCTGCTTCGGCAACGGGCCGAGCTTCCTCACTTCGTCAGCCGTTATTCCCAGCTTTTCGCCGACACGCCTGCCGTAGTCGTCATGAATGAGGAAGAAGTGCCAGACCATACGCTCCTGCACATCCCGCTCACATTGACCAAGGAGGTCACCCATGTTGAAGACGAGATCATCGCGCTCCCAATCCATCATGGTGCAATACCGGCCGCGTGCCTGGATGTAGTCGTTGCGGCGCTCGATGACGCTGCGTGTCAGGCGTCCGTGGATCTCCGGCGGGTTGTTCGGCTGTTCGGCGGCGCTTTCCTGCAACCCGTTGTGGATCGACGGCTCAAAGTTCACATGCGGATTCTGCCCCGGGGCCATCTCGCGCCGGTAGCTCATCTGTCCACCGGACAGATTGGTTGCGACTGTCGCATTCTTCGCCTGGTTAACCGGCAGTTGCAGGTAGTTGGTGCCGACGCGGTAACGCTGGGTGTCCGAGTAGGAGAAGGTGCGGCCGACAAGCATTTTGTCGTCGGAGAAGTCGAGACCGTCGACCAACACGCCGGTACCCATGGCGATCTGCTCATTTTCGTTGAAGAAGTCCTCGACGTTGCGGTTCAGCGTCATGGTGCCGATATGGCGCAGCGGAAAATCCTTTTCCGGCCAGATCTTGGTGTCGTCCAGAGGATCCCATTCGAGTTCCGGATGGTCGTGGTCTTCCATGATCTGCACATACATATCCCACTGCGGATACTCGCCGCGCTCGATCGAGGTAAAAAGGTCCTTCGATGCCGACCCGAAATCCTGCCCCTGAACCTTGGCCGCCTCCTCCGCAGTGAGGCTGGCGATGCCGCAGCGCGGGTGGAAATGGTACTTCACGAGCACCGTGTCGCCCTGTGCATTCACCATCTTGTAGGTGTTGACTCCAAAACCTTCCATGTGACGGTAACTCGCCGGAATGCCGCGCGGCGAGAACAGGTGGGTCAGCATATGCATGGATTCCGGGGTCTGCGACATGAAGTCGAAGATGCGGTTCGGCTCCTGCCGGAAGGTCACCGGGTCAGGCTTCAGGGAATGAATGACATCCGGGAACTTGATGGCATCACGGATAAAGAAGATCGCCAGGTTGTTGCCGACCAAGTCCCAATTTCCGTCTTGGGTATAAAACTTGACGGCAAAACCGCGGGGATCGCGAGCGACTTCAGAGGAGTCGCGACCGCCGATCACGGTCGAGAACCGAATTGCGAGCGGCGTCCTTTTGCCCGCCTGCTGGAACAGCTTGGCGCGAGTATACCTAGAGGCCGGCTCGTCGCCGATCTTGCCGGTCGCCTCGAACTCACCGTAACAGACGAAACCGCGCGCATGCACGACGCGCTCGGGAATGCGTTCGCGGTCGAAGTGGGTGATCTTTTCGAGGAACTGGTAGTTCTCCAACGTAGCCGGGCCGCGGGAACCCACGGTGCGCTGCGACTGGTTGTTGGTGATCGGGTGGCCCTGTCGGTTGGTCAGGATGCGGTCGCTGGTGCTTTCATGCATACCATTGCCGCCATGTGACATGTTCTTGTCGTCCATCGTCTTCCGTCCTCTGTGTGTTCCGGATATGAGGCGCGGTGCGTGCGCGCAAACTACCCCGGCAGTGAACTTTTCGCGGCCTAATAGGTTCCCTCTTCTGTCGTCTGGCGATCATGTGGGGTCCGACGAAGAAGAGCACATTGCCCTGGCCACTGGTCATGGCCATGTACGCATCCCGCCCATGTATGACCGCTTCGACCGTCACTCCAGAGATCGTATGACCGATACCATTGCCGTTTCCACCGCTGCCCGTCGCCATCCTCTTCTCTGGCCGCTGCTCGCTACGCTCATGATCATCGGATGGAGCTCCGGCTTCGTCGGGATCCGGTACGCCAACCAGCAAACGAGCGTTATGCTGCTGCTTTTCTGGCGAACCTTGATCTCGGGCCTGATCCTGCTCCCGTTCGCATTGACGATCGGGCCAAGGATTTCACTGCGGGCAATCCGCGACCAGGCACTGTTCGGCGTCATGGCCGTCTTCATCTATCTCGGCGGGTTCGCACTTGCGATCGAGCAACGGGTGCCGACAGGGCTTGTGGCGCTGATCGCAGACCTTCTGCCACTCGCAATCGTGGCGCTTTCGCAACCGGTGCTGGGCGAGACGCTTTCTGCGAAACAGTGGCTGGGCACATTGATCGCCGTGATCGGCGTCCTGATCGTGTCGTTCGACAGCCTCGCGGTCGGTACCGCTCCGCTTTGGGCTTACGGGTTGACCGTCGTGTCGATGCTGGTTTTCGCCGTGGCTTCGGTTCTGCACAGGAAGCGTCGGGCGACGAGCATGCCGGTGCACCAAGGCTTGTGCATCCATTCGCTGACCGGGTCCGTTCTGTTTGGAATATGTGCGTGGACGCAAGGAACGCTCGCGCCACCGATGACGCGCGAGTTCCTGATCGGCATGATGTGGCTGGTACTGATCGCGACCTTCCTTGCCTATGCCGTTTATTACACGAGCCTGCGGCTGTTCCCGGTGGCGAAGGTCAGTGCCGCGATTTACCTGAGTCCGCCGGTGACAATGCTGTGGGCCTGGATGCTGTTTTCCGAGCCGCTGACGGTGGCGATGTTCGTAGGGCTTGGTGTGACACTGGTCGGCGTCTGGATGACGTCACGCAACTGATCCCGAAGGGCTTGTGTGCGCATTAAAGTGCGAGAGGAGCACAGGACTCCCCTCACCGTTTGGGCTAGGCGCCGAACGCACCATCGATCGTATGCATCGCGCCGGTGACGAAGCCTGCTTCGGGTCCGGCAAGCCAGGCCACCATTCCGGCCACTTCTTCCGGGCGACCGTGGCGCTTGATTGCCATGAAGCTGTGCATCAGATCCTTCATCGGGCCATTTTCGGGATTGGCATCCGTATCGATCGGGCCGGGCTGCACGACATTGATGGTGATTCCGCGCGGCCCGAAGTCGCGCCCGAGCCCTCGCGCCAAGCCTTGCAGCGCCGACTTGCTGACGGCATAGGACGCCATGCCTGGAACCGGCATCCGGTCACCGTTGACGGAGCCGATGACGATGATACGGCCACCTTCCGGCATCTGCTTCGCAGCTTCAACGGAGGCATGATAGGGCGTTTGGATGTTGATCTGGAAAAGCCGGTCGATCGTATCCGGATCCTGCTCAAGTGCGTCACCGAAGATGGCGATCCCCGAATTGACGACGAGGATGTCGAGCGGTCCAACCTCACGTACAAGATTGAGCACCGCGTTGCGATCCGCACTATCAGCGCGGACCGCGGTGCTGCCCGTGTCACGTGCCAGCTGTTCTGCAGCTTCCTGCGATGCGCCGTAGGTGAAGGTTACCTTTGCGCCCTCGGCCGTAAACCTTTTGACAATGGCCGCTCCAATGCCGCGGCTGCCACCGAGCACCAATACCGATTTTCCTTGATAAGATGTCATTGTGCTTTTCCTTGAAAATTAACTTAGCGAACGATACATAAATATCGCCCCATCCATTCGTCAAGGCTTTATGTAATGTCGACTACAAAAAATGTGCGTACGCGTGGCCGCCCCCGCCGTTTCGATCCTGATGAAGCGGTGGCAACGGCAAAGCATCTGTTTCATGCGCGCGGATTTGATGCTCTGGGTGTTGCTGAAATCACGTCGGCTCTCGGGATCAACCCACCGAGCTTCTATGCCGCATTCGGCAGCAAGATGGGCCTCTATAACCGGGTTCTGGACCGGTATGCTCAGACGGATGCCATTCCGCTTGCCGAGATCATGCGGCCGGACCGCCCCGTGGCCGACGTGCTTACAGCCGTTCTCGAAGACGCTGCCCGCCGTTATGCGGCTGACCCGGTAGCGACCGGATGCTTGGTCATCGAAGGCACGCGTTGCGATGACGAGGAGGCACGGGCAGCAGCCTGCGCTTTCCACGATGCTGCCGGTGAAATGATCCGCGCCTATGTCGCCGAACGATACCCTGACGATGCCCAACGCATTGCAGACTTTGTATGCTCAACGACGGCTGGTCTGTCAGCCATGGCGCGCAACGGGCTTGACCTAGAGAGGCTCCTGGTTGTGGCACGACTTGCTGGAAAAACGCTGGCGCAAGAGCTCCCGTCGTAGACGTAGCAGACAGCAATCACAACACGGGCGGGTTCGTGCGGTGATTGAAGCCTGCAGGACCACCGCCGATGTCGTGGAGCAGGATGTCTCCCTGTTGCCGCAAGAGGGCTGCAAGCTCCTGTCAGGAGCCGCTGCGGCATTTCTGTCAGTGAAACGCTAGCCAATATCCTTTGCGCCGAGCTGTCGCAGATGCGAGCCAGAGACGGACAATGACAGCCGTCTTGGAAGCATGGAGACAGATTTGGCTAACCCGACGATCATCAGCTGCGCCGTGACCGGCAATATCACCAGCGTCGATTCAACGCCTTATCTGCCGATCACCCCGGAGCAGATTGCCAGTTCCTGCCTTGAGGCTGTGCGCGCCGGTGCAGCCATTGTTCACATCCACGTTCGGCATCCGGATGGCCGGCCAAGCATGGAATTGAAGCACTATCGCGAGGTGATGGATCGTCTGAGGGCGGCCGATGAGGATGTCATCATCAATCTCACCACCGGCCCCGGAGGTCGTTTTGTGCCGGGCGAGCACGAGCCGAGCGTTGCTGGGCCTGGTACTACCTTGTTGCCACCTGAGCGACGCGTCGAGCATATTGCAGCACTTCGTCCGGAAATCTGCAGCCTCGACTTCAACACGATGTATTCCGGCACCTCAGTGGTCATCAACACGCCCCGCAATCTCGGGATCATGGCCGACATCATCCGCGAAGCAGGCGTCCTACCGGAACTTGAAGTCTTCGATACCGGCGATATCCAGCTTGCAAACCAGTTCATCCATGAGGGCCGTCTCGACGCTCCGGCTCTTTTCCAGATCGTGCTCGGTGTACGATATGGCGCGATCGCGACGCCTGAAACCCTCGCCTACATGAAGTCCCTGCTGCCGGCCGGATCACATTGGGCAGCCTTCGGCATCGGCCGGTGGGAGTTCCCAATGCTGGCGCAGGCCTGGCTTCTGGGCGGGCATGTGCGCGTGGGGCTGGAGGATAACATCTACCTGGAAAAAGGCGTGCTTGCCAAAAGCAATGCCGAGCTTGTCCAGAAGGCCGCGCGGATCATCCGGGAGCTCGGCGGCACAATCGCTACGCCTGGGCAAGCGCGCGAAATCCTGAAGCTGAAGAAGCAGTTGCCTCAGTGAGCGCGGCGCTGCCGGCTGCAATTCCAAACTGAAGGGGAGGATCCTATGTACGACCAGAGTGACCCGAGAGCCAGCCTGGCGCAGCCAGCTGCGCCAAAGCAGTCATCCCACGTCCACGAAAGCTATTTCGGCTCGCAGCTCAGCCTTTATTACGGGACTGAGCCACAGGTCTCAGACGAGAACGGCAAGACATGGATCAGCCGCGGCCAGAACTTCGTGATCGTCTATAGCGAGGCACAGCAGGGCGGCGTTTTCTCCCGCAGTGCCCAATCGGATGAATATGCTCTCATCATTCCCGACGTTGATACCCAGGTCGCGATCACCACGAAGGATGGCACCACGATCGTCCCCGGCTACTCCGTCGCGTTTATCCCGCCCGGTGACACCAGCATCCGCATGCTGACCGACGGCAACATCGTCAGGCTGTTCACACCGAAGTCCGAGGACTTGGCGAGTGCGGCCTCAAATGCGGACGCATTCGCGGAACCGCATCCCAATGTGCCACCGTTTGAGCCGTGGCCGGAGCCGCCAGGCGGATTGAGGCTCAAGTGGTACACGCTGGATGTGCCTGACGATCCATCACGGTTTGGCAGAATCTATCGCTGCACGACCTTCATGATCAACTACCTGACGCCGCGCGTCGGACCGCGCGCACGTGACAAGGTCTCGCCGCATCATCATGACGATTTCGAGCAGTGTTCGCTGGCTCTCAGCGGCGCCTTCACGCACCACCTGCGTTGGCCGTGGACGACGAACATGCACATCTGGCGGGAGGACGAACACCTTTATTGCGGGTCACCTTCGGTCTGCGTGATCCCGCCGCCGTCGATCCATACAACCACGGCTGAATCGGCCGGCGTGAACCAGCTTGTCGACATCTTCGCGCCGCCGCGCATGGATTTCTCATCAAAGCCGGGTTGGGTTCTCAACGAGGGTGACTACCCGATGCCGAAGATCTAGGGCTGCAGATCACGTGCACATGAAAAAGCCCCCGGTCACCTGGGGGCTTTTGCCATTCAAGTTGAAGGCTGCTCTACTCAGGTCGGCTGGACGAGGCCCGCTTCAACGAGGGGACGGATGGACTCGATTTCCTGCTGGATGCTCGCCCGCATCTCATCCGGCGTATTGGCAACCGGCGACAAACCGAGCGACTTCAACTTCTCCTTCGTCGCCGGCATGTCGGTCCACTCCTTAATGGCTCCGTGGATCGCCTCGACGATCTCCGCCGGCATGTCCTTCGGGCCGACCGCGCCGAACCATAGCGTCTGGTTGTAGTCCTTGAACCCCTGCTCCGCGACGGTCGGGACATCAGGCATTTCGCTTGCACGCGTGAGCGAGGTCACGGCGAGACCGCGGATCTTTGCGTCGCGCACATGCGGCAAATAATTCGACGGCGCGTCGAGCGCGTAGTGGATATGGCCGCCCAGCAGATCCGTGAGCAGCGGTGGCGAACCCTTGTAGGGAATGTGGTTGATTTCGACGCCCGCCATCTGGCCGATGATCGCGGCCGCGATGTGGCCCTTCGTGCCTGCGCCGGGGTTGCCGATATTTACCTTGCCCGGATTTTCCTTGGCATAGGCAATGAGTTCCGGAAGCGACTGGGCCGGCGCATTGGCGCTTGCCGTCATCAGGGCGGGACTCTCCGCGACGATGGTGATTGGCGTGAAATCCACCTGGGGATCGTAGGCGAGGTTCTTCTGGACAACCTTGTTTGCAGCAATCGGCGCGCTGCCACTCACCATGATGGTGTAGCCATCGGGCGCGGCGCGCGCCAGCCGACCGCCTGCCAGTGCTCCGGCCGCGCCAGCATGGTTCTCGACGACGAACTGCTGGCCGAACTTTGCGGACAGCACATCCGCCACCAGCCGCGTGATGATGTCGCTTGTGCCACCTGGTGGGTAGGCAGATATCACCACGCCGGATTTACTTGGCCATTTGTCGGCCGCCCAACTTGTGCCGCTGGCTACCAGCAAGGATGCCGTGCCGCCAAGCACCATGAACTCGCGTCTCTTCATGTCTTCCTCCCACTCATGATCGAGCCTGGATCTGACGTTACGGCACCGCACCCAGTTACAAAACAAGGCGCTGCTGACGTTTCGTCCGATGGAACGTCACGGCCGTATGCTTTTCACTCGGCACCTGCCAACCAGCGTTCCTCATCGGCGTGAAAGGCGGCAAGTTCATCCGGACGATCGTCACCCAGAAGATCAGGGTTCACCTTCACCCCGCGAACACTCTGGATATAGGTAAGGAACTTGTAGGACGGCCGCATTGCCGAAAGCCTCTCCCAATCGATCGGAAGCGTTTCGGACGGGTTCACCAGTTTCATGACGTCCCGCTCGAAGAAGACATGGAAGGACAGGAGCTTCCAAACGCCCTCCTCCCTTACCGCGCGGGAAAAGAAGCGGCAGAAGACATGGAAGTCCACCTCAACGTCCCCTAGCTTGGCGCGGTTGAAGATCATCGCGGGGCTTTCCACCGTCGCCCGGCCTCGCATGACCTGGGCAAAGGCCGGAAACACCCAGTGTTTGCTGTTACCGGTGTTGCCCATCCATTTGCGCGTCGCCTCCACATATGCATCCCCGCCATGGCCGTCATACCAACTGGTTCGCACATAGGCATCACGATGGAAACACTGCGCCATCACGTCGAAGCGGCGCTGATCACGTGCGAAACGCTCGCGGCGCACGAGGTCGAAAAGCTCTTCCCGGTCGAGATGTTCCCGCAGGCGAGCGTCGAGTTCCTGTGCCATGTTTCCTCCTGATCTATTGGCTGTTGATGGTGCGAATTGCAGGAAGCAGACGGTTCTCAATCCGCTTCCTGCAGCCCTTCCTCGCGCACCTTGCGGAAACGGGGCGATATGATCGACAGAAGCAGCAGTGCTGCCACGATCAACGTCATGAGGCTGAGCGGGCTTGTGAAGAACACGCTGGCGTCACCATGCGAGATCAAAAGTGCCCGCCGCAGGTATTCCTCCGCCATCGGTCCGAGGATCATCGCCAGGATGAGCGGCGCAGGTTCGGCACCAACCTTGCGGAAAAAATACCCGAGCACACCGAACAGAGCCATCATGTAGACGTCGAAGACGCTGTTGTTGATGCTGTAGACGCCGATCGCCACGAAGACGCAGATCATCGGGAACAGGTAATGATACGGCACCGAGATAAGCTTCGCCCACATGCCGACGAGCGGCAGGTTCAGGAACAGCAGCATCAGGTTGCCAAGCCACATGGAGACCACGAGGCCCCAGAACAGCGACGGCTGCTGTGTCAGTATTTCGGGCCCCGGCTGGACTCCCTGGACAACGAGCGCGCCGATCATCAAGGCCATCGTGGCGGTACCCGGCAGTCCAAGCGTCAGCATGGGGATGAAGCAGGTCTGTGCCGCGGCGTTGTTGGCCGCCTCTGGCGCCGCGACGCCCTCGATTGCACCCTTGCCGAACTCTTCGGGATGTCTCGAAACCTTCTTTTCCAATGCGTAGGCTGAGAATGATGCAAGCAGGACACCCGCTCCCGGCAGAACCCCAAGCAACACCCCAATGCCTGTGCCGCGCAGCACCGGCGCGGTCATGCGTTTCCAGTCCTCGCGGGTGGGAAAAAGGCTGCTGACCTTTGCGACACCGGCCGCGCGGCTACGTTCGTCCTCAAGGTTTGCAAGGACATCGCCCAGACCGAAGATGCCCGTTGCAACCACGACAAAATCCAGGCCATCCAGCAGATGCGGTGTGCCGAAGGTGAAGCGCGCGGCACCGGAGTTAACATCGGTGCCGATCATTCCGAGGAGGACGCCAAATAATGCCATGCCGAAGGCTGTGAGTAATGAGCCGCTCGCAAGCACCATGGAGGTGATGAGGCCAAGCACGATTAGCGAAAAATATTCGGCGGGACCGAATGTGAGCGCAAGGCTCGCGAGCAACGGGGCTGAGACGACGATGAAAAGCGTACCAACCGTGCCGGCAAAGAAGCTCCCCAGGGCCGCTGCCGCCAACGCCCGGCCAGCCTTCCCTTGCTTGGCCATCGCGTGGCCATCCAGCGTCGTCACGACCGACGAAGCCTCGCCCGGTAGGTTCATCAGGATGGCGGTTGTGGATCCGCCATATTGCGAGCCGTAGAAGATGCCGGCAAGCATGATCAGCGCGGTGTCCACCGGCAGCCCGAAGGTGAAGGGCAAGAGCATCGAGATCGTCGCGATCGGCCCCAGTCCAGGCAGGACGCCAACGGCGGTGCCAAGAAGCACCCCGAGGAAGCAATAGACGAAGTTGGTGAACGTCGTAGCGGTCGAGAAGCCCAGCAGAAGTCCGTCAAAAATATCCATTTCGAGAACCACCAAGCCTTATTTGAACAGGGTGCCAAGCACCGGGATCGGCAAGCCAATCAACTGAATGAAAAGCGCCGTACAGAGCGTGGCAAATACGAGGGCGCCGAGCGCCGACTTCCATTCCCGGCGGAACTTGACGCTGGTCGCGGCGCAGAGGACGAGAAGCAGCAGCACTGCTAGGAAGAACCCAAGGGGCTCGATCGCCAGGCCGAAGGCCACTGCAGCGGCCGGTACCATGACCACCGCCTTCCACTTGACGGCTGATAGGAGTTCACCGGGTGACGAGATCGAGCGGACGAGGACGCCAATGCCCGTCAGCACCAAAAGGCCGGATACGCCGACCGGGAAAAAACCCGGACCCATGCGTCCGGCCGTGCCGAGCGGATACTGGATAGAGATCCAGAGCGCGACGATGCCGGTGATGGCGAAGAATAGCCCAAGTATGCTGTCTTGACCGATCTTCATCGGTTGTCCTCCCGAAACTGCAGATCCGTCTCGCCGCGACGGCGAAGGTGATCCGAGATAGTTCGTCCGGCTCCTCCGCCGGGGCCGCCGGCAGCCGCCTTAGGCGGGGTAGCCGAGAATGGCCTTCACCTCGAGATATTCCTCGAAGCCGAACAGGCCGAATTCGCGCCCGTTGCCGGACTGCTTGTAGCCGCCGAAAGGCAGGCTCCGATCGAAACCCGCGCCATTGAGATAAACCCGTCCGGCACGTATGCGGTTGGCGACCTGGCGCGCCCGGTCAGGATCCCTCGACTGCACAAACCCTGCCAAACCGAAAGGCGTATCATTGGCTATCGCGACCGCCTCCTCTTCCGTGTCGTAGTTCAGGATGGACAGGACGGGACCGAAGATCTCTTCGCGGGCAATCGTCATCTCAGGCGTCACATCGCCGAACACCGTCGGACGCACATAATAGCCGAGGTTGAGTTCTGCGGGACGACCCGGACCGCCAGCAACGAGCGTTGCGCCCTCTTTGATCCCAGTTTGAATCAGGTTCTGGACCTTGTCGAACTGCTGCTGGCTGACCAACGGCCCCATCATCGATTTCGGATCCAACGGATCACCGAGCCGAATTGTCTCGACCGCCTTGCGGGCTGCCTCGAAAGCCTGTTCGCGCTTCGAGCGATGAACCAGCATGCGCGTCGGTGATTGGCAATTCTGCCCGGCATTGGTGTAGCAGGCATGCACGCCAGCCTGGACCGACGCCTCAAGATCTGCATCCATGAGGATGATGTTGGCAGACTTTCCGCCAAGCTCCTGCGCCACCCTCTTGACCGTATCGGCTGCCAGCTTGGCAACCCTTACACCTGCGGCTGTCGAACCAGTAAAGGAAACCATGTCGATCTCCGGGTGGCCTGCAATCGCTTCGCCAACCGTCGGTCCGTCGCCATTGACGAGGTTAAAGACGCCAGGCGGAAGCCCCGCATCATCAATGATCTCGGCAAGCAGCATCGAACTCAACGGCGCAATCTCGCTTGGCTTCAGGACCACGGTGCACCCTGCGGCAAGCGCTGGCGCAACTTTCGAGGCAACCTGGTTCAGGGGCCAGTTCCAGGGCGTGATGAAGCCACAAACGCCAATCGGCTCACGGCGCACGATGCCGACGCCCATGCGGTGCTCGAACTCGTAACTCGACAGCACGCGAACCACTTCTTCAAAGTGAAACAGAGCGACGGTCGCCTGTCGTTCGGTGGAGAAGGTAATGGGTGAACCCATTTCCAGCGTCATGAGCCTCGCCAGTTCCGGCAGATGCGCTCGGAACCCGCGGATGATCTTGTCGAGGTACCCCAGCCGCTCATCGACGCTGCTTTCGCTATATGTTGCGAAGGCACGGCGCGCTGCCCTTGCTGCCCGGTCGACATCCTCACGTGTTCCGAGGCTGATGCGCGCGAAGCTTTCCTCGGTCGCGGGATTGGTAACGCCGATCGTTAAAGGCACTGCCGGATCGACCCACTGCCCATCGATGTAAAATTGCAGCTTGTCCATGGTCCGTCCATCAAACATGGTCGCAAAGAATAGAGTGGCTCAAAGCATTGCCGGACAAGAAGCCGCTGGCAACGGCTTGTCGCGGTCGTTTCGCCAGACGACGATGGGCTTGGCGAGCAGCATTGCTCACAGATGCCTGCCTTCATCCACAGGGACGATGAGACCGGTTGAACTGGTCAAATTGACGATACATGCGATCACCGCCCGCGCCACGTCATCCGGCGTTGTCACCCGTTGCAGCGGCAGCTTCTCAGCTGTTCTTTCCAACTGTTCACGCGTGCGGTTTGGCACGAAGTCCGTATCGACGCCCGCCGGAGAAACCGCAAAAACCCGCACTTTCGGCGCCAGCACCTTTGCAAGCGCTATCGTTAGCGAGTCTAGTCCACCCTTGGCTGCGAGGTAGGCGAGGCTGCTGCCCATCCCTGTTCGAGCCGCGATGGAGGAGAGGTTCACGATCGCGGCGTTCTCTCCCTGTTCGAGCAGCGGACGGAAGGCACGGATCACTGCGAACGGTCCGCGAAGGTTCAGCGTAACGGTGCGGTCGAAAATCTCGTCGGTGAGCCCATCGAGATCTCCCGCCGGAACCGGCGTTGTAGCCCCGCCGCAATTGATAAGTGCATCAACGCGGCCGAAACGCTCTTTCACGGTAATGGCTGCCTCGGCAATCGAGGCCGGATCATCGAGCGAGATGCGCAGGGCGACATGACCGCTGCCCGCCAAGCCGCGCACCACATCGTTGGCGGAATCAAGCCGGCTGTTGTAGCCTACGATAACCGTTGCCCCGATCTGGGCGAGACGCGCCGCAGTCGCTCGGCCGATCCCACTGCTTCCTCCGGTCACAACGGCAACCTTCGGGACAGGGAGCACGGGGATATCTATCGCAATCAATGTCTTCTCCGATCGTCTCTCGAGCCCCAGGGTCTCCGTCAGTCCGAGAAATCGTTGATGGTTTTCGCCGCAGCCGATCGGATGAAGCCGTGGTCGCTCGACAACAGCATCGCGCTCGCACCGATCTCCTTGACGAACTCCAAATCGTCCTTGCTTGTCGGCAGCATCAGGAGCGGAACACCAGCGTCGCGGGCTGCGGCCGCCACCGTCCTGCTGATCTCGGCGACCTTGCTCGCGGCGTCCGGATCATTGCCGAACGACGCAGTCAGATCGCCTCGGCCGATGAACAGCGCGTCGACGCCATCGACACGCGCAATGTCAGCGGCATGCTCAACCGCGTCCTGGTCCTCGATCATCACGATACAAGCAATATGGCTGTCCTGCGCTGCCATGTGTTGCGTCCCGCCAACACTGCCCCAGGAACTGGCGCGGGTAAGGCCCGCGAACCCACGCTGACCGCCTAGATAGCGGCAGCTTTGAGCAACCGCCTTTGCCTTCTCAACCGAATTGACATGCGGCACCATGATGCCCATCGCCCCGCAATCAAGTGCAGACAGAATCGCCGATGGGCTGAACTCGGGAATGCGGACAAGAGGCGCGATGTTCGAGGCACGCGCCGCAAGTATCATCAGATCGGTGATCCCCCGGTCGAGCGGCGCATGCTCCTGGTCGATCACCACGAAATCGTAACCAAGCGGGCCGAGCATCTCGACCACCTGAGTGGTTGGCAGCTTGAGGAAGGTGCCAAGCATCCGCTCCCGCGCAAAAAGACGGTCTCGGAACCTGGTAAAACTTGGGCGTTCGTTCGTCATCAGTGTCTCACGTCAACTGGAGGGCCGGCAGAGGTTCGGGCACGGTGGCTGCCATGGTCGGATCGACGACCAGCACAACCTTGCCGATCTGCCGGTTGTCATCGAGAATGGCGTGCGCGTCCCTCACCTGATGGAAATCGACGGCTTGGTGGATATACGTCTTGATGCGGCCATCCTCGATCAGCGGCCAGACCTGAGCGACAAGTTCACGCGCGAGCCGACCCTTGTATTCCGCAGGCCGAGGTCGAAGCGTCGAACCCGTGATCGTGAGCCTACGACGGACCAGTGATCTGATATTGACCTCGGCCGTCTCACCATCATGGCTGGCGATGAAGACCAAGCGGCCATCCGGCTTCAGTAGGTCGAGCTGACGCTGCGTTCTCGGACCCGCCTGCCCGTCCAGGACAACGTCGACTCCCAAACCGTGGGTCTGGTCGCGTATCTCGTCGTCCCAGGCGCCTCGGTAATCGAAAGCTGCCGTTGCTCCAACAGAAAGGCAGATCTCGCGCTTCTGCGGCGTGCCTGCGGTTGCGAACACGGTCGCGCGCCGCAGATGCCGGGCGATCTGAATGCCGGCCATTCCGACGCCGCTCGCGCCCCCCTGGATCAGCAGCGTTTCGCCTTCCGCCAGCCGGGCAAGCCAAATCAGGTTGTTCCAGGCGGTGAAGAAGACTTCGGGAAGCGATGCCCCTTCAATGAAGCTGAGGCCGCGTGGGATCGGCATGCATTGCACCGCCGGCGCAAGGCAGAGCTCGGCATACCCACCGCCGTTCACCAGGGCACAGATGGGAGTGCCGACCTGCAAGGTCTCTACGCCCTCTCCGACTTCCTCGACGATGCCTGCGACGTCGAGACCGGGTATGTCGGAGGCACCCGGCGGCGGCGGGTAAAGTCCACGCCGTTGCTGGACATCCGGCCGATTTACGCCCGACGCAATCACCCGTATCAGTACCTCTCCGGGGCCAGGACGACGCCGTTGCCGATCAACGACCTTAAGAACCTCCGGACCGCCCGGCTTTTCGATCTCAATGACTATCACCAGCTCACATCCGCCCCTGTATCACTCGGCCAAGCCTACCAGACGGGCAGGATTGTCAGCCACCATTGTGCGCACTTCTGCTTCGGTAAAGCCGAGCGCAAGGCAGAGCTTGATCGCCTGCCGCATGCCTTCAACCGGTGACGGATTATCCACCTGCCCAAGGTCAGACCCGATCGACGAATGTTCGACGCCGGCCGCCAGGATATGCTCCTTCAGTTCTTGGGGCGTGTAGACGTTGAAGCGGCTGTCGACATACATGCCAGCTGATTGCTCAACGAGTGCCCCCATGTTCGCCAGGTCGCGGATATCGTCATAGGTAAAATGCAGGCCGTACATCGGATGATTGATCAGCAGGCGCTTCACGCCGCGCTTTTTGGCTTCCTCAAACAGCCGCCAGATCTCCCAGACGTGTAGGTGGCCCGACGAAAGGATGGCATCGAATTCCGCGATCGAGTCGAGGATCTGCTTCACCTCGTCAAGGATGTTGCCATAGGCATCGACCGGGCTGAGCAGGGGCGAACTCTTCAGCGCAACGTTCGACGCGAGCCGCACCTTCCGATGGGCGCTCCTAACGTGGTTGGCAGCCTGGGCCGTCGGCATCCAGATGAGCTTTGCGCCCATCTTCAACTGCGCATCGACCACGAACGGGTTGAAACCGCCTGTCGAATTGTTGAGTACAAGGCCGCTATACATAGATACGCCGCGATCACCCAGCACCCGCTCCATCAGCGGGATGAACGGTGCCACCGAATAATGATGGTCCTTGAACAAGAGGCCGCGCATGCCCGCTGCGGCTGCTTCTTCCGCCGCCTGCAGGTGATCGATTTGTCGTGGCATGGTCGACGGGCCTGAATGCACATGGAGATCAAGCGCGCCGCGCAAGATGCTGGCGGCCAATGCTTCATCAACGCCAGCGATCAGCCTGCGCACCTCCTCCCGATTACGTTTGGTATCGTCTGCCGTCGCCATGAATCGTCCTCCCTGTATCTAAGGCAGCCGTAGACCTTGACTTGGTGCGCCGACAACTTATCGTCGGAAGCGTTTCGCGGGCCGAAATGTCCTGCGGGCGTCTGGGAGGAGGACCCATGACCATTCGAGCCATTGAGCGCGCTATGAACGTGCTCCAAGAATTGAACCAGCAACCGATCAACACGATTGCGCAACTTCACGCGCGCACAAAGCTGCCCAAGCCTACCCTCGTGCGAATCTTACGCACGCTCGAAGAAGCGGGTTACGTGGAAAACGACACCCGCCAGGGCGGATATCAGGTGAGCGCGCTCGTCACGTCCCTTAGTTCGGGTTTCCATAAGGGACCGCTGGTAGTCGAGGCCGGAAGAGCTTGGGCGATCGCCATCACCCGCAAGCACAAATGGCCGGTTGCGATTGGCCTGCCGGAATATCATGACATCGTCGTGCGCTTCAGCACGGTGCCGGACAGCCTGGTGTCGCCGTTCCACAGCACGGTGAACAAGCGTCTTTCCATGCTCAGCCGTGGAATGGGGCTCGCTTACCTCGCCTTCCTCGAGCCCGAGGACCGGGATGTGATGATCGACATCCTGCAGAAGTCGGATGATCCCGAGAATGCGCTCAGCCATCACCGCGAGGAGCTCCTGCGCGTACTAAATCACGTGCGTAAGAACGGTTACGCGACGCGCTCTCCAACCGTCGAACCAAGGAACTCGGACACCATTGCGGTTCCGATCATCGCCAAGAATGGGCGGGTACTGGCGAGCCTGGGTCTCACCTACTTCAAATCCGCTTTTGCCTCCGACCAAGAGGCGCGCGAACGTTACGTCCCGATCCTCAAGTCCGCAGCGGTCGCGATCTCCGAAGACCTGAACCGTTTATCGAGCAGCATGGCGATCGAGGAGACCTCGCCCGAACTGGAGATATGCTAGAGACTATGGTGCGAGCCGCATCGCGTCTCGCACCCGAAGATTCAGGGAGCGATGATCCGCGTCTCCATCGGGAAATGCGAGTTTCCGCCCTCGAATGGCGGGAAAGTCTTGAAGTCTTCACGCATTGCCACCCGAGCCGGGGACTGCAATGCGGCCTGTAGCGCGGCAGGATTATCGAACATCACCCGGTTGCGCTGCATGTGGTTGACCCGCTCCCACGGCAGAAAGCCACACCAGTCGATCCGCGAAAGAACTTCGATCTTGCGTATGCCAGGGAAGGTCCGCATCACCTGCGGGTGGTGAGTGACGTAATGGTGCATCCAGATGTTCAGGTCCTGCGCTGGCCCCTGGTAATGCACCACATAGGAGCACGGGTTACCATTCCTTTCGACGTCAAGCGCCGCGTCGTCTACCGGAAAGTGCCGGACATACATGGCTTGCTGGGTTGCCTTCGCGCCGCGGATGCTTGAGAGCACGCCGGAAGCAGCGAGCTGCTGCAGGTGGCCAGCCGGCGCCATCGCATCTTCCAATTCCGAAAGCTCATCAAAGTGCAGTTGCATGCCGAACACCGGCGACCGCTCATCCTTGTTATACATGTCCTTGGTGACTTCCGGCGTGTACAGATTGGCAGACGTCAGGCCAGGCGTTAGCCGCACGATTTCGGCAACGGTCTCCACGTCTTCCTTGCTGACAGCAAGCTCCGTGTCCCCGGTATTATTGAAGAAGGCAAGATAGGCAAAGCGCATACTAGACCCCTCGTTGTGTCGGATACCCAAGCGCTTGCGGCATCCGATGGGCATGTTTTGCGTCAGTATCCGGCCGCCCAGCGAAAAAGACAAGTTTAGTCTTAAAACTTTCCTTGAGGGTCTCAAGAGGAGTTGCACCCGGGGTCGAGGCGTATAGAAATGGATGGAGAGCCATTCGATATGCCGTGCCGATGGAGCAGACATGCAGGATCATTTTGCTGAAGCACTGACGGCCGAATTCGGCCAGGATGTCTTATTCGGTCACGATATCCCGCGCCGCTTTTACAACGACTGGGCAGGCCTTCCGCCTGTGGCTCCACGGGCGCTTGTGAGGCCGCGGACGACGAAGCAGGTCTCCGCGGTGATGCGTATTTGCAGCGAGTTCAGAGTTCCCGTCACGCCTCAAGGTGGGCTGACCGGACTAAATGGCGGTGCAAGGCCGATCGAAGGCGGCGTCGCGCTTTCGCTCGACCGCATGAACGAGATCGAGGAGATCGACACCGTCATGGCGACGATGACGCTGCAGGCCGGTGTTGTGCTCGGTGTCGCGCAGCGGGCTGCCGAAGACGCAGGACTGTTCTTGGGGCTCGACCTCGGAGCCCGGGACTCCTGCATGATCGGCGGCAATCTATCGACCAACGCCGGCGGCAACCGCGTGATCCGCTTCGGCATGGCACGCGAGCATGTGCTGGGGATCGAAGTCGTGCTCCCGGACGGCACTATCGTTACCTCCCTCAACAAGATGCTGAAGAACAATGCCGGCTACGACCTTAAGCAATTCTTCATTGGCTCCGAAGGCACGCTTGGCATCATAACCCGTGCAGTCTTGCGGCTGCAGGCAAAACCGACAGAGCTTGCCAGCGCCTTTTGCGGCTGCCCGGATTTCGCCTCGCTGCTCTCGCTGCTGAAAAACGCGCGCCAGCGTATGGGCTCTGCCCTGACCTCGTTTGAGGTGATGTGGCCAAGCTTCTACGATTTCATGACCTCAGGCCTGCCGCACCTACGCCGCGCGCTCAACGATCCGCACGGAATCTATGTGCTAATCGAAACGGCTGGCCGGGATGCGGCGGAAAATCGCCTGCTGCTAGAGCAGGTGCTGTCGGAAGCGCTTGAATCTGGCGCTGTGACGGATGCTGTTCTGCCCTCCTCCGAACGGGAGACGCGCGACCTCTGGGCGGTGCGCGACAGCGTTTCCGAATATGGCAAGCTCATGGGTCCGCTCACTGCATTCGACGTAGGCTTGCCGACAAGCAAGGCAGGCAAGGCAGTTGAACAGATCGAAGCGGCAATCAGGGCACGCTGGCCAGATGCGATTGCTTTGAGTTACGGCCATATCGGCGATAGCAACCTGCATATCGTCTGCAACATCCCCTCCGCGGGCGACGAGCAGCCGCACGAGGCGATCACCAAGCTCGTCTTCGGCTTTGTCGCCGAGCACGGCGGCACAATCTCTGCAGAACACGGCATCGGACTTCTGAAGAAGCCTTATCTCAAGCTCTCGCGTTCACCTGAAGAACTTGAGCTGATGGCGCGTATCAAGCGCGCGTTGGATCCAGATAACATTCTAAACACCGGCAAGGTGCTTTCGATCTAGCGGCCCGCCCCCACCCGGGGCGCCGGCACGACTCGGCCTTCTCCAGAGTCATCTCCGGTAGCTTGGCAAAACTTCTTGCTCGTTTGATCAAACATGCTTGCATGTTTTCCCAAAGCGCATATTGTCTCCTCAAGCCTCAAAGAAGGCACCGCATAAAGGGAACTTCGAACTGCACCTGAAGAAGGGCAGTTCACGCCGGTCCGGAACATGGATTCGGCTTTCGTGCACTTGCCGACAGCTGGGAGATCATGATGTCGCTGCTCTTTTCCAAACTAAAACGTCAATTAATGCTCGGCGTGTTCACGGCTGCGATCGCCGCGCCGTTCGCGGGAAGCGCCGCGCATGCCGCCGACTTCAAGTTCGCCGGCCCGCTGGACGCGTACACGCTTGATCCGCACGCGGTCTCCAACACGCTGATCTTCGCGGTCCTGGCCAATGTGTATGAGCCGCTCGTGCGACGCGATGCGGAGCAGAAGCTCGAGCCGGCGCTGGCAACTGACTGGAAGCAGATCAACGACACCACTTGGGAGTTCAACCTCCGCAAGGACGTGAAGTTCTCGAACGGCAATCCTTTCACGGCCGATGACGTCGTGTTTTCGCTGACACGCGGCCAGGCTGGCGGCATCAAGGCCAACCTGAATTCAATTGCGTCTGTTGAAAAGGTCGATGACTTCAAGGTCCGCTTCACGACACGCGCTGTGAACCCGATCCTGCCGAACCAGCTGACGAACTGGTTCATCATGGACAAGGAATGGGCCGAAGCGAATAATGCCGTGCAGCCTGGCGCTGCCAACAACGCAACCGAGACCTTCGCGAACCGTAACGCGATGGGCACCGGCCCTTATGTCATCAAAGAACGCGATCCTGGCGTCAAAACTGTCTTCGCGAGCAATCCAAACTGGTGGGACAAGAAGACGGGCAATATCGACAACGCCACCTTCTTTGTGATCGCCAACCCCTCGACCCGCGTCTCCGCGCTGATCTCCGGCGAAGTCGACATGATCGATGGCGTTCCTCCGCAAGATGCAGACCGTATCGAGAAGGATCCGAAGCTCCATGTAAAGGCAGGGCCAGACCTGCGTACCATCTACATTCAGCCGGATGTTGCGCGTGACAGCCTGATCTTCGGCAGCGAAAAGGCAAAGAATCCATTCAAGGAGCTGAAGGTCCGCCAGGCGATGGAAATCGCTGTGGACAGCGGCGCCATCCAGAAACGCATCATGCGCAACTTTTCTGTCCCCGTTGGCCTACCAATCGGCAAGGAGGTGAACGGCTTTGACGAAACGCTGGGCGCCCCGGTCAAGCCGGATCTCGACAAGGCGAAGGCCTTGATGAAGGAAGCAGGTTACGAAGACGGCTTCTCCGTCACGCTTGACTGCACCAACGACCGCTTCATGAACGACGAGGCGACATGTCTTGCGGTGGCGGCGTCTCTGGCGCGCATCAACATCAAGGTTGAGCCGCGGGCTCAGCCAACGGCGAAATGGGCAACTCAGGTCAACCCGCCGGAATACAATACCAGCCTTGCCATGCTCGGCTATTCGCCGAATACTTATGACGCCCACATCTTCCTGACCTCGATCGCAGCGACGCGGGATCCGAAAAGCGGGCTCGGCGCCTTCAACATCGGTGGCTATTCCAACCCGGAGGTCGACAAGCTTATCGATGACATCGGCAAGGAAACCGACCAGGAGAAGCGCTCCAGCCTGATCAAGGACGCTTTCAGGCTGATCAAAGCCGATGCAGCCTTCATCCCGCTCCACCAGTTGAACATTCTATGGGGCGTGAAAGACAACGTCACGGTCGTCCAGCCGGCTGACCTTGCCTACCCTCTGCGCTATTTCAAGGTGAAGTAATGACGATTGCAGCAGACGTTACCAAGCAGCTCGCAACCCTCGTCTCCTTCCCAACCGTCAGCGCTGTGTCGAACCTGGAGCTCCTCGATTATGTCGAGGAGCAGACGGCCCGGTACGGCGGGCGCGTGCGACGCTTCCCCAGCCCGGAAGGCGACAAGGCCAACCTCCTGGTCTCCATTGGGCCAGAAGCACCCGGCGGCATCATCTTCAGCGGACATACCGATGTGGTACCGACTGAAGGCCAGGCGTGGACGGGTGACCCTTGGGCACTCCGCGAGCAGAACGACAGGCTGATCGGCCGTGGCGCGACCGACATGAAAGGCTTCCTTGCGTGCTGCCTGGCAGCCCTGCCGGGTATCACAGCCAAGAAGCTGACCAAGCCCATCCACCTCGCATTCTCCTATGATGAAGAAGTTGGCTGCACGGGCGTGGGGTCCATGGCGGAATGGGTTGGGCAGAGCGACCTGAAGCCGCGATTGGCGGTTATCGGCGAAGCCACGAGCATGGACATGATCGCTGCCCACAAGGGCGGAATGATCGGCTGGTGCCGGATCAAGGGCAAGCCAGGTCATTCTTCGCAGCCGGATCGTTACGTGAATGCGGTGATGGCTGCCGGCGACATGATCGCCGAGATCAACCGCATCCGCGAAGACATGCGCAACGGTCCGACATTCGAAGGGCTCGATCCACCTTATTCCACTATCCAGGTCAACCTCATCAAGGGCGGCCTGCACGGGAACATCGTTTCGGAGAGCTGCGAGTTCTTCTGGGAGATGCGGCTTGTGCCCGGCGAAAGCGATTACGCCGTGCTGGAGCGGATGAAACGCTTTGCTTCCGAAAAACTAGAGCCGGCAATGAAGGCGGTAGATCCAGAGTGCGGCGTCATATTCGACGTGCAGGCCCGCATCCCTGGCTTGAAGCCGAATGATGATCCGGAGCTTGCGCGGGAACTTTTGGCACTGCTCGGGCGCAAGGAGCCTCGCTACGTCCCTTACGGTACCGAGGCCGGAATCTTCCAGCTCGCTGGCGTTCCCTCGGTTGTGATCGGTCCCGGCGACATCGCCGATGCACATCAGCCGGATGAATCTGTGGCTATTTCCGAACTCGAGAAATGCGTCGCCTTCCTCCACCAGCTTGGTGATACCTGCTGCTGAGGTTCTGAATGCTTAATTACGTCGCATCGCGGATCGTCCAGACCGCCTTCGTCCTGCTGGTGATCAGCTTCATCGCTTTCCTGCTGGTCGCCAATATCGGCGACCCATTGGCGGCGCTGCTGTCTGCCGATGCGACGGTGACAGAACGTGCGGAGCTGGTGGCGAGGCTCGGCCTGGACCAGCCTTTGCTAGCGCGTTTCCTGCACTTCCTGGGCAACCTGCTCCAGGGCGATTTCGGCCTGTCTTACCGAACGCAGGACCCTGTTTCGCAGCTGATCCTCGAGCGCATGCCGGCAACGATCGAACTTGCCTTCGTCAGCCTGCTGATCACTATTGCGGTCGGGGTCCCGGCAGGCATCTATTGCGGGGTTAACCCGAACTCCTACTTCGGCCGCTTCATCATGCTGATCTCAACGGCGGGGATCACGCTGCCGAACTTCGTGGTGGGCCTGCTGCTAATTGCAGTTTTTTCCGTTCAGCTCGGATTGCTGCCGTCCTTCGGGCGCGGTGACGTGGTGCAAATCGGCTTCTGGAGCACCGGCCTCCTGTCCGTCTCCGGCTGGCGGGCGATCCTCCTGCCGGCAGCGACGCTCTCTACCTTCCAGGTCGCCTTCATCATCCGCATGTTGCGCACGCAGTTGATGGAGGTTGGGCAAAGCGAGCATATTCGCTTTGCGCGCGCCCGCGGGCTTTCCGAAGCGCGGATCTGGTATGTCTACGCCATCAAGAACACGCTCCTGCCGGTGATTACCATGCTCGGTTTGCAGCTTGGCAATATCATCGCCTTCTCGGTCGTGACCGAGAACGTCTTCGCCTGGCCGGGCCTCGGCTCGCTCTTCCTGCAGTCGATCCAGGCGGCGGATATTCCCGTCATCGCCATCTACCTGATCTTCGTCGGCGTTGTCTTCATGGTCATCAACCTGGTCGTGGAGCTGCTGTATCCGGTGGTCGATGCCCGCGTTCTAAGGAGGCAGTCATGACGTCTGTCGTCAACACACCGTCAGCTGTGCGGCCACGCCGCAGCCGCCTCTCGAAGCTTTTTCACGCCATATGTCACGCACCGGGTGCAACGCTTTGCGCAATCGTCATTCTCCTGATGTTCGTTTACGCTTTCGTCACGCCTCTCTTTTCCCAGAACCCGTTCGAGTTTGCCGGCATGTCAGTGCTCGACTCGTTCATCCCGCCGATGTGGATGGAGGAAGGCATGAGCGATTTCCCTCTAGGCACGGACGATCAGGGCCGGAACCTACTGACGGCGATGGCCTACGGTATGCGCACCTCGATCTTCGTCGGCATCTTGTCGGTGGTGATCGGCCTCGTGCTGGGCGGCGGACTCGGTCTCATTGCCGGCTTCGTTGGCGGCAAGGTGGATGCGTTCATCATGCGTGTGGCAGATGTCCAGCTTGCCTATCCGGCACTCCTCCTCGCCATGATCATCGACGGCGCAGCACGCGCGGCTCTCGGTGCCCAGCGCAGCGTCACGACCGCCATCACCATTGTGGTTCTATCAATCGGCATCGCCTTTTGGGTGCAGTATGCGCGCACGATCCGATCTTCTGTCATGATCGAGCGGGACCAGGATTATGTGTCTGCGGCACGCATTACTGGCCGCAGCAATCTCTCCATCATCGTACTGCACATCCTGCCGAACGTGATGGCGCCGGTACTGGTCATCGCCACGATCAACCTCGGCATCGCGATCATCACCGAAGCGACGTTGAGCTTCCTCGGTATCGGGATTCCCGTTACAACGCCTTCGCTCGGCACCTTGATCCGCAACGGAAACAACTTCCTGCAGTCCGGCGAATGGTGGATTTCGGTCTGGCCGTGCCTCGTGCTCGTCCTGTTTGTCGTTTCGGTCAACATCCTCGGAGACCATCTGCGCGACGTATACAATCCGCGCCTCAGGGGCCGCTCATGACAACACCTTTGCTTGACGTTCGCGATCTGACCGTCACCATCAATCGTGACGGCCGCCCGATCACAGCCCTCGACAAGGTCTCGTTCTCCGTTAACCCGGGTGAAGTGCTGGGCGTGGTTGGAGAATCCGGCGCCGGCAAGTCGATCACTGGAGCGGCGATCATCGATCTTCTCGTTCCCCCGTTGAAGCGCACCGGTGGCACGATCAGTCTGAACGGCGACCGGCTAGACCAGCTTTCGCCAAAAGAAATGCGGCGCGTGCGCGGCGGCAAGATCGGCTTCATCTTCCAGGACCCGATGACAAGCCTTAATCCGGTCATAACCATCGGCCGGCAGCTCTGTGACGCGATCGAGACGCACCTGAGGCTCGGCGGAAACGAAACCAAACGCCGTGCCCTCGACTGGATCGCCCGCGTTGGCTTGCCGAACCCCGACGTCCAGTTCAAGCGTTACCCGCACCAGCTTTCCGGCGGAATGAGGCAACGCATCGTCATCGCGCTGGCGCTTTGCGCCAACCCCTCGCTTGTGATTGCCGACGAACCGACAACGGCATTGGACGTATCGGTCCAGGCGCATATCCTGCAGTTGATGCGCGACCTGCATCGGGAGAGCGAGGTCAGCATGATGCTGATTACGCATGATTTGGGAGTCATCGCGAAGATGGCGGACCGGGTCGCTGTGCTCTACGCGGGGCGCGTTGCGGAGATCAGCCCGGTCGCTGAACTGTTTGCCAATCCAAGTCATCCTTATACGCGCGGGCTCATCCGCGCGACGCCTATGCCGACAGCTGATGGTGGCGTGCAACTGGACCAGATCCCTGGAGCGATGCCGGGGCTGGGTGCCGTTCCACCCGGCTGCGCCTTCAACCCCAGATGTTCCCGCGCGCAGTCTGACTGCCGATCGGTCGTGCCGCCGCTCGTGACGCAGGAAAGCTCTGCTTTCTCCTGTTTTCATCCTTTGGAAAGGGACGTGGCATGACCAGCCAGACCCCATTCCTAGTTCTTGACCATGTCAGTAAGGTCTACCGCCGCAACCAGAGCCTGATCGAACGGATCCGGAAGATGGAAGAGGGCGGCACCAAGGCCGTGAGCGATGTCAGCCTGGTGATTTCCGAGGGCGAAACCGTCGGTCTGGTTGGAGAAAGCGGCTGCGGAAAATCGACGCTGGCCCGGCTCGTCTCGGGGCTGATGGCGCCGACGCAAGGCGACATCGTCTTTCGCAAGGACCCGGCAGGAAAGACGCCGCGTCTGCAGATGATCTTCCAGGATCCATACTCGTCCCTTAACGGCCGCTGGACGATCGAAGACATCATCGCCGAGCCGATCAAGGTCCACAGGCTGCGCCGTGGCAGGGCAGCAATTCGCGCCCGGGTTGACGAACTACTGGTGCAAGTGGGTCTCTCTCCGACGGATGCGGAAAAGTATCCGCAGGAGTTTTCAGGTGGGCAACGCCAGCGTATCAGCATTGCGCGCGCACTGGCCGGCGAACCGCAGTTCTTGATCCTCGATGAACCGACATCCGCGCTGGACGTCTCGGTTCAGGCCCAGATCTTGAACCTGTTGCGCGACCTGCAAAAGAACCTCGGCCTGACGAGCCTGTTCATCACGCATAACCTCTCGGTCGTGCGGATCATGGCCGATCGCATCGGCGTCATGTATCTCGGCGAACTTGTCGAGGAGGCATCGGCCGAACAGCTTTTTCGCAAGCCGAAACACCCCTACACGCGACTTCTGATCGACGCTGCCCCGAACATGGATACGAGCGATCGGTCCTTGCACCCGATCGCCGGCGAACTACCCAATCCGGCCTTCCCGCCGGCCGGCTGTCGCTTCCATACGCGCTGTCCGTTCGCACAAGATGTGTGCCGCACGGCAGCACCGCCTCGAAAAGCTACGCTAGAGGGCGGCATGTTCCGCTGCCATTTCGATCTCGACCTGTCGAAGGAAGTTAAGACCCCGCCGCTTGCGAAAGTAAAGACAGCCTGATCCTGCCGTCATAATCCGCCGACTCTATCAAGCATAATAAAACGGCCGAAGGAGGTTTCAGCCCCTCCGGCAGTGATCGATGTCCGCGGTGAGCAGGGAACGAACCCGGTTACAACTGATTGAAGAAGGACGACAGGCGTGTCATCGCCTCGTCGATCCGCTCGATGCTTTCCGAGCCGAAGCAGACGCGGAGATGGCCTTCGCCGAGGTTGCCGTAGAAGCTGCCAGCCTCGACGACCACCCCGGTTTTTTCAAGAATGAGGTCTGCCGCTTCTTGCGACTTCAAGCCGGTGCCACTGATGTCAGGGAACGCATAGATCGTGCCCTCAGGCCGCGCGCAGGTGACGCCCGGCATCTGGTTGAGGCGCGACACCACAAGATCGCGCTTCTTCAGGTCATCGTTGACCATGTACTCGAGCGCCGAGGCAGGCCCGGTGACCGCAGCAAGCGCACCATGCTGGATGAAGGTATTGACGTGCGTGACCTCCGTCGCGGTCACCTTCAGCAGACCGGGGATCAGGCTCGCGTCCGCGGCAATGTAGCCAAGGCGCCACCCATCCATCGCGTAGGCCTTGGTGAAGGCGTACATGCTGACCGTGCGCTCTTTCATGCCCGGCAGCGACGCGATGCTGACATGTTCTGCACCATCGAAAAGAATGTGCTCATACACCTCGTCGGAGAGCACGACGAGATCATGCTTGATCGCGAGATCTGCAACAATCTGCAGTTCGTCGCGTGAATAGACACGACCCGTCGGGTTGACTGGGTTCACGAGCACAATCATACGCGTTGCAGGCGTGATGCGAGCCTCGATCAAGTCCTTGCGGATCTGGAAGCCGCTTTCCTTGTCGAGCGGCGCAATCACGGCCTTGCCGCCCGCCATCTCGATCTTGCCCAGATGCTGGGGGTAGTATGGTTCAAGAAGGATCGCCTCATCACCGTCGTCGATGAGCGCCATGAAAGCGGCGAACGACGCCTGCGTCAGGCCGTTGGTGACGATGATCTCGCCCGCCGTGACGTCCATGCCATTATAGTCACGGAGCTTGGCAGCTAGAGCTTCGCGCAGTTGCGGCAGGCCCTGCAGATCGCTGTAATGCACTTCGCCGCGGCGAAGCGCTGCAATGGTCGCTTCTTTGATATGGTCCGGTGTGTCGTGGAATGGCCGGCCCAGCTCAAGATGGATGAGGTCACGCCCCTCCCCCGCCATGGCGGCGGCCTTGGCATACATGCCGAAGCTCTTTTTCGATGTCTGGGTGATGCGGCGTGCTAAACGGACCATAAGGGTTCCTCATCTGTTTTTTATTGCTGCGACTGCATCTTGAGCATTTGATCAGTATTGCGCATCGCGTATGATTGGGTTGGCGAAAAGCCAGGAGAATTCAATGCTTCGTGATATGGATGCTCAATTCAGCCTCGACAGTGTTTCCAATCTGGAGACCGTTTTCGAACAACGGCAGGCGGCGGCGGATGCTGCGCTTGCTCGTTTTGCTGTTCACCGGAAGCTCCCCTATGGTGATGGCCCCGGACGGACCCTCAACATCTTCCCCGCCGAGGGCGCCGATGATCCTGCGCCGGTTCAATTCTTCATCCACGGCGGATTCTGGCGTTCGCTCGACGCGGATCTCTTCAGCTTCCTGGCACGAGGCTTCGTGCCGTTCGGCGCGATGCTGGTTGTGATCGATTACCCGCTGATGCCGCAAACCCGGCTGTCTGAACTGGTGGAGGCTTGCCGCCAAGCGCTGGTCTGGACGCACGCCAACTGTGCAAACTACGGCGGCGACCCGTCCCGCATCTTCATTTCCGGCAACTCGGCCGGCGGCCATCTTGTCGCCGAACTCGCCGATCGTCCGCTGTTGCTCCGGTCGGGCCTTGCCGAAGACGCCATCAAGGGTGTCACTGCAGTCAGCGGAATATACGACATCGAGCCGGTCACCCGATCTTTCCAGGATGACTTCCTGAGCCTGACGCCCGAAGAAGTCTCTGCCTTCAGCCCGCTGCGCCGCCCATATGATCTGGCAGCACCGATGATCGTCACCTTGGGCGGCGACGAAACGGAGGAGTTCCACCGTCAGTCCGAATTGTTCGCTCGCCACTGCCATCAGGAGAAATACCCGGTTTCGCTAGAGATAGCGCCTCGAACCAATCACATAACCGTACTCACCGAGGCACTGGCAGAGCCGGAAAACGAACTCAATCGATCGGTCCGCCGTCAGATGGGACTTCTCGCTTGAGGGAACTGGCGCGGCGGCAATTACCGCCGCGCCCGGAAGAGTTTCACTTGTCGAGTTCTGCGATCGCGTCCGCGACGCGCATCTTGTCCCACGTCTCGACGGTGGTCAGCTTGCCATCCGCAACGCCCCAGATGAGGTAAGGGCCGGTCACGTCGCCGTTCGCGTCGAACGAGATCGGGCCGGTTGCACCTTCGTAGCGGATCGGCTTGCCGGCCTTGATCAGTTCCTTGGCCTTCTTGAAACCTTCCGGACCCGGATAGATCACTTCGCCATCGCCCTGCGTGATCTCGCGGATGTTGTCGCGGATCGCAGTGCCATCCGGCTTGCCAGCCTTTTCCATGGCGAGCAGCGCGACGGCTGCGGCGTCATACATCGTGTGCAGGCCTGGGCCGTTCGGAGCCTGGCCGAACTTCGCCTCCCAAGCCTTGTTGAAGGCTTCAACCGAAGGACCTTCGGTCTGGGCGTTGTCGATACCAACCGCATTGGTCAGGAACTTCGCACCAACCGACTTAACAAATTCGTCGGCACGTAGCGCGTTGCTGAGCAGCAGGTTCTGCGTGCCACCGAAGGAGATCCATTCGCGCAGCGCCGTTGCACCGTCAGCCGGGAATGCAATGAGGAAGAGTGAGTCCGGATCACCCTGCATGGCGGAGTTGACTTCGGCGCGGTAGGAAGCCTGTTCCTGGTTGTACGCCGTCATGCTGGTGACGGTGCCGCCGAGCTTCTCAAACGAGGCCTTGAACGAACGTGCAAGGGAAACGCCATAGTCAGAGTTAACGTAGATCACGGCGATCTTCTTGTAATCCTTGGCCTTCGCGATGTTGGCCATTACCACGCCCTGCGGACGGTCGGTAGGCAGCGTGCGGAACCAATAGCCGTCGGTGCCGCCTTCCTGGGCAAGCTGGGTGAAGCTCGGAGCCGACGAGCAGCAGGAGATTTGCACGACCTTGCCCGGCACCGTCACCGAGGTCAGGATCGGCATCGTCACACCCGACTGGATGGCACCGAGAACGATCGGCGCCTTCTCGATTTCAACCAACGTCTTGGCTGCGTCGACGCCAACGTTCGGCGAACCCTGGTCGTCGCGAAGAACGTATTTGGCGGTACAGCCAGCAACACCGCCGGCTTCGTTGAACTGGTCAACGGCGAGCTGGCCGGCGTCGCCGATGGCCTTGCCGATGGCGGCGATCGAGCCGGTGATCGACAGCACGGCGCCGACGGGGATTTCGCAGGAAGCGGTTTGGGCAGCGGCCGGCATGGCGCCTGCCATCAGGCCGAGACCGAAGACACTCGATAGAAGCATTTTCTTCATGGTTGCTGTTCCCTTGCTTTTATGAAGCGGTTGATGATGCTGGCTATTCTTCTTGAAGGTTGGGGGTCGGCGTAGGGCAGTTGTCTCTGAGGGAAAGACGGGCTGCGTCTGCGGGCCGACCGGTGGCACGTGTCAGGACACGTGCCGGGAGACGGACTGGGCTTCCCCAATCAGACCGCGCGGACGGAAGAGCAGTGTCAGCACGATCAGCAGGCCGATGATGATGACCTGGATCGCGCCCCCCTGGCTCTGGTACTCCACCGGCAGCAGTCGGCTGATTGCAAAGCCGCTCATGGTCCATAGCGCCCAGACACCGACGGCTCCGACAATCGCGCCGCGGTTGTTGCCGCTGCCGCCGACAATCAGCATCGCCCAGATCTGGAAGGTCAGGATCGGCAGGAAGTCCATCGGGCTGACATAACCGATAAAGCCGACGTAAAGACCACCAGCGAGTCCCATCAGGGTAGAGCCGAGGACGAAGGCTTGCAGGCGGACCATTGCCGGGTTCTTGCCGAGCGACGCCGCGGCTGTTTCATCTTCGCGGATTGCCTTCAGCAGCCGGCCCCATGGAGAATGCAGTGCTGCCTGAAGCCCGAAGTAAACAACGGCGGCAACGGTGGCGACGAGGCCAAGGTAGAAGAGGTTATAGGCGCCCGGAGATCCGAAGGTTGCAAACAGCGGTCGCGGGATGCCGGTGAGACCCTGCGCGCCGCCTGTCAGGGTGTCGAAGTTGAGCGCCACCAGCTGAATGCTGATCGCGATGCCGAAGGTCGAGATCGCCAGATATTCCTCGCGCAGTCTCAATGTCGCGAGACCGACGACAAGAGCCGCCAGTGTTGACAGGATCATGCCGCCGATGACGCCGACGGGGAACGGCAGCCCAAAGCCGCCGATGAGTTCAGCACGGTCGGGCCCGGTGAGCACTGCCGTACCGTAGGCGCCGATCGCGAAGAAGCCTACAACACCGGCGTTGAAGAGGCCGGTGAAGCCCCATTGCAGGTTCAATCCCATCACGACGATCGAATAGGTCAGCGCGACGATGAGAAAGAAAACCAGGTAAGCGATGTAACCGCTCATTTCGCACCTCCGCGCATTCCGCCAAACAGACCGCTCGGCCGAACATAAAGAACCCCCAGCAGGATGATGAAAGGAACCGCCATCTTGTAACCAGCCGGGATGAAGAGAACCGAGAACGACTCCGCCAGGCCGACAATCAGTCCGCCGACGACGGCACCGAAGACGTTGCCGACGCCACCAAGGATCGCGGCGGCAAACAACGGCAGGAGCAGTTGGAAGCCGATTTCCGGACGAAGCTGAACAGTCATGCCGTAGAGAACACCGGCAACGGCGGCGAGAGCGGCGCCAATGATCCAGGTCCAGCGCACCACCGTGCGGGTGTCGATACCGTTGATCCGGACCAGGTCAGGGTTCTCCGCCAAAGCACGCATGGAGAGACCAAGCCGCGTCCTCTGCAGGAAGAAATGCAGCGCGATCACGATTACCAGCGTCAGGCCGAGCGTGAAGAGGTGGTCCGGCATGACGCGCAGCCCGGGCATCAGCCGAACGGCAATCTGCAACTCATCCGAATAATATTCAGCGCTGCCGCCGAAGATCAGCAGGATCACCATGCGCACCAGCAGGGACACACCGAACGAGGAGAACACCACGGTCATGTGGTTGGTGTGGCTGCGGAGCGGCCGGAACACGAGGTAGTCTACCACCAACGCCAGCGCTGCGGTCAGGGCCGCGGCAACAAGCGTCGCCAGGATCAGCGGGAGACCGAAGGAGAAGGGCCCGATCGGGCCGGCGAAGACCCCGGTGATGGCGAGGACGCCGAGCGCCATGTAGGCGCCCCAGGTGATCAGTTCCGCATGCGCGAAATTGGCGAAGCGGAGAATGCCCATGGTGAGCGTGAGACCGATTGCGCCAAGCGCGATGATCGATCCGGTAAGGATACCGTCTGCGAGAGCCTGCAGCATTAACGTTTACGCCCCCCAGCGCCGAGATAGATGGTGGCGACCTGGCTGTCGCCTGCAAGTTCGGATGATGGTCCGTCGATACGGTTGCGACCTTCGGCCAGCACATAGGTGCGATCGGAGATGGCGAGCGCCGCCTTGACGTTTTGCTCGACCATCAGAATGGCAACTCCGGTGGAAACGAGAGACTTCAGGCGCTCGAACACTTCGCTCACCATCAGCGGAGAAAGGCCAGCGCTCGGTTCGTCGAGCATCAACAGTCGAGGCTCGGTCAGCAGCGCGCGCGCCACAGCGAGCGTCTGCCTTTGTCCGCCAGACAGCACCTTGGCCTTGTGGCTACGGTACTTCTGGAGCACCGGAAAATTTTCGTAGGCCATGGCGACGCGGCGCGCACCTTCCGCCTTGGAAAGCGTTGAAGCCCCAAGCTTCAGGTTCTCGTCGATCGTCAGCGTTGTGAAGACATTCGCCGTCTGTGGCACGTAGGCGATCGAAGCGGTCGCCAACTTGTGGGTCAGCAGGTTCGTGACGTTCGACCCGGCAACGCTGACCGTACCGGACGAGATTGGCACGAGCCCGGCGATTGCCTTCACGAGCGTGGATTTACCCGCGCCGTTCGGACCAATGATGGTCACCATTTCGGCTCCCGATACAGAGACGGAAACACCGTGAAGGATGGGGAGATCCGGGCGATAGCCTGCGGTGATGTCAGAGACTTGTAGAAGCGCGGTCGTCATGCGGCTGCACCTCCCAGATAGGCTTCGACAACCGACTTGTCGGCGCGGACGTCTTCTGGCAGGCCCTCGGCGATGACCTTGCCTGCCGCCATGACCACGACCTTGTCACACAAGGACATGATGAAATCCATGTTGTGTTCGATGACCAGAAAGGTCATGCCCCTCTGATTGAGCTCGACGATGCGATCCACGATCGTGTCGAGAAGCGCGGGATTGACGCCAGCGCCAGGCTCGTCGAGCAGGATGATCGCCGGATCCGCCATCAGCGCGCGGGCGAGCTCCACAAGCTTCTGCTGGCCGCCAGAAATGGCCCCCGCAAGCTGCCGCTCAACCTTGGTCAGACCGCAGAATTCGATGATGGCACGCGCCTTCTCAAGGTTCTTCTTCTCTTCCCTGGCAACAGCGCCGGGGCGCAGCCACGTATTCCAGAAGCGTTCGCCAAGCTGGGCTGGCGGAACGAGCATAACGTTCTCAAGTACGGTCATGCCGCCGAACGGGCGCGGGATCTGGAATGTGCGCGCAAGGCCTTTTGAGAATACCTTGTGAGGCGGAAGGCCGTCGATCCGTTGGTCGTCCAGACGGATCTCGCCACTGTCAACACCAAGCTCACCGGCGACAGCGTTGAACAGCGTCGTCTTGCCCGCGCCATTGGGGCCGATAAGGCCGGTTATCTTGCCCGGTTCGGCGCTGAAGCTTACACCATCTACCGCGCGCACAGCGTTGAAGCTTCGCACTGCATTTCGGATGTCGAGGCGACCGGATCTCCTCTTGCCGCCAGGCGACAAGGCGTCAATGCTCATACTGTTCCTCTTTTATGTTCCTTGACTGCAGACACTAAAGCTGATCTTTTGATCAAACAAGATGCATGGAGAAAAAAATGTCGGATAAAACGCGGTGGACGATCAGCTCCGGTTCTAGGTTCGAGGAAATGGCCGGATACTCCCGGGCCGTCGTGGAGGACCCGTGGGTGTTCGTGTCAGGCACCGCCGGATATGATTTTGCAGGCGGCGGCACGATCTCGAGAGATCCTGCCGAGCAGACCCGCCAATGTCTGAAGACGATCGCAGCGACGCTTGAGAAGGCTGGCTCGTCACTTTCGGATATCGTGCGCGTTCGCGTCTATGTCGCCAGCCGCGAAGATGTGATGGCGGTCTCCAAGGTGCTTGGCGAGACCTTCTCCGACCCGCGCCCCACCAACACGACCATCGTCTGCGGCTTTGCCATGGAAGAAATGAAGGTCGAGCTTGAGGTGACGGCGCTCAAGCAGAAGTCCGCCTGATTTAGCGGGCTGCTTGCGCTGAGGCACAACGTGCCTCAGCTACCATTGAGCACCTTCAGTAGGTCCGTCCTGACGGACCCAATATGAAGTTTAAGAAGTTCCGCTGCCTCATCGGAACGGCGGGCCTTGATCAGGCGGATCATCTCAGCATGTTCTGACATCGCCTTTTCCATGGCCGCCTGGCTTGATAGCTGGAGGCGGGTATAACGGTCGCTGGTCTGCAGCAGGGACGCGACAATCTGCTGGCTCTTCGGCATCGTTGCGCGATGGTAAATCGCCATATGCAGTTCGGCATTCAGGCGGCCGTAATTGTCCCTTTGCCCCGTTGCAATTGCCTTGACGTAATTGTCTTGGCGCACATCAAGCGCGGAAAGATCAGCTTCATCGAGAAGCGGAGCAGACGCCAGCAGCAGACGCGGCTCGAGAATCATGCGGAGATCGAAGACGTCATCGATATCCTCGCGCGAAATCTCCGAGACCACCGCTCCCCGCTGCGGCAGGATCTTGACCAACCCCTCGGCCTCGAGTTGCAAAAGCACTTCACGCACCGGGATGCGGCTCACGCCATAAGCCTCTGCAAGCGCATCCTGCCTCAGCTGCGACCCGCTGGCGTATTGCCCGGACAGGATGGCTTGGCGGATCTCATCCAGAAGCGCCCCGGACAACGTCTTGTGCTTCAGTTTCGTCACCATCTTCCAACTTCCAAAGCGCCAGAAACCGCTTGACTCCCAAAATGTATAAAATCTACATTATACGTCTACTGCCGCAATGACAACGCTTAAGCTTGAGGACGAGAGATGAAAGCAAGTATCTTTTCAGGAGTTGTTCCGGCGCTGATGACGCCCTGCACTGCCGATCGGAAGCCGGACTTCGACGCGCTCGTCACCAAGGCCAAGGAACTCATCGCAGCCGGCATGTCGGCCGTCGTTTATTGCGGCTCAATGGGGGACTGGCCGCTCCTGACTGATGCGCAGCGCATGGAGGGCGTAGAGCGGCTGGGCCAGGCCGGCATCCCCGTCATCGTGGGCACCGGCGCCATCAACTCGGCCTCCGCAGTGGCACTCGCAGCACACGCCCAAAAAGTTGGCGCACAAGGCTTGATGGTCATTCCCCGCGTTCTGTCGCGCGGCTCCGTCATTTCGGCACAAAAGGCCCATTTCAAAGCGATCCTTTCCGCAGCGCCCGATCTGCCCGCCGTCATCTACAACAGTCCGTATTACGGCTTTGCCACCCGCGCTGACCTTTTCTTTGCGCTTCGGGCGGAGCACCCGAACCTCGTAGGTTTCAAGGAATTCGGCGGACCGGCAGACATGCGTTATGCGGCCGAACACATCACCAGCCGGGACGATGACGTCAGCCTGATGATCGGCGTCGATACCGCAGTCTATCACGGCTATGTCAATTGCGGGGCTACCGGTGCCATCACCGGCATCGGCAACGTGCTGCCAAAGGAAGTGCTGCACCTCTGCAACCTGGCGAAGGGCGCTGCCGGCGGCGATGCCGATGCACGGCTGCGGGCAAAGGAGTTAGAAGAAGCACTCGGTGTGCTGTCCTCCTTCGATGAAGGTCCGGATCTAGTTCTCTACTTCAAGCACATGATGGTGCTGAAGGGTAACCCGGAATACGCCCTCAACTTTGTCGAGACGGATGTCCTGAGCGACAGTCAGCGCGGCTATGTCGAAGCGCAGTTGAAGCTCTTCGATACCTGGTATGCCGACTGGAGCAAGTTGCCCGGAGCGGTGCAGAAATATAAGGCTTGACGCACCGCTAAAGCTCTCGCGGCGCGGCGCCTGCAGGTCACTGCCGCGCCCACCTCACGAGACGAGCATGTGGGCAAACAGCCCGACAACCAGGCCCGACACAAACAGCGCTCCACCCACCACATATAATGGCGATTCCGGAGCGCTGCGTTGACCGGGATCGACTGCGCCTGAAGTCTCAGCCTCCTTGGCCGCAACCAAGGGAGCCTTCAGTTCCTCCGCGGGGAGATCGGGAGTAACAGGCTTCGCCGGTTTCGGCCTATTTACCTTGATCTGATGAACCGAGCTCTCGTCGAACTTCACCGTGAAGTTGATGCTGCGCGCATTCTGCAAAGTGTCAGCCACCTGCCGTGCCGCAGCCACCTCATCATTTGCCTCCACAAGCGAGGTCTGCGTCACAAGATAATAAGGCATCTGCTCTCCGTCCCTGACGGCGCATAATGCCGTTGCGGCTTCGCTTGTCTAGAGTCGACGACAGAAGATAACCAGAGATTTGCGGCCTCACGCGCTCTTTGCCAACCTGGACTTAATTTTGGACAAACGGACCCGTCCTGGTCCCTTACATCACAAGACAACCTCCCCCACCCTCTCACAAAGTTCCATTTGATCAAAAGATCTCGCTCAGCTATGTCTGGGATTGACGTATCGCGTGTTGGCGCGTGAAGGATATTTCGATGCAAGCTCACCGACAGAAGACGCTTTGGACCCTGACTGCCAATCCGGCACCGGCTCTTGAAACCGCTTCCATTCCGAGAACGGCGGATGTCGTCATCATCGGCGCCGGCTTTACCGGACTTACCGCCGCACGTGAAATCGCCAAGAGCGGCAAGACTGCGGTGGTGCTTGAGGCGAGTTATATCGGCGCGGGTGCGACGGGCGTGAACGCCGGTTTCGTCGTTCCGAATTTCGCAAAGGCGGATCCGGCAACAGTCTACCAGAAGCTGCCCCGCGGCAAGGCGGATGCGCTTCTGAGGCTGGTTGGCGAGGGGGCGGACACCGTGTTCTCCACCATCCGCGAAGAGCAGATATCCTGCGACGCCAACCAAGTCGGCTGGCTGCAGCCGGCCTATGGCACGGCAACGGCCGATCTCCTGCGCAAACGTACGGCGGACTGGCAGGCCCTCGGTCGCCCTGTCAGGTTTCTATCGCCCCAGGAAGTCGAGCAGCAAACCAGCTTGTCGATCTACTCCGGAGGGCTTCTGGATGAGTCGGGCGGCACCATCCATCCGTTGAACTATGCGATGGGCCTCGCCGAGGCGGTGAAGCGCCACGGCGGTGTGATCCGCGAAGGCGCCGAGGTGCGAGATGTTCGTCAAACCAGTGGCGGCTGGACAGTCATCTTCACCGGCGGCGTCATCCAGGCTGGTGCGGTCCTTCTTTGCACCAACGCATTTACGACCGGTGCCGCGGGTCGGCTCGGTCGCACGACTGTGCCCCTGCGCGTTTACCAGGTCGCAACGCGTCCGCTGCCGCGCGAGACGGTCGAGCGCATCTCGCCAAACCACCGCCCCGTCGGTGACACACGCTCCAACCTGTTCACCTATCGCCTGGACCGCGACAACCGGCTGATCAGCGGCGGCATGGCCGTTATTCCAGTCGGTGCCTTCGAGCGGATTGGAAAGGCGGTGGTAGATCGCCTGGTATCCGAACTGAGGCTGGAACAGCATCCGGGCGTGGAAATCGTCTGGACCGGCGTGGCAGCCATGACGCCGGACTTCCTGCCGCGCCTCCACGAGTTTGGTCGTGGCTTCTTCGGCGGCATCGGCTGCAACGGCCGGGGCATCGCGATGACGGCGCAGCTCGGTCGTGTCCTGGCGCGCGCCGCACTCGGCGAGCCGCTCGAAACACTTCCCGTTCCCACAGTTAAAGCCCGACCGCTACCCTTCCACGCCTTCACGCCGATCGTCGCATCCGCCGCGCTCGCGCATGCACGCTTCAAGGACCGGATGATGAAGTAAGCGTCGGCCAGCCTTTTCGTCAGGCCGGAGCAGCTTCCCGCACATCATCCAGAAGGAAATGCACCACCACATGCTTGGTCACCGGCAGCTTGACCGGATCTGCGGTTTCGCCCTGTGATCCATCGTCTGCCGGATGCCACTGATGATAAAGTGGATTGTTGACGATCATGGTGATTGCCTTGCCGGCAAACCTGCCTCCAAGCCTAAAACGCGTATCAGCCAAGGGCCAGATCCGCTCGTAATCCTGCTGGAGCAACCGTACCCTGAGCGCCTGTCGCCGCGTTACCGGGTTGGCTGAACCACTCGCTTCGGGAGCGTGAGGAACATCGATCGTCACCTCTTCAGCATGATCCAGTAAGAAGTTGTACTCCTCCGGCCACATCCGTCTCATGAAATGCTCCTCCCAAGCTGGTTCAATAGCCGGTTTCAATGTAGCGGGTTCAACGCCGGGTGCAACTTACTTCGGCACCGGCACGCGCGGGTCGAGCAATGCGCAGGTCACATAGCTGCACTGCACAATAAATGTTTTCCTTCTGGTCAAAAAAGGAGCACAAGGCCCTCAGCAGATGCACATCAGCGGTTTCCTCCCAGTGCCGCTATCTGCTGTTCCCCTCTGGAGGTTCTTTAACCTTCACACTTTATGGGCTCCGGGCAACCGTGAGCCCTTTTTTTTGCCTTCCCGCCCGTCATCGGGCTCTAGTACGGCCACGGCGCCTGAGTGAACAGGCCGCCATCCACCCAGATCGTCTGTCCGGTGATGAAGGACGCAGCGGGTGTTGCCAGAAACAGAACAGGTCCTGCGATATCTTCTGGCGTGCCGACGCGACGGAGCGGCGTAATCGCACTCCAGGTCTGCGGATAGTCGGGCGCTTCCTCCAGAGTGCGTTCGGTAACGATCGCGCCCGGCGCGATGCAATTGACGGTGATGCCGTAGGGACCAAGTTCGGCGGCGGAGACCTTTGTGAGCTGCTCGATCCCGCCTTTGGACGCGGTGTAGTCAACAAGCTTCGGAAACGCCAGCTTGTTGCATCCAGACCCGATATTGACGATCGTCCCTTTCTTGTTATCCGCGATCATCAATCGGGCCGCCACTTGTATGTTGAGGAAACAGCCCTTGAGATTGGTGCTGATGACGCGGTCCCAGGACGCTTCATCGAGTTCCAGCAGCGAAGACCATGTCTGCACACCGGCGTTGTTTACAAGCACATCGGGAGCGGCGCCGAACCAGGACGTTACCTTTTCGAAGAAGGCGTTAACTTCCTTGGCCAAGCCGACATCACATTCAAGCCCAAGCGCGTGACCACCTTCATCTTCCACCTCGTGAACAACATCGGCTGCAGCGGTGCCGGTGGCGACATAACTGAACGCCACTGAATATCCCGATGATGCAAATGCCTTGACGAGGCAGCGACCTATTCCTGTACTCCCGCCCGTGACCACTGCGAGCCTGTTCATCTGCCCTCCTCCTTTCGAAATCAATATTGTCTCACAAAGATCCGGCCTTGCGACGTTCGCGCGAGCCGGAAACGGTCTGGTCGAGAAGCGAGAAGGCGTAGCTGAGGTGTCCCTCGAACAGCAGCGACTGCTCGTCGGTCATCACCCTCAGTTCCGGCATCCCGCCGAGCCGAACCGAATGACTTTCGGCCAACCCCTCGCGCAGGCCTTCCTCAAGCAGATCGTAATATCGAACGCCGGGACCGGTGATCACCACCGGCATGTGTCCATGAAGGCTGAGCAAGCGCGACAGGCCGTTGCCGATCGCGACGCCGGCCTGCCGGAAAGCGAACTTGGCGTTGCGGTTGGCTTGTCGAGCATGCCCCGCGATCTTGTCAATCTCGTTGAGCGGCACGAACTTCGCCGGCACCGTGTCGATCGGCACCTCGAAGGCCGTCCGCAGAATTGCATAGAACCCCGCATAGGCCTCGACACAGCCTCTTGAGCCACAACGGCAGACGGCGCCATTCGGCACGTGCAGCATGTGACCAAAGTTCGGAGCGCTGACCTCCCGGCCACCGGTCGCGCCCGCGCGGCCAATGCCGAGCCCGATGCTATGGCCAAGCGACAGCGCCGCAACCGCAGCCTCGGCGCTCGCTGACGTCCGCGTCTCGCGCTCCAGCAGTGCACTCGCGACAAGCAGGGTCTCGTTATTGAGGCTGACCTTTGCCGACCAATCCTTTGCCAGAGCTTGCGCGAAATCGATCGCATCAGATCCATAGACAGGCGACCAGGTTAGCACCGGCTCCGTGCGATGCACGAGTCCCTTGCTGCTGATCGAAACAAGCATGACGTTGTCGGCACTGATGCGGGAACGCTGCAGAACCCTGTTAATCGCTGTCGACAAGGAGGCAACAAAGGCGCTCGGCCCACCCTGCTCCCGCGGCTCGCTGAAGCGGTCCAGCAAAGTGCCGGCGTAATCTACCAGCGAGTACTGCACGGCGTCAGACGAGATGCTGATGGTGATGACATAACCGCAACTGCGCCGCGGACTGAACAACACCCTCGGGCGCCCGCGGCCACTTGGGGGCTGCTGTTCGATCTTCTCGATAATGCCGCCGGCTTCGAGCTCATTGGTGATGGCGGAGATGGTCCCGGATGCGAGGCCTGTCGCGTCCGCGATCTCGGTATGGGCAATCGGACCGCGGCGACGGAGTGCCGATAGCACCAGCGCGCTGTTCTGCTGACGAACCAACTCAGTGCTAGACTTCGCCAGCATCCTGCCTGCTGTGCCTCCGATTCACCATCTCGATAAGGCACCGGATTGTGCCCCACAAGCCCTGATTGACAGCGTTATAAATCTCTGACATTTATTTTCTCGACTGTCGAGAAAAAGCTTCTCACAGCTAACTTGGCGCGGGGGAGAGCGCGGAGGCTGAGGCCCCATCGCCGTCAATCGGGAGGACATTATGAGATCATTTGTGAAGCTGATGGCCGGCGCGGCCATGCTTGTTTCCATGCATACCGCATCGATGGCAGCCGACACGGTCGTCGGTGTGTCCTGGTCAAACTTCCAGGAAGAGCGCTGGAAGACGGACGAAGCTGCGATCAAGAAGGCCCTTGAAGCCGCCGGCGCAAAGTACATTTCGGCTGACGCCCAGTCGTCCGCTGCCAAGCAGCTGACTGACGTTGAATCGCTTATCTCGCAGGGCGCAAACGCGCTGATCATCCTGGCGCAGGATTCCAGCGCCATCGGTCCGGCTGTTGAGAAGGCGGCTGCGGAAGGCATCCCGGTGGTCGGTTACGACCGCTTGATCGAAAATCCGGCCGCCTTCTATATCACCTTCGACAACAAGGAAGTGGGCCGTCTGCAGGCGCAGGGTGTCTACAAGGTCAAGCCGGAAGGCAACTACGTCTTCATCAAGGGCTCGTCATCGGACCCCAATGCCGACTTCCTGTTCTCGGGCCAGATGGAAGTCCTGAAAGAAGCCATCGACTCCGGCAAGATCAAGAATGTCGGCGAAGCCTACACCGACGGCTGGAAGCCTGAGAACGCTCAGAAGAACATGGAGCAGTTCCTCACCAAGAACAACAACAAGATCGACGCGGTCGTGGCATCCAACGACGGTACGGCTGGTGGTGCGATTGCGGCCCTCGACGCCCAGGGCCTGGCTGGTTCGGTTCCGGTTTCCGGACAGGACGCCGACAAGGCAGCGCTCAACCGCGTGGCACTCGGCACGCAGACGGTTTCCGTCTGGAAGGACAGCCGCGAGCTTGGCAAGAACGCTGCCGAAATTGCGCTCGCGCTCGCCGGCGGCAAGAAGATGACCGAGATCGATGGGGTCGAAACCTTCGACGGTGGTCCGAACAAGGTCCAGATGCAGTCGGTCTTCCTGAAGCCGCTTGCAATCACGAAGGACAACCTCAACCTCGTGATCGACGCCGGCTGGATCAGCAAGGCTGAGGCCTGCCAGGGCGTCAAGGCCGGCTCTGTCGCCGCCTGCGACTAAGCGCCAGCCTAACCCACCAGCGTCGCTGCTCCCGCAGCGGCGCTGGTTTTGGCTTCCGATGACGATATCTGCAGCGCTGCTGCGGCGTTACCGAGGTGGTTCATAAGCGAACCGGATGCCTCGACACATGGTAGGGAACGGCAACTCATGGCCGATACGATACAATCTACGACCAGTTCCGATGCATCCGCCGGACAGCCAACCGGCAGTGTGATCCGCCGCTTTTTCCGCGCGACCGAGATCGACACCCGTATGCTCGGCATGGTCGGCGCACTGCTGATCATCTGGGTCGGCTTTCACGTCCTGACAGGTGGTCTGTTTCTGACCCCACGCAACCTGTGGAACCTCTCCGTGCAGACAGCATCGGTCGCGGTCATGGCGACGGGCATGGTGCTCGTCATTGTCACCCGCAACATTGATCTGTCGGTCGGGTCGATCCTTGGCTTCACCGGCATGGTGATGGGGGTGATGCAGGCGCGTTTCCTACCCGAGATCTTAGGCTTCAACCATCCGGCGATCTGGATCCTCGCGCTTCTCACGGGGTTGGTCATCGGTGGCTTGATCGGCACGCTACACGGCGTGATCATTGCATTCCTTGGCGTGCCTTCCTTCATCGTCACCCTCGGCGGCCTGCTTGTATGGCGTGGCGCGACCTGGTTCGTCACGAGCGGCCAGACAGTTGCACCAATGGACCCAAATTTCAGGCTGATGGGTGGCGGCACGGAAGGATCGATCGGCGCGACCTGGAGCTGGATCGTTGGCCTTCTGGCATGCGTCGCCATCGTGGTGGCCATTGTGAATGCTCGGCGCCAACGCAAACGCTTCCATTTCCCGCGTCGGCCGGTCTGGGCTGAATACGTTCTGGCTAGCCTGGGCTGCGCCGTCGTTCTGGGCGCCGTTGCAGTGGCCAACCAGTATTACTGGCCGGTCAATATCGCCCGCCGTTATGCCGAAGCCAACAACATCGAATGGCCGGAAGGCGGCCTGCTGATCTCGCAGGGCATTGCAGTGCCCGTCCTCATGGCCATCGCCGTCGGCGTCGTCATGACCTTCATCGCCACGCGCCTTCGTTTTGGCCGCTATGTCTTCGCGATTGGCGGCAACCCTGAAGCAGCGGAACTTGCCGGCATCAAGACACGCTGGGTGACGGTGAAGATATTCGCGCTCATGGGTGTGCTCTGCGCCATTGCTGCAGCCATCTCGACCGCACGCCTCAATGCGGCCACCAACGCGCAAGGCGAGCTCGACGAACTCTACACCATCGCGGCAGCCGTTATCGGCGGGACCTCGCTTTCCGGTGGCATGGGTTCGATCGCTGGTGCCATGCTCGGCGCGCTTGTCATGCAGTCGCTCCAGTCAGGCATGGTCCTGCTCGGCATCGACACGCCCTTCCAGCGTATCGTGGTCGGAGCGGTGCTCGTCACCGCCGTCTGGCTCGACACCGTCTATCGCGCCCGGTCCAAGTGACCGGCGGAATTACAGGAGTTTCATCGTGACGGACCACACCACTCCGCTCGTGGAAATGAAGAACATTTCCATCTCCTTCGGCGGGCTACACGCTGTGGAGAGCGCCTCCGTCGATCTTTATCCCGGCGAAGTTGTGGCCCTTCTCGGCCACAACGGCGCGGGCAAGTCGACACTGATCAAGATCCTTTCCGGCGCCTACAAGCGCGACGAGGGCGAAATACTGATTAATGGCGAGCCAGCCGACATCCGCAACCCGCGTGACGCGAAGAAGTATGGCATCGAGACAATCTACCAGACGCTTGCCGTTGCCGATAACGTCGACGCCGCTGCCAATCTCTACCTCGGCCGCGAGTTGCAGACGAAGTGGGGCACGCTGGACGATGTCGCCATGGAGGCCAATACTCGCGAGGTGATGGGGCGCTTGAACCCCAACTTCAAACGCTTCAAGGAACCGGTAAAGGCATTGTCCGGCGGCCAGCGGCAGTCGGTGGCAATTGCACGAGCGATCCTCTTCGATGCGCGCATCCTCATCATGGACGAACCGACGGCCGCACTCGGACCGCAGGAAACCGCACAGGTCGGCGATCTCATCAAGCAGTTGAAGCGCGAAGGCATCGGCATCTTCCTGATCAGCCACGACATCCACGATGTGTTCGATCTCGCTGACCGGGTCTTCGTGATGAAGAATGGCAAGGTTGTCGGTCATGCACGCACGCAAGATGTCACCAAGGACGAGGTGCTCGGCATGATCATCCTCGGCAAGGTACCCCCTGGCGCAACCGCAGGTCCGGGCGCGATGGCGGTTGCCTGAGGCCGACGCACTGGAACTTCCCTCGAAGTCTCGCCATTGAGGTCTACAATGGCAGCTGAATATCCGAATACGCCTGATGGTCGGTATTTCATTGTTCGCGGACGTCTCTGGCGCCGAAGCAATCCGGCGCTCACCGAGAAGGAGCGTGAGCACCTCGTGAAAGAACTGATGTCCGCGCGCCGCGCGGTTCGCGATGCGAAACACGATGAGCACGCTATGGCACAAGCTCGCAAGGACGTCGACAAGGCGAAAGTCGCGTTAGGTGAACGCGGGCCAGTCTGGTGGAGTGACGGCGTCCCAGATCTCAACCGGCATCTGGTGAAGAACACGCCCTATGCGGCCTGGTTTAACGGTTTGCTCAAAAGCAGCGACACCCCGCAGAACCACGAGGCGAAGGGCAAACCCTCGTAACATGAAGACCCGTCAGCCGCTCATCCTGGCGGCCCAAATAGAAGACGGCGACCTTGAGCCGTTCGAGGTGTTACGGCGGGCACATTTTCCGGCGGAACGGAATTTCCTGCGCGCGCACCTGACAATGTTTCATCGACTGCCGGGCGAGCATCTGGAGCGGATCATCGGAGCACTACAGAACGTTGCCTCAGACGCTTCGCCGATCTCAGCCGAGGTAGCAGGGACCAGCCATCTTGGCCAAGGCGTGGCCTTCACGATCGAGAGCGCCGACCTATACAAGGTCCACGCGGAACTGAGATCGATTTTCCTGCCCTGGCTCGGCGGACAGGACCTGCAGAAGTGGCGACCGCACATCACGATCCAGAACAAGGTCGCCCGGCAATCGGCGGATGCGCTTTACCGCACATTGTCTGAAGGCTTCGAGCCAAGCCAGATCACCATCATCGGCCTCGATCTCTGGCACTATATGAATGGCCCGTGGAAGCACGAAGCCACCATTATGTTCTAGCGTTTGTTTTCCTGGATCAGCAGTTCCAGAGCGCGGACCGCAATTGGATAACCCGTCGCTCCCAATCCGGCCATCACCGTTGTTGCGGTCATTGAAACGTAGGACCGATGATAGATCGGCTCGCGACGGTGCACATTGCTGATGTGGAATTCGATGATCGGTCCCCTGAACATCTTCAGCGCATCGAGAAGCGCCAGCGACGTGAAGGTAAACGCGGCCGGATTGATGATGATGCCGGCCCCCTCGTCGATCGCCTCATGCACCCAGTCGATCAGCTTTTCTTCGCTGTTCGTCTGCCGGAACTCCACGGGCCTCTTGCCCGCCGCCTCACGGCACCAAGCCTCGACTTCAGCGAGCGTCGTGGTGCCGTAAATTTCAGGTTCACGCTTTCCGAGCCGGTTCAGGTTCGGGCCGTTCAGGATGTAGATTGGTTTCATGAGGTTATCCCTGGTAGCCGAGCAGGCGCGGCAGCCACAGCACAAAGTCGGGCATGAAGGTGATGATGATCAGGGACACCACCATCCACAGGATGAATGGCATCGCATCGCGGATGATGTCCCTGACCGGCGCACCCGAGATATTGGTCATGATGAAAAGAAGCAGTCCATACGGCGGCGTCACCAAGCCGAGCATGATGTTCACCACGACCACCACACCGAAATGCACCATGTCGATTCCAAGCGCCTGAGCCGTCGGAATGAAGACCGGCACGATGATCAGCAGGATTGCCGTCCCCTCTAGTACGCAGCCGAGAAGCAGCAGCAACACGTTCACGAGAATGAGGAAGCTCGTCGGGCTAAGGTCCCAACTGGTCAACATTACCTTGATCGTCTCGGGAATATTCTCGATCGTCACGACGTAGTTGAACACCAGCGAACCGGCGATCAGCAGACCGATTGAGGCCGACGACTTGGCGCTGAGCAACGTCGAGTCGTAGAAGGCTCCCCAGGAAATGCTGCGGTAGATAACAAGCGAGATGACCAGGGCATAAGCGGCCGCAAGCGCTGCCGCTTCCGTCGGCGTGGTGATGCCGGTGTAGATGCATCCGAGCAGCACGACGGGCATCATCAAGGCTGGGAATGCGCGCAAGGTGATGCGCGGAATCTCGCGAAGTGCCACCGGTTCTTCAACCGGAAAGTTCTTGCGGTGCGCGGTGATCGCCACCTGCACCATCTGCAGCGCCGCCATCAGGAGCCCCGGCACCATACCCGCAATGAAAAGGTAGCCGATCGAGGCGTCTGAAACGAGCGCATAGATCACCATCGGGATCGACGGCGGGATGATTGGGCCGACAACGGAGGTCACGGCGGTTAGCGCTGCAGCGTAGCTCGGCGTGTAACGACCATTCTTCGTCATCATTGCCTGCATCATGCGGCCGCTACCGGCAGCGTCAGCGACCGCCGATCCGGACATGCCTGCAAAGACGATGCTCTGCACGATGTTGACATGCGCAAGCCCGCCACGGAAGCGGCCGACGAGCACGTTGCAGAAGGCGAGCAGCCGCTCGGTCATTGAGCCGATATTCATGAACTCTGCGGCGAGGATAAAAAGTGGCACCGACAGGATCACGTAGTTGGAATACATTCCGTTCAGGAACTGCTCGGCGACGGTGCCCATGTCTGCACCTGCAAGATACAGGTAGAGAATGGAGCCCGCCATCATGGACAGCCCGATCGGCAGCCCTAGAAACGCCAGTGCCGTGATGATGATGAGGGCGATCGAAAAGGGGCTGGTCAGGTTCATACGCCGGAGCCTGCTTTTGTTGGATCGAAAGCTTCCGGTGCCTTGCCTCGAACAGCAAGGACAGCGAGCCACATGTAGCGCACGATCATCGCGATCGCGAAGACGACATAAATCGAGTAGAGGTAGTCGAAGCGGATCTTCAGGTAGGCAGTGCTTTCGACCTTCATGAAGGTCACGTAGTCGATGACCCCGGGCAGGGAGACCCCGAACAGCGCCACAAGCGCGCCCGCGCAGATCAATTGCATTACCCGGCGCGCATTGTTGCTGGCGCTTGCCCAGAAGAAGTCAAAGCGGATCTCTTCGACCTCGCGGATGACGAAGGCCGATCCGAAAAGAACGATCCAGATCCAGAGGACAACGCTGAGCTCATTGGTCCAGCCGATCGACAGGTTCAGCATGTAGCGGAACACGATCTGCAAAACAAAGACCAGAAACATCGCGAGCAACATCAGCGCGAGAACGTTCTCCGCTCTCCGCCTTAGCCAGGCGCCCGTTTTTGAAAGCCTGTGCTTCATCGCCACCCCTCCCCCATGGTTTCCAATGAACAGGCCGGGCGGTTACCGCACCGGCCTGTTCTGCAGCATTCAAAGCTCTCCTTTAAACACGATCAGATGGCCGCGACCTTTTCCAGGATCCCCTGCGGCCAAGACTTTGCCAGATCCGAAGCCAGGTACTTCTCCTGAGCGAACTTGCGGAAGGCGTCGACATCCGGCCCGTAGATGTCGAGGCCGGCTGCCTTGAACTCCTCGACCAGCGTCTTTTCCTGTGCCAGGTGCTGGTCTTCGCTCCACTTCATCGCCTTGTCGGCAGCGGCCTGGGTTTCCTTCTGCTGTTCGGGGCTCATGTCCTTCCAGATCTTGCTGGAGATCGTCAGAAGGTCGTAACCGATGAGGTGTGACGTCAGGACGATCTGCGACATGACTTCGTAGAACTTCATGTTCTTGACGTTTGGCAGCGGGTTGTCCTGCCCGTCTATGGCTCCGGTCTGCAGGCCGGTATAAACTTCGGCATAGGCCATCGGCGTCGGGTTGGCGCCGATCGCGCTTCCCAGGAACTGCCAGGCATCGCCGCCCGGCATGCGCAGCTTGATACCTGCCATGTCGGCAGGAGTGGTGATTTTCTTGTTCGGCTTCAAGCCGACCTGACGCGCGCCAAAATAGGTCGGGCCAAGGATCGTCACGCCGAGCTTCTCATCGGCCATCTTCTTGAATTCGGCACCCGTCTCGCTCTGGAAGAACTTCGTGACGTGCTGCGCATCGCGGAACAGGTAGGCCGAGGTTAGAACGGACCACTCCGGAATCTGGTTGGAGATATCCTGCGGTGCGATGTTGCCCATCTGCAGGTTGCCACGCTGGATGGCCACGAGTTCGGTGCCCTGCTTGAAGAGGTTACCGCCGTAATAGGGCTCCAGCTTGAATGAGCCGCTGATGTCCTCGGCCAACATTTTCGTCATCTGTGCGCGGATGTCCTGCTCCGAGAACACTGCGGAGAATTTCAGCACAGGCTTATCCTGCGCCAGGGCCGGCAGCGAGAACGCAGCCGTCGTTGCAAGCGTGGCACCAAGTAGGCCACGACGGGTGATATTGGTCGTCATCGGGTTCTTCCTCCTCCTAGCCGGCGCTTTGAGCACTCGGCATCCTCCAATAAGCTTCCTCAAGCTCGACTTAGTGTACGAAATAGTCCGTTTATGTCAACGTCGGACCTTTTCTTCATCCTAGTAACGACAAGAAAAATGGTCAACGGCGATTTACCCCATGGATTTTGTTTCATATGATATTATCCGTTACATTGGAGGCATTGATTGGTGAGTGAAGTGTCCGCGACCGTCGCAGAAGCGGCGTTGAGCTTAATACGGCAGGACATCATTTCCGGTGCACTGCCTCCAGGTTCCAAGATCAAGCTGGAGCAGGCACGCGCGCGTTATTCCGCTAGCGTATCGACGCTGCGGGAAATCTTGAACAGACTGGTCGCCGACGGCCTCGTTGTTGCAGAAGGACAGCGGGGCTTCGAAGTAAGCCCGGTCTCACAGAAGAACCTGATCGAACTTGGCGACCTGCGCCTTCTCCTTGAGGGTCACGCCATTTCGCTCTCGTTCGAAGCTGGCGACTTGGACTGGGAGGCCCGAGTGGTCGCCGCCCATCACAAGCTCTCGGCCATCGAGCGCCAGCTTCTCGAGGGTGACGGAACACGGACGGTAGACTGGGTGCGCTACGACTGGGAGTTCCACCAAGCCTTGGTCTCCGCCTGCCAATCGCAGACACTCATAGCGACCCTGTCGTCCGTCTTCGACCGCTTTCTTCGTTACCATCTCCTGGCCGAAAGCTTTCGGGGAAAACCAGTGGTGGATGACCACCGGCTTCTGTTCGAACTCGCTATGAAACGAGATGTTGCCGGGGCGCAGAACATGCTGGCCCGCCACATCCGCAACGGGACCGAACACGTCATCAAGAGCGGACGCATCCGCTAGACGAATACCGCTTTAGACTCAGCCTACTCCCTTGGCAGGCCACCGGGGCGCATTTGCTTCTTCAGAGCCGCGATACGGAAGATCGCGTTCGGTGCGCCGTAGCCGTGATAGCCGCGGCGTTCGACGATTTCGAAGAAGAAGCCTTCACCGAAGGTGCTGCTGTAGAGCTGGAAATACTCGCCGTGCTCATCCTGATCGTAAAGGATGTTTTCCGCTTTGAGCCGCTCCGTCAGCTCAGGATCTAGCCCGAACCGCGCTTCAACGTCGCCATAATAGTTAGACGAGATCGGCAGCGGCCGGAAACCGTTCTGGCGCAGCGCGGCAGCGGTCGCGAAAATGTCCTTGGTCTCGAACGCGAGATGCTGCACGCCCGAACCGAAGGTTTCAGCAATGAAACGCCCGGCAAGCGTGCGGCGGTTCTCGGCGCCGTTCAATGTCAGGCGCAGATCGCCGCTATCGTTCTCGACCACCTGGCTTCGCACCACGCCCGAGGGGTCGATGATGTCGACCATGGGCGTCTTATGCGCTTCAAAAATCGAGGTGTAGAACAACAGCCAGGTGAGCATCTCGTCGTAAGAAACGGTCTGGGCGATATGGTCGACCCGCTCCAGGTTTGCAGGGACGAGGACCGCGGCTTCGTCCTCGAGGGGAATGAAATCGATCTCGGAGAAGCGACCAAGGTCGCTTCTCGTATCGATCAGGTAGATCAGCCCGCCGCCGACACCATGGATGGCGGGGATATCGACCTCCCCCTCCCCGACCGGCTGCCTGAAGGGCTCTGCACCGAGCGCCACCGCACGAGCCAGCGCATCCTGGGCGTTCTCGACCTCCAGCGCCATGGCATAGGCGGATGTGCCGTGAACGGCGAAGGATGTGTTGGCGAATCCCTTCTCTTCGGTGTTCACCAACAGGCGGATGTCGCCTTGGCTGTACAGTGCCACTTTCTTGCTGCGATGGATCTTGGTCTTCCGGAAACCCAGTGTCTTGAGGATCGCGATGAGGTTGGCCGCGTCTGTCTCGTCTGCCGTGAACTCGACGAAACCAACGCCCTTCACCTTGGCGCGGTCCGGCATCGGTGGAACGTTGAGCCTTTTGGAATTGGGCAGACGGCGCACCTGGTCCCCGAGATAGATCAGGGAGCGGTGACCATCCGCCGCGATCGACCGGGTCGAACCGCCGCGGAACTGGTCGTTGAAGATCTCAAGCGAGAAATAGCCATCATAGCCAGTTTCTGCGATTGCGGCTGTAAAGGCCGTCACCGGCAGATCCCCCTCGCCGGGCATGTTGCGGAAGTGCCGGGACCAATACAGGAGATCCATGTCGATGAGCGGCGCATCCGCCAGTTGAACGATGAAGATCTTGTCTTTCGGGACTGATCGGATCGAGTTGATGTCGATCTTGCGCGACAGCGTGTGAAAGCTGTCGAGGATCAGGCCGATATTCGGATGGTCGGCGCGACGCACGATCTCCCAGGCATCACGGTGATCGTTGATGTGGCGTCCCCAGGCCAGAGCCTCGTAGCCGACACGCAGGCCACGCTTCGCCGCCCGTTCCCCAAGCTCGCGAAAATCATCCGCGGCGCGATCTATGCCGCCAAGCGAGACGGGCGAAACATTGGAGCAGACGAGTACAAGGTCGGTGCCCAGTTCCTGCATCACATCGAACTTGCGTTCGGCGCGATCAAAGGTCCGTTGCCGGTGCGAGGGCGGCATGCCCTCGAAATCCCGGAACGGCTGGAAGAGCGTGATCTCAAGCCCGAAGTCGCGCACCATCTTGCCGACGTCACGCGGGCTGCCGTCGAAGGCGAGAAAGTCATTCTCGAAGATTTCGACCCCGTCAAAGCCCGCCTTGGCTATCGCTTCCAGCTTCTCCGGCAATTCACCGCTGATGGATACGGTGGCAATGGAGGTCTTCATGGTGCTTGCCTACCTTCAGCTCGTCAGCTTCTTGAAATGGTCCAGCATGCGTTGTTCATCCGGCTCGCGCCCCGTGAAAAGCCGAAAGGCTCCCACAGCCTGGAACACGGCCATGCCGCCGCCGTTCAACACGCGACACCCGATGCGGGACGCTTCCTTCAGAAGCTCGGTTTCCAACGGGAAATAGACGATCTCCGCGACCCAATGCGCCGGCTGCAGAAGATGGGCGGGCAGAGGAAGGCCAGGATAGTTCTCCATTCCCGTAGGCGTGGCGTGGATGAGACCGCAGGTATCCTCCATCGCCTCCTCGGCCTGAGCGCAGGTGACAACCTGAGCCTGCGGGAAGAGGGCCGTCATTTTTTCAGCCAGCTGCTCGGCCCGCTCCATTTCGCGATCGATCACCATGAGCTTTTGCAGCCCCAGGGACAGGATCGCGTAGGCTGTTGCCACACCGGCACCGCCTGCACCCAACTGAACAGCCGAGCGGAGATCCGCACCGGGCAGGCCGCGCTTGAAGCTCTGGGCGAAACCCCACCAATCGGTATTGTGTCCGATGCGCTTGCCCTGTTTGAAGACAACAGTATTCACCGCGCCAAGCGAACGCGCGTCGTCCGAGAGTTCGTCCAGGAATGGGATCACCGCCTGCTTGCATGGATGGGTGATGTTAACCCCGGCCAGTCCTCTGGCTTCGGATTCTGCCAACAGCTTCGGCAACTGGTCGACCGAAACCTGAAGTTCGTTCAGGTCGATCAGCTGATACTCGTAGCCAAGGCCTTGAGACGCGCCTTCGCGCATGTGCATGGCGGGCGTGAGAGACGCCTGGATGCCTGAACCGATCAGGCCGGCCTTTAGATTTCGTAGAAACGTATCCATCCACATCGAGCGGCGACATCCGGGACATTGCCCAGGCTCGCTGCTTCTCCTCCATGATCGTGGCAGCGGCCGATGAGGTAATGAACGAACTGGTTCGTGTCAATATTGTCAGCGGCGCCCGTTGAATTCCCTGTTTCACCTGAACTATGAACGCTAATGCATCCGGCGCAACTGCGCTGCCATTCGCGTTCTTGGAAAGTGTCCATCATGCCGGCACCGAAAGCCGAAAGCCGAAGAAACGACCCCGACAAGACGAAGGAGGATATTCTCCGCGTTGCAACGGAAGAGTTCTCCGCGCTGGGACTGGCCGGCGGCCGGGTTGATGCGATTGCGGAGCGCACGAAAACTTCCAAGCGGATGATCTATTACTATTTCGGCAGCAAGGAAGGACTTTACCTCGCCGTCCTCGAAAAGGCCTACCGCAAGATCCGCTCCCTTGAGGCAGACCTCGAGCTTTCGGGAATGGCACCGGAAGAGGCCCTGAGGACGCTGATCGCCAGCACCTTTGACCACGATGAAGCCAATCCCGATTTCGTCCGTCTCGTCAGCATTGAGAACATTCATCAGGCGGCACATATGAAGCGGTCGACGGAGATCCGCGACCTCAACATCTCGATCATCGAGACCTTGGCAAACATCCTGAAGCGCGGCAGCAGTGAAGGCCTGTTTCGCGAAGACGTCGATCCCATTGACGTCCATATGATGATCAGTGCCTTCTGTTTCTTCCGCGTTTCGAACCGCTATACGTTCGGCACGATCTTCAGGCGCGACCTTTCGGCACCGGAGCATTACGAGCGGCACAAGACGATGATCTGCGACGCGGTGCTCGCTTATCTGCGTCGCTGATCCGAAGTACGCCGTTTCGCACCTTAAGGCGCCGCTTTCTTCTCGCGCCGACGCTCGCGCGATCTGGCCGCACGCCGCGCGTCACGAAGTTCCTCCAGCGTTGGCTGCCACCAGCCACGTTCACGCTCCTCAGCGGCGGGCGCTGCGCGCGCGGGCCATGTGTGGACCAGTTCTTCAAGCGTGGCGAGGCGCCAGCCTGCCCAGATGTGTTCCGCGCCCGCGTTAGGGTGGCGCTCGGCGATCTCTTCCGGGTCTACCAGTTCGCCTGTTACTTCCGTGATGACTATGATGCCGTAAGCCGCAGTCGCCACCGGTCTTTCCAGTGGCGGCAGGTGGTTACTCGGCAGAGGAATCCGGCGGCGGCGCCGCTCCAGCGACTTCTGTTTCGATCTTGCCTCCTCTTCCGTACCCTTGCGCGCCTGCGCACGTTTCCGCCGCTCTTCCGGTTCGTTTCGCTTGGCCGCCGCTTCTATCGCTTCCCATCGGCGCTGAAGGTCGTCATAGAATGCGAAAGGCACCTCCCAGCACTTGTCCTCGCCATTCCAGCGTGCAAACGGGATCTGCCTGAGCTCCTCGACCACGGTTCTGGAGAACGGCGTCCTGATCCGAAAACCACGGTCAGATACCGAGAGATAAGAACTGAGGATCGGTTCGAACTCGTAGGCGTCGCGTCCACGCTCGTCATCGAAAGGCGCCTTGCGACTCGCTTCTGCTGCAAGCCAGCGGTCAATCCGACGCCGTGCTGTCTTTCCCGGAACCGTCCAAGCCTGCAGCGCGTCGCTCCAGCGGGCGCGGGGAAACGTCTCACGAAACCGCGCAACACTCATCCGGTCCAATGGAAACGACACCGTTTCCACCGCATGCGGGTGTTCTTTTTCGACATCCTCTTCATCAGCCATGGTCGTCAAACGAACGGCCATCGATGCAGTTTCCATCAGCCGAGGCTCGTTTGCAGGAAATGAAGCGCCCTCTCCGCCCCTGCCGGCGCAATCGTGTGTCCGACAGCTGGCATGATTTCCAGATCAACCGCAAAGCCAGCGCGCTTGAGCTGTCCTGCCGCCATCGACGACGCCATTGAAGGGATCGTGCGGTCATCCTTCCCATGAACAAGCAACACCTTTGTCTGCTTGCTCTGGTGTGAGATAGGCATCGGCGCGAGAAGGCCCGCAAAGGAAACCAGCGCGCCAACCTGCCATCGCCCGGTTGCGACAGCATCGAGCGCGACAATCGCACCCTGGGACACGCCGACAAAGGCGACGCGGTCGTGGCGATCGTTAAAGTCATGCCTCTTGATGATCTCAGCCACGGTTCGGTCAAAGCCATCACGAGCGCAGCGTATGTTGTCGGCTGCCATCGGATTGGCATCTACGCGAAACCACTGGTGCCCGTAAGGATGACTGAATGGCGCATCCGGTGCCTCGAACCTCGCTCCCGCAAGCCTCTCACGCCAGTCTGTTGCCAGCGGCATCAGCTGTGCGCCCGACGCTCCTATTCCGTGGAAGAAAATGATGAGGCTGCTTGAGGCTGACATATCGGTCCTGCATGGTGGCTAAATATAAGCCGAGGGCGCTCGACCCACCACGGGGAGCGCCCTCAAACCCCACGCACGAGATCAACGCGCGGGGGAGAGGTCGCGCGAATGTCATGCTCTTGTGGGGCGGCTTGATTTAGATGGTGCTTATGGGAGCTGATCACAAGACCGGGTGAGACGATCCCTCGATGTCCGGGAGACCCATCGCTGCATAAAAGCCAAGCGTGCGCACGAAGATGTTCCACTCTGCCGCACGTAGCGCGCCGCCGGAGGCGTTGCGGTGGCCCCGAGAGGCCGAGATCAATGGGGATCAGCCCCATCATCTCGCCAAGCACGTGTCGACCCTGCAGCTCGGCTGCGAACTCCGTCGAATAGGCATTCTCGCCCTTGCCGACAATCCGGACCTGCGAGAACGGCCCGCTCCGTTGCAGCGCCTTCATCACAATCACACCCGCGGACAGGCCATCTGCATCATGATCGCAGGCAACAAGCGGTTTTTCCCCGACGGTCGCCATAACGTCGGGGAAAATCGCGGGCGGCTGCACGCCACAAAGCTTCTTTGCGTCATCCACGGCACATGAATGCGCAATAACGCCGTTTAATTCCTTCGACGTCAGTTTGTCAGGCGCGTGCCTGTTTTGGCGGCCTTGCGGGCGATGTCGCCGAAGCTTTTCACCAGCGCCGTCATATCGTTGGGCTGGTAATAATAATCCGCGCTCGTGGCACAGGAGCTCAGCAACGACTGCCCTTTGGATGGCGCCATGAAGGCAATCGTATAGACCTTGATGCCGTCGTTCTTCGCCTGATTGCAAAGATTGCGCACCTTGGTGTCGATGCTTGAGTTCCACTTGTTGCTGTTGCCGGTCATCTCACCGTCCGTCATGAGAACGATGAAACGCTCGAAGCTGGTATTGTTCTTCTTGGAATGCTCGGTCACCTCTTTGGTGTTTGCCTTTTTCAAGGCGTTGAAGGCGTTGGTCATGGCACCCGTTGCGTCAGTACCGCCGGCAGGAACATCGGGAAGATTGGCGACATAGGACGCCGCTGATGCAGTTCCCCACTTTACCGTCTGTTCGGGTTTCGTGGTGTCGTTGTAAGAAACCGCGCCGATGCGGATCAACTCGCTCTGCGGATCGACGGCCTTCAACTCGCTGAACATGCCTGCCGCAGCGGCCTTCAGCGACGCCATCTTGCTCAGGTAGTTATTCACGGTGCGGGTGCAGGTCTTGTAAAAGAACAAGGTGCTGCAGTCATAGGACTCCTGCCTCGTTGGCTGCGCAGGGTTGATGGTGCTCGTCAACTCCTTCATCGAGCCCGACTCATCGAGAGCGAGATACATAGACAAGGCATTGCCTTCCCGTCCGCTCTGGCTGTCGCCCGTCACGCTGATCTGCAACGTCTTGAAGCCGAGCGCTCGGCTCAACCCGTTCAGAGACAGCGGGTAGGTCATCGTCATCCTGACGTTGAAGGTCTGGCCGTTCCCCGAACTGTTCGTCGTAGTGGCACCTACCGTTAGGCCGTTGAGCAAGGCCGCTTCCCTTGCCGCCTTTTCTTCCGGCGTTTCATTGGGCGGCGCGGTGACCTGGTCAGCATGGGAGGTGAAATACCGTTTGGCGAAAGCCTGAGCTTCCGCATCCGTCATGTCCTTGTCACTCATGGCAGAGGCGGTGGCGAGCGCTGCCGCATCCACGAGCGCCTGGAGTTCGGTCTTTTTCTCCAGCGCATTTGTGAAATCGATGGCCACGCCGGCCGTGCCCAAGAGCACCGGCATCAGCAGAGCGGTGGTAATGGCAAAATTACCCGCGCGGTCTCTCACGAGCCGCGTCAATTCTGGCAGGATCATCCTGGCCCCCTAACACATGTTCAAATCATTCGAACAGCATGGGGGTAACACGACGGGTTGTAGGGATTCCTAATGCCGATGATCGTATTTTAACGAATGCAGATCTTCTTCAGCCAAACAGGATTAGAAGCTGGTTGTTACTGTCGCATTTCCCAAGTCGATACATCGCCCGCTTCAATATGGGACAGCGGTTACATGGCATGACCGGATCTGTCAGCAGCTTGCTCAAGCAGGTTGCTACAGACCAGCCTTATGCCCGCCCGATGGACTTGATGTTCCCGACGAGCTCCATCGCAAGTCGCAATGAGGCCCCAGTTGCCATCACCATCGGCGGCAGGAGCAGCCATTCCAGCGTCCAGGCGGCACCCGAACGCTCCTGCTCGTGCACCATCGACTGCTGCATGCCAGATACCTGCACCGCATTGAACCGCGCCAGCGCAACGAGCGCCTCGGCAGCGACCGGGTTCTGCTTATGCGCCATCGCCGACGATCCGCCGCCGCCAGCGAGCGCTATTTCCCCGCCCATCTCGGCCAGAAGCGCGACGTCCTGGCCAAACTTGCCAAGCGTTCCGGTGATCAGGGTCAGTACGCCTGCTAAGTCGACAAGGCGGTCTCGCTGGCTTTGCCAGTGCAGCGCGTCGGTCAGTTGAAGCTCCTTGGCAAGCGCTTCCCGGACTGCTGCCGCCTTGTCACCGAGTCTTTCGAGCGTGCCGGCCGCGCCACCGAACTGCACCGGCAGCCCGGTTTCGACAATGGCCACCAGCCGGTCACGATGACGGGTGAGCGGTTCTGACCAAGCGCGCAGGCGGTCGGAGACGCGGATTTCTATTGCGGCCTGCATGCGGGTGTGGCCCATCAAGGCACGGGAGCCATACTTCGCATCGACTTCCGCGAACTGTGCCTCCACCGACATCAGTCGATCGATGAATATATTGCAGGCGCGCTTCAACCGCAGAACCAGAGCCGTATCAATAACGTCCTGGCTGGTCGCGCCGAAGTGGACGTGTGTTGCAGCATCTGTGCTGCCAGCCTGCTTCTCCACGGCTCTACGCAACTGCTTGACCAGATCCGCCACGACGACCCCATCCCGACCCGTGCCCATGCGCAGTTGCGCCATGTCCGGTTCGAATACCCGCGAGACTTCAGTAATGAGTTCGGCGGCCTCACGGGGGATGAGACCACAGGCCGCTTGTGCGCGGGCGAGACTGGCTTCGAAGGCCAGCATCGCATCGATCTCGGCTTTTACTGAAAACACCTCCGCGGTCTCGTCGTCGCCAACGAGACCGGAAAGATAGGGATGCTGGAACGCCGATACGCTCATGCCTGCGCTCTTATGTCCGCGTCAGATGTCAAAGAAGATCGTTTCGTTCTCACCCTGGATGTGGATGTTGAACGTCACGGTGTCCCCTTCCCGCTTGCCGATCAAGGTCGGCACGCGAACGCGATGCTCGATGCGCGACAGAATCGGATCTTCCGCATTCGCCTCTTCTTCGTCAGAGAAGTACATGCGCGTGTTCAGGCCGAGGTTAATGCCGCGAGCGACAATCCAGAAACTGACGTGCGGCGCCATCAGGCGACCATCGCGGAACGGCACCCGGCCGGGCTTGATGGTCTCGAACACGAACTCGCCTGTCGCCATGTCACCCGGGCAGCGAGCCCAGCCGAAGAAGTTCGGATCGGCCTTGCCGCGTGTTTCCGACGGGCTGTTGTAGAAACCATCGGCATCGGCCTGCCAGATCTCGATCAGCGCGTCCTTCAATGGCGTCATGGTGCCATCGTAGACAAAACCGCGGATCGTGATGCGCTCGCCGCGTGTGTTCTCGTTGACCATCGGACCCGAACCCAGATCTTCTGGGTAGACGCCGGTGATGCCCGCAAAGTTGGGGGTGCATCCGATGTGGACATAAGGGCCTGCCGTCTGCGAAGCGGATTCCTTCAGGTAGTTGAGCGGCTGTACCATGATCAGTTCCCCTCCTTGCGGTTCTCGAAGAAGGTCGAGCGTCGACCACGCAAAATGATATCGAATTTGTAGGCGCGCATGTCGTGCGGGATCGTGTTCTGCATGTCGAGAGCCGCGATCAGCCCGTTGATGGCTTCCTGATCCGGGATCGTGTTGACGATCGGGCAGATCTTGATCATCGGATCGCCCTCGAAATACATCTGCGTCACGAGGCGCTGCGCAAATCCATGGCCGAAGACGGAGAAATGGATGTGCGCCGGGCGCCAGTCGTTGACGCCGTTAGGCCAAGGATATGCGCCGGGCTTGATCGTCTTGAAGTAATAGCCACCGTTCTCGTCGGTGATGGTGCGTCCGAAGCCCCCGAAGTTCGGATCGAGCGGCGCCAGATACGTTTCCTTCTTGTGCCGATAGCGACCGCCGGCATTGGCCTGCCAGAATTCGACAAGCGCGCCGGGAACGCCAAGACCACGTTCATCCAGCACGCGACCGTGAACCAGAATTCGTTCGCCGATCGCGGACTCGCCCGGCTGGGCATAGTTGACGATCAGGTCATTGTCGAACTCGCCCAGAATGTTGTGACCGAAGACCGGTCCGGTGATTTCAGTCTTTGTGCCTTCAAGCGAGATCAGGGCGCGCTGCGGCGACCGGAGAACGGAGGTCTTGTAGCCCGGCGTATATGCCGGCGGATGCCACAACCGGTCACGCGCAAAGAAGGGTGTCGTTTCTGGGGGCGTGTTCTTCATTTCATCTCTCCCGCGGCTTGTCCGTCAGATCCTGTTTTGTCCATTTCGGCATAAGTTGCCTTGGCAATCTTGAAAGCATGGTTGGCGGCTGGCACACCGGCATAAATCGCCACATGCATGAGCGCCTCGCGAATGTCCTCGGGCGTCGCACCCGTGTTTGCCGTGGCGCGAATGTGCATGGCAACTTCATCATGATGGCCGAGTGCGGCAAGCAACGCGATGGTCACGATGGAGCGTTCGCGCTTGGTCCAGTTCGTGCGCGACCAAACCGTACCCCATGCGCCTTCCGTGATGAGCTCCTGGAATGGCTGGTCGAATGCCGTCTTGTTTGCCTCTGCACGGTCGACATGCGCATCGCCGAGTACCGAGCGGCGCGTTTTCATACCCTGCAGGAAACGTTCGGATGGAGCCGGATGATCTGCCATGGAAGCCTCAGTCGAGTTGGTCAATGAAGCCGCGGATCAACGCAGCATGAGCGGCGGGCGCTTCAACGCACGGAATATGCGCAGCGTCTTCGAGTATTTCGTACTGTGCGCCGGGAATAAGGTCTGCAAGAGACTTCACGAGCTCCGGGGGGGTGGAGCCGTCCTGCTGCCCAGCAATGCAAAGCACCGGGACGGCGATCTTCTTGGCGTCTTCGGTAAAATCAGCGTCACGTATCGCTTCACATGTCCCGCTGTAGCCGGTGGCTGGCTGTCGAACCAGCATGTTGCAATAGGCGCGGTAGGCCGGGTTCTCCGGCTTCCGGAACGGCTCCGTAAACCAGCGCTCCATAATGGCGTCGAGGATGCTGCCGATCCCGTTCTGATCGACCGCGGCTATACGATTGTTCCACGTCTCCGCATTGCCGATCTTGTGGGCCGTGTTTGAAAGGATCAGCGCCTTCACAAGATCCGGTCGTTTTGCATAAAGCCCCTGCCCAATCAGACCTCCGACGGACAGACCGCAGACGATGACCTGCGAAAGCCCGAGATGATCAAGCAATCCTGCCAGGTCTGCCACATGGTCAGCAATGGAATAGGGCGGATTGGCGAGGTCCGAGAGGCCGTGACCACGCTTGTCATAAGTCAGGACTGTGTAATGATCCGTCAGCTTCGGCAGTTCGTGATGCCAGATGCGGCTGTCCGTCCCGAGCGAGTTCACGAACACCAGAACCGGCCGCTGCTCATCCGCCCGCTGAAGACGATAGTGAATCAAAACGCCGTTGATGTGTACAAACTGCATCTAGCCTCTCCCTTCCTTCTTCATTGCATTCCTATAAAGTTAAGTAAAATGACATTTTAATGCCATTACATAACTCATTGGCTATCTGATATGATCGACACCCGCATCAAGTTTCGCCACCTGCATACATTCCTGGAAGTCGCGCGACAGAAAAGTGTCATGCGCGCGGCTGAGATCCTGAACGTCAGCCAACCTGCGGTGACGAAAACGATCCGCGAACTGGAAGAAGCTCTCGGCGTCACCGTTTTCGAGCGCGACGGACGTGGGATTCGTATTACTCGTTACGGCGAGGTGTTCTTGAAGCATGCGGGGGCGTCGCTTGCTGCGCTTCGCCAAGGCATAGATTCCGTTTCGCATGAGCTCTTCACCACCGCTCCGCCGGTTCAGGTTGGCGCGCTGCCGACCGTCTCAAACCGCATCATGCCACGCGCAATCACGTTGTTCCTAGCCGAAACGACGGGTGCCCGGGTCAAGATTGTCACCGGCGACAATGCGGTGCTGATGGAACAGCTGCGGCTGGGGGAGCTTGATCTTGTTGTTGGGCGGCTCGCGCCACCAGAGAAGATGACCGGCCTCTCGTTTGAACATCTTTATTCCGAGCAGATTGTTTTTGTGACGCGGACCCGCCATCCGCTGCTGGACCCCAGGCAATCCATCTTCGAGAGGCTGAAAGACTTCCCGGTGCTGATGCCGACGCGAAGCTCGATCATCCGACGATCCGTGGAGCAGTTCCTGATCGCCAATGGTGTCGCGAACCTTCCGGTCCAGGTGGAAACGGTGTCGGATGCTTTCGGCCGCGCCTTCGTGAGCTCCAGCGATGCCGTCTGGATCATCTCGGCGGGCGTGGTCGCGGAGGACATCAAGCACGGGCTCCTGGCAACACTGCCGATCGACACCAGCGAGACCAAGGGGCCGGTAGGGCTGACCATCGCGGCTGATGCCGTGCCGTCTGCCCCGCTCTCCATCCTCATGCAGACAATCCGGCAGGCAGCTATGGAAATCATGCCAAACAGCTGAGGCATAGCCGGTTGACGCTTCGCACGTGCCATGGAAGGTACCGCGTGCTGACAGGGGAGAAGCCAATGAAAGACCGGGAACTGCTCGAGGCGATGTTTGCGGAAGCCGTCAAGGCAGCCGAACCCATCAACGGCATCAAGAAGCATCTTCCGACCCCTCCCCCGAATGGACGCACCGTGGTCATTGGTGCCGGCAAGGGAGCCGCGCAAATGGCAGCGGCTCTGGAGCAGGTCTGGCCGGGCGACCTTTCCGGCGTTGTCGTGACCCGTTATGGTTATGGCTGTGCCACCCAATCAATTGAGATCATTGAAGCTGCCCACCCGGTGCCGGATGCCGCCGGTCTTGCTGCGTCGGAACGCTTGTTCGCAACCATCGCTGATCTGAAGGAAGACGATCTGGTGATTGCGCTGATCTGCGGCGGCGGCTCAGCGCTGCTGCCCGCTCCGCCTCAGGGGCTGACGCTCGACGACGAGATCAAGCTCAACGAGATCCTGCTCGCCTCAGGGGCACCGATTTCCGCCATGAATGTCGTGCGGAAACACCTTTCGAGGATCAAGGGCGGACGATTGGGCGCTGCGACGCGGGCCCGTGTCGTGAGCCTCATCGTATCCGACATCCCCGGAGACTACCCTGCATTCGTGGCCTCAGGCCCAACAGTTCCAGATCCCTCGACGCGGCACGATGCACTCGAAATCGTAGAACAGTACAAACTGCAGCTTCCGCCGCCGATGATGGAGTATCTCAAAACACCTGATGCCGATGCTCCCCATCCGGATGACGCCTGTTTCGCAGGTCATGAGCATTTCATCATTGCTTCCGCGGCAGTGTCGCTGGAAGCCGCAGCCGAGGTCGCGCGGCGTCAGGGCGTCACCCCTTATATTCTGTCGGACGCGATTGAAGGCGAAGCGCGCGACGTTGCCATGGTTCACGCGGCGATTGCTCGGGAAGTTTCACAGCGCAAAAGGCCCTTCGCCAAACCCGCGGTGCTGCTTTCTGGTGGAGAAACGACCGTCACCTTGCGCGCCAAGGGTGGCAAGGGAGGCCGAAATGGCGAATTTGCCCTCGCCCTTGCGCTGGCGATAGATGGAGAAACGATTTCAGCGCTTGCCGCCGATACCGATGGAATCGACGGATCAGAGAAAAACGCCGGCGCCTTTGTCGATGGCACGACCGCCCGCCGGCTACGCGCCGCCCGGCTGAACGGTCGCCAGCTCCTAGCCGACAACAACAGCTATCACTGCTTTTCGGCCTTGGGAGATCTGTTCGTGACAGGTCCAACGGGAACGAATGTCAATGACTTCCGGGCGATCCTGATCCGCTAGGGCGAACGGCTGCCAAGCTACTGCAACTGCGGCTTGCGGAGGAAATCGTTACGGTCTGCCGACTTGATGCGCAGCCAAGCCTCGCGACCATCGCGCAGCACTCGCATCGGGATCTCGGCACCAGGAGCGCCGCTGTCCCAGATCTTGCGGTAGAAATCGGCCAGTCCATCGACTTCACCATCGCGGATCTCGGAGATCACATCGCCGCGTCGCAGGCCACCGCGCGCGGCGGGGCCGTTCTCGGTCACGCTCATCACGACGACCTCACCGTTCGTTTCAGCCGACATTGCGCCGAGCCACGGCCGAGGCGGACGCTTGAACTCGCCCTCGTGCAGCAAACCGTCGAGGATCGGCTTCACCAGGTTGATCGGGACGATCATGTTGATGTCCGCGATCTCACCGCCCTTGCTCATCTGCAGACGCAAGGACCCGATGCCGACAAGCTGGCCGCCATCATCGATCAGAGCCGCACCGCCCCAGGAGGGATGCGCCGGTGTGGTGAAGATTGCCTCGTCCAGCAGGTATTCCCAGTACCCGGCAAATTCCTGCTTGGCGACGATGTTGCCGCGCACATACTGGCCTTCGCCGTCGGCAACGACGATAGCATCACCGACATCGGCCAGATTGGAATCGCCGATCTCGATCGGCGGCAGGTCGAGCGGCGCCAGCGCCTGCACCAGGCCAAAGCCGCTCTCCTGATCGTAAACCAGGGGATGGGCAGGGACAACTTGTCCGTCGTGGCGGGTGAGCCAGACATCTTCGGCCTCGGTAATCAGGTAACCTATGGTAAGCACCAAGCCATTCTCGCGGATGACAACACCGGAACCCTCGCGACGGGTGCCAAGCGTATCCGCAGTGAAGGCATTGTCTGGAATGGATGCGCGAACGGCCACCAGCGACCGCATAACTTTTTCTAGGTCCATAGAAACATTCCCGAAGCAGTAGCCCCGCATCGGTCAAATGCGGGCTGTTATTAACTACTTAGGTAGGGACCGTTTCCGGCACTGCAAGCTTTGCGGCTCGAGCCGGCTGATCAGATATGCCCACCAGAAAGATGCGTACGGCGCTCAACGAGGCTTTCGCGCCAGTCTCCCGCAAAGCCGAAGGTCGGTGCCGCAATCTGATCAGCAAACCAGAACGAGCTCAAGTGCGAGGTGTTGGGTGCACAGTACCAGTGCGCCTTGCCGTCTTCATCAACGGCCCACCATCGTGCATGTGCAGGTGCCAGATCCCAATCCACCTCTATGGCTGCAACGGCAGCAGGTGTTGGCTTTTGTAAATCTTCCATGGCGGCCGCAACTTAAACCTCCGCCCTGAACATCTTCTGAAAAACCCGGTCATCCCGGGTTCAGGTTGGGCCTCCGCCGCCGGGGGCGGCGGCAAGAGGCCACAATTGTGACCGTCAGCCCGCAGGCGTCAACGTCACGGAGGTGCCGGTCGCTGCGACGTTCAGGCCAAGCTGCCCGGTGACGCTCACCGTCTGCAGGTGGATTGAGCCGGCGGTACCCCCAACGAGGATATTGGCGCCAACGCCTGCACCCACCGTCGCTTCTGCGGTGGCTCCTTGGTAAAGTCCGCCAAGCGAGCCTGGATGGTAACCGGCCGTCGGTGCGAACACTGCCCAGATTAGCCGCGAACGCGTCGTGAAGCCGAGGTCGACGCCCATCTTGCGAACGACGCCCGTGTAATAGTCGAGCGGCTCACTTCCGATCGTGCTCGTGAACACACAATCGGCTTCCTTGGCCGAGCCGATAACATAGCCGACCCCGCCACCGATCGAGCAGTCGAGATAGCCGATGCGGACGCCTCCGCGCGACCCCGACTCCTCATAAACCGGCGCCTGTTCGCGGCGGACGAGATCCGCGGACACGGCGACACCGGCACTCGTTAGCAATGATGACGTAGCAAGTGCTGCGGCAACGATCTTCTTCATCCCTGTACTCCTTGTGGTCATTTATCGCCCCCAAAAGGCACCACCAGATCCGTGGTGGAGCGTCGACAACGTCGCCGGTCCATTTTTGCTCCCTCAGGAGCGATCACGTTTCTTTCGCAGATATTGCGATTTGTGACTTCAAGCCGGGCGGGTTGTCCCGCGGCAGAAGATCAGATTAGGCCCCAGGCGCGGAACCGGCCCCTTCCCGTCAGCTCACGCAGCCCGAGTTCTTCGATAATTCGCAATGCGGCGCGCGGCGTTACCTTCAGCGTCTCGGCGATCATAGTCGCAGACACCAGCGGTCGCTGGACGACGAGCTCGGCCAGTTCCGGAAGCTTGGAGGTCGATCGTTTGCCGATCAATCTCCGCTGCAGCATCTGACTTGCAAGGCTCAGGCGGTCGTGCTCCTTCAACCCCATTTCGCCAGTCGTCTGCAGCGCGCGTACGACAGCGAGCAGCCTGACGCCGCGATCTTTTGAGCGTCGTCGATCGACCGGGATCGACTTCAAGCCGACATTCAATGCGGCGAGATGCTGTCCAGAGGTCACGTTTTCCCGATGCAGAATGGCGGAGGCAAGAAGACGTCCAAGCCACGGCATGTTTTGGAGAACCTGGATCTCCTCCCAGGCATCCAGGGCGACCGCAGCCTGCAGCACCGGCGGCAGATGTTCGATCTCGCCGACCACCCTTTGCCATTCGTGCATCCGCGCCTCTTCGTCCCAATCCAGATCGTAGAGAAGCGGATCCTTTTCACGTGCCGGGCGCGGAACAGCATTTCCAATGTCGTCGAGCGCTGCAGCGGAGCGTGCGAGTAGGGCGTCGATCTCCGAGTAGTCGATCTCGAGGTCGTCCTGCCCTTGAAGAAAATCCTCTTCCTGGTCCTGCAATCCGGGCGGCGAACCACCAAAATCCCCCTCAATCGAACCCGAAGGCATTGCTTGCGGTGATGTGCGCTTGGCGCGAAGGACGGAAAGGCCGTCTGAAGACAATGCCCATCCCGGCTTCTGCTGTGCGATCCGCCGGCGAGCCCGAAGCACATCTCGCGCAATGACGAGTTCATGGGTGGGCGAGCGAACATCGTGGCCGGTGTCGTGGAGGACGAGATCCTCGAGGTTGACCAACTCACCATCCACCCAGAGCGATGCGCAGGCATCGGCGAAGTCGAGCCGCTCGACGACACCGTTGGCGAGCGAAGACCGCGCCGTGCGCTCGTCGAAACGAACGAGCGCTATCTCGGCACTTGAAGCCGCCTTTAGCAGCGTCCGGCAGCTCAAATCGGGCATGGCATAAGTCATTGAAGAATCAATATGCGATTCGTCAAACAGACGCTATCTGCCCGTTACGGTCCGTCACTGCGTATTACTGTTGAATGGGCTTTTGGGGAGAGAGAGGGCCGCTAGATCAGGCTTGCAGGCACTGTAGAGTTCTAGTGGACATCCCCTAACATCGCGTTAGCATGAGGGACGCTACAGAGGATTTCTTACCGACGCAAGCCCCTTCAAGTTAGACCCACCACCTTCAGTCGCGGGATCATTGGCGCGCCGAGAACTTTCGAAGACCGCGCCGCAGCGCGTCAAAGCTAGCAGGGATCCGCGTTCAAGATCACGCGTTGGACCTGCTCGGGACCACGTTTCCTTATGTTGATTCTGGTACCGCGCCCCAGCAGGCGGCGATTCTTCCAGAACCAGCCGCGGCTGTTTCCTCTGGCGCGCGCCATCTTTTGCAACAGACGCCTGCCCGGCAAGGCCGGGGCTTTTCCTCGTCCGTTTCATCTAAACCACCTAAACTTCCATTTTCATTGGGCAATCCGCCATTGTTGACGGCCGTCAACAATCCATCCGCAGCATCGCTACTGGCTCAACCCGCCGACTTTTGATGAGTGTTGGGGGCATTAACCTTCCGTTAACCCTATTCTCCTTGTCAGACTGAGAGAATCGCGGATAATGACGGCATATTGCCATTTAAGGCGCTTCTATCGACAGAATGGTCCAAGAGAGAATGAACGCGTTCAGCAATCTGCCGACGTTTGAGTTTGACGACAAGATCCTGATGCAGGGCGCAGAGATCTCGCGCAAGCTGGACCAATTGCGTCTGGAGAACTTCCCGCCGAACGCCCGCAAGACGCTTCGCCCATTCTCGGTCGCTGAGGTCGCCCACTATCTCGGCGTCACGCCCAGCAACCTAAAGCGTCTGTATCTCGAAGGCAAAGGTCCGATGCCGACAACGATGTCGGGCAATCGCAAATATTATACGGCCGAGCAGATGCAGGAGTTGCGCTTCTTCCTCGACAAGACAGGCAAGAGCGAAGCAAAGAAATATGTTCCGCATCGCAAGCCTGGGGACAAACTCCAGGTGATCGCGGTCGTCAACTTCAAGGGTGGTTCGGGCAAGACCACGACTGCCGCGCATCTTGCGCAGCATCTGGCTCTGACGGGTCATCGCGTCCTGGCACTCGATCTCGACCCGCAGGCTTCCTTGTCTGCGCTGCACGGTTTCCAGCCGGAGCTCGACCGAAACCCCTCGCTCTACGACGCCATTCGTTACGACGGCGAACGCAAGTCGATCGAAGAGATCATTATCCCGACCAATTTCCCGGGGCTCGATATCATCCCGGCCAATCTTGAACTTCAGGAATACGAATACGACACGCCGCTGGCGATGCAGTCCGGCACCGAAGGCAAGCGCTTCTTTACGCGTCTTGGCAAAGCGTTGGAGACGGTGGATAGCCGCTACGATGTGGTGATCGTTGATTGCCCGCCGCAGCTCGGTTACCTGACGCTGACAGCGCTCACCGCAGCAACGTCCGTACTCATCACGGTTCATCCGCAGATGCTCGACCTCATGTCGATGTCGCAGTTCCTGCTGATGCTTGGCAATATTACCAAGACGATTAAGAAGGCCGGAGCCAACGTCCAGATGGATTGGCTGCGTTACCTGATCACACGCTTTGAGCCGTCGGACGTGCCTCAGGTGCAAATGCTTGGCTTCATGCAGTCAATGCTTGCCGAGGAAATCCTGAAGAGCCCGATGGTGAAGACGACGGCGATTTCCGATGCCGGATTGACAAAGCGCACGCTCTACGAGCTCGACCGCTCCAACTTCACGCGCGAGACCTATGACCGTGCGATCGAGTGCATGGATGCCGTCAATTTCGAGATCCAGGGCCTGATCCACCGTGCATGGGGGCGGCTATGAACATGTTGACGCCCGTCAAAACCGTTGAATTTTCCATGAAGAACAAGCCTTTAGCGTCATTTGGAGGCGACTGAGATGGCTCGGAAGAACCCATTCTTGAGCGTCATGAACAACGAGCAGTCCGCCGCCGATAAACCGGCTTTGGACTATACGATTCGTGGGGCGTCCAAGTCGATCCTCAACTCGATCGGTGAAATCGCGGCGCGCGCCGACAAGCTCCTTGAGGGCGAAACAATTGTTGAACTTGATCCTGAGATAGTCGACGGATCCTTTATCCGTGATCGCCTTGAAGAGGACGAGCAGGAATTCAACGAACTGGTCGAGGCGATCCGGGATAGGGGGCAAGACAGCCCTATTCTCGTTCGCCCACATCCTGAAGCCGCCGGTCGCTACATGGTCGTCTTCGGCCATCGCCGTCTTCGTGCCGCTAAGCAGCTTGGCCTCAAAGTGCGTGCAGTCGTAAAAGATCTGAAGGATGCCGATCATCTTCTCGCGCAGGGACAGGAAAATTCTGCCCGCGCAAGCCTCTCCTTTATCGAAAAGGCGATGTTCGCCCACCAGATCGCACGCCGTCACCCTGACAACGACAACCGTCTCGTCATGTCGGCACTGTCACTCGACAAGGCAACGCTCTCCAAGATGCTGTCCGTAGCGAGCCTTCCCCCCGAGATCATCAGCGCCGTCGGCGCCGCAAAGGGCGTTGGACGCGATCGCTGGTACGAGCTCAAGTCGCTTCTCGAAAAACCATCGAACCTCGACAAGGCGGCCCAATACATCGCTACGGATGAGTTCACGGTGAAGAGGGGAGACGAGCGCTTCAACAGCCTACTCGCCTGGATAAAAACCTCTTCCAAGGGAAGTAAGGCACCCGCTGCACGGACGCAGAAGTGGACCTCCTACGACAGATCACTGGCGGTCGATTCCAAGACCGACGGTCGTACCTACACGTTTGCTTTGAAGGCCAAGGAGGCGGTCGGTTTTGGAGAATTCCTCTCCGAGCGCCTGCCTGAGCTCTTCGAGGCGTATCGCGAGAAGACCCAACAAGGAGACTAAACCGCAAAAGAAAAAGGCCCCCAAACGACCAGGTCGTGGAAGCCTTCCTCCGATTTGTAGCAAGATCGAGAATCGCATTTCCACGAATCACAGTCAAGAGTCTTGAGCGTCATTTTGGCGGGTGGATTTCTTTTGCCTTTAAAAAGGTGAAGGAAAATGGAGAGTGGAAGTGTAACGACGCCGTTTGGGCGGCGGTCGATGACGCTTGCCATGTTGTCGAGGCAAGTCGCCTCGCAACAGATCGTGGCAAACAAATCAGTCGACAAATGGAAATTGTTTCGTAACCTCTGCATCGCAAAGCCTCGTCTCGGTGTAACAGACCGGGCGCTTGCGGTGTTGAACGCACTGCTGAGCTTTTATCCCAAGAATGAACTGGCGGAAGAGCATGGACTGGTCGTATTCCCGTCCAACGTCCAGCTGTCGATCCGTGCGCACGGCATGGCCGAGCAGACGATCCGGCGTCATCTTGCGGCATTAATCGCTGCTGGTCTGTTGATCCGCAAGGACAGCCCCAACGGAAAGCGTTACGCGCGCAAACGCAGGTCCGGGGAAATCGGCGAAGCCTATGGCTTTTCTCTCGCGCCCCTGCTTGCCCGGTCGGAAGAGTTGGAAAAACTCGCAGCGGATGTCGATGAAGAACGTCTGTGCCTGCAGCGGCTGCGGGAACGCCTCACGCTGTGCAGGCGCGATATCACCAAGTTCGTGACCGCTGCGGTTGATGAAGGCTGCGATGGGGACTGGCTCAACTTTCGCTTCCAGTTGTCAGCGGCTCTGGGACGTCTGCCACGCGTGCCTGACGTCAAACAGCTATCGGAAGCCGTCGCGGAATTGGAGCGCCTTCGCCAGGAAGTTTTCAACCAATTGAAAAGACAGCAAAATTTCGGGAAACAGAGCGGCAATCCCAATCAAACTGAGCGGCACATACAGAATACAGAATCCGAATCTATAAATGAAGAAGCGGTCGTCGTTTGCGCGAATGAAGAGCGAGCTTCGCAAGCCATGCCCAATCGAGATTTGAGCCGCTCATCGGCGTTTTTGTCCGAACGCCAAAGCGAGAGCACTCTTCCACCACTCTCGTTACCGCTCGTCCTGCAAGCCTGCCCTCGAATTACAGACTATGGTCCTCACGGTCGAGTGTCGAACTGGCAGGAGCTACTGTCGGCTTCCCATGTTGTGCAGTCGATGCTGGGGGTAAGCGCCAGTGCCTACAGAGACGCGTGTTCCGTTCTAGGTCTTCAACAGGCGTCAATACTGATCGCTTGCCTGCTGGAGCGTGCTGAGGAACTCATTTCTCCTGGAGGTTACCTGCGTGAACTCACACGCCGAGCCGCGCAGCAAAGGCTTGCGATCGTGCCTATGCTGCTAACTCTCCTGAAGACCAAGAGTCACGAGGCTCACCGGACGCATCAGATTTCGGTCAACAAGCCGATGCCGACGCTATGTTAGTGGTTAAAGATCCTGTTGACATCCACTTGCGACCGAACGGTGCCTCCAGCGCACGGGAGGATTGGAAGCTTGGTGTAACTATGGGCTGTTTCTGAACCGGTCAACAGCTCGGCGTTGCTTGGCTGTTCGAGTTGCTCGCGGCGCTCTTGCTGCAATACCGGATGATCGCCCGTTGGGGGCGCGGGGCCCTCGATCAACGACCACGCGTGAAACTATTTAATCCCTTTCTTGTTCACGCGGCAGAAGAGGGAGGTGAGACGTGCCTAATGCTGTGGAAGGTAGTGCCTATGCTGGTGATGAGAAGCCCACGACCTGTGCCGGGTACATGCTCGGCTTTGCGTTTGGCGGCTTCTTTGACGGAATCCTATTGCATCAGATCTTGCAATGGCATCATCTGCTGAGTGGGCTTGAGCAGGTAGGGCAGGACATTCGGGCTCTGATCCTTACCGATGGGCTCTTCCATCTGCTGATGTATGTCGTTGCCATCGTCGGGCTTTGGCTCCTCTGGCGATCAAGGTCGAACTCGCATGCTACCACGGTCGACGGAGGCGCGCTCCTTAGCAGCGTGCTCATTGGTTTCGGTGGATGGCATGTCGTGGACGCCGTGTTGTCTCACTGGATCCTCGGCATCCACCGCATCCGCATGGATACGGAAAACCCACTTCTATGGGACCTGCTTTGGTTTGCGATCTTTGGCTTCGTTCCCCTGGTGGCGGGCCTTGCACGGCGCGCATCTAAGCCCACGTCCGGCCGATTGTTGGTATCCCCAACTGCTTTGGCCTTCTCAGTCGTAATCGCCGGCCTGATATCGGCCTTTCCTCCGCAGCAGGAAGGACCCGTTACCGTTCTTTTCGCTCCGGGTGTCTCGCCGGAAAGAGCAATGACCGCGATCGGTAGCGTCAATGGCCAGGTCATCTGGACGGATACTTCGTCTCAAGTGTGGACCATCGTGCTGCCGAAAGGCCAGTCATCACAGGCACTCTATCGCCATGGAGCATTGTTGATCAGCGGCTCGCTTCTGCCAGCAGGCTGTTTGGACTGGGTGCGGTTGTAGCGGCTGGAACCAACCACCGGCCCATCGCATTCGGATCAGGAGCGGATCCGGAACACCATGACAAACAACCTCACCTCCTATCGCGCCAAGCGAGATTTCAAGAAGACAAGCGAACCAAGCGGCGAAACTGCGGTCAATCCGTCGAACCGCCGTCGCTTCGTCATTCAGAAGCATGATGCCACCCGGCTTCATTATGACCTCAGGCTGGAGTTCGATGGGGTCTTCAAATCTTGGGCGGTCACCAAAGGTCCTTCGCTTAACCCGCACGACAAGCGCCTCGCCGTGGAGGTAGAGGATCATCCGCTGGATTACGGTGACTTCGAAGGCACTATCCCGAAGGGCCAGTATGGCGGTGGCACCGTGATGTTGTGGGACCGCGGTTACTGGGAACCCGAAGGCCAGAGGTCACCGGAAGAAGCGCTGAAGAAGGGCGACTTCAAGTTCGTGCTAGAAGGCGACCGCCTGCACGGCAGCTTCGTGCTGGTCAGGATGCGCAATGACAGGGAGAGGAGCAAACGCACCAACTGGCTCCTTATCAAGCACCACGATGACTTTTCCGTGGAAGAGCATGGTGAAGCAATCCTTGAGGAGAACATGACGTCCGTCGCGTCCGGCCGCAGCATGGAGCAAATCGCCGGTGGCAAGGGGCGCAAGCCGAAGCCCTTCATGTTGAAGGCGGGTCAAGTGGAGGCGGACGCCGTCTGGGACAGCAAGACCGGGCTCGCGGCCGACCAACGAAAAACGAAGTCGGGTCCAAGTGCCAAAGCCAAGAAAAACAAATCCGTTGTCATTCCGGAGTTCGTCGCACCGCAATTGTGCCAGACTTCCAATCGGCCACCATCGGGCAAGAACTGGCTGCACGAGATCAAGTTCGATGGCTACCGTATCCAGATCCGGGTGGCGGATGGTGAGGTTACGCTGAAGACGCGCAAAAACCTGGACTGGACGAGCCGATATCCCGAAATCGCCGAGGCTGCGAGCGGTCTGCCAGACTGCCTGATTGATGGTGAAATCTGCGCCCTGGATTCAAGTGGCGCGCCTGATTTCGCTGCGTTGCAGGCTGCCCTATCTGAGAAAAAGACGAACGATCTGGTATTTTTCGCCTTCGACATCCTGTTCGATGGTGAGGAGGACCTGCGTCCTCTGCCGCTGACTGACAGAAAGCAACGCCTGCAGGCGATATTGGAGGATGTCGAGAACGCCACGCGTCTGCGATTTGTAGAGCATTTTGAGACCGGTGGTGATGCGGTTCTTCGCTCGGCCTGCAAGCTCTCGCTGGAAGGTATCGTTTCCAAGCAAGCGGACGCGCCTTATGTGTCAGGCCGAACGGAAACCTGGGTCAAGTCCAAATGCCGGGCCGGCCACGAGGTCGTCATCGGCGGTTACGCCACGACCAACGGCAAGTTCCGTTCGCTTCTGGTGGGTGTCTTCCGCGGTGACCACTTTGTTTATCTCGGACGGGTTGGAACCGGTTTTGGTGCGGCGAAGCTCAAAACCCTGGTGCCGAAATTCGAAGCGATGCGAACGACAAAATCTCCTTTCACCGGGGCGGGGGCGCCAAAGAAGGCGAAGGAGATCGTCTGGGTAAAGCCGGAACTCGTCGCGGAGATCGAGTTCGCCGGCTGGACCGCGGACGGACTCGTGCGGCAGGCTGCTTTTAAAGGCTTGCGGGAAGACAAACCGGCGATGGATGCCAAAACCGATGAGCCGGCACCGCTTGAAGACAAGGATGCCAAGGCCCCGAAACCGTCGAAACGAGCAGGTCGTCTAAAAAATGCAAAGGCGGAGGTTATGGGCGTCCTGATCTCAAACCCTGACAAGGCATTGTGGCCCGAAGCGGGAGACGGGAAGCCTGTTACCAAAGAAGAATTGGCCCAATATCACGAGGTTGTCGGCGAGTGGTTGATCAATCACATCAAGGGAAGGCCGTGCTCAATCATCCGTGCACCCGACGGAATTGGCGGGGAGCAGTTCTTCCAGCGGCACGCTATGCCGGGCACATCCAACCTGCTCGAACTGGTGAAGGTGTTTGGCGACAAGAAACCTTACCTGCAGGTCGATCGGGTCGAGGGCCTTGCCGCTATCGCTCAGATCGGCGGCGTCGAGCTGCATCCCTGGAATTGTGAACCGGGGCAGCCGGAAGTACCAGGCCGCCTCGTGTTCGACCTTGATCCCGCTCCGGACGTCGCATTCTATGATGTTGTTGCCGCAGCCCGTGAGATGCGGGATCGTCTCGATGAATTGGGGCTCGTCAGTTTCTGCAAGACGACGGGCGGCAAGGGCCTCCATGTCGTGACCCCGCTCAAGGTCAACAAAAGGAAGCCGCTCGCCTGGGCCGACGCAAAAGCCTTTGCGCATGACGTGTGCCAAGCCATGGCGCAGGACAGCCCGGACCGCTACCTCATCAAGATGACCAAGAGCCTGCGGAACGGGCGGATCTTCCTCGACTATCTGCGCAACGATCGTATGGCCACCGCCGTGGCGCCGCTTTCACCAAGAGCGCGTCCGGGAGCAACCGTGTCCATGCCGCTGACTTGGAGCCAGGTGAAAGCCGGACTGGATCCTAAACGGTTCACCATCAGGACAGTGCCGGCGCTGCTGGCCAAGACATCTGCCTGGCAAGACTATTGCGACGGCGAACGGCCTCTCGAGCAGGCGATCAAGAGGCTCGGAAAGGCAAGCAAGGCGGCCTAGTCCTATTCTGGAAGCTCGTAGACCGCCGCATCGTCCTGTGCTTCCCGAAGACCCTTGAACGAGGCATGCCGCAGGCTTCCGTCACCGGTCCAGCCGCGAAATTCGATCTCGGCAACAAGTGTCGGCTTCACGAACACCATGCGCTTGCCCTTCAGCGGAACCACTGGCTTTGTCGTCGCCCTCTCGTCGAGGGCGCTTCGCAAATTCTCGGCAGTCTGACGTGTAAAACCGGTGCCGACAGCACCGACATAGGCCCACTCACCGCCGCGTCTTGCTGCAAGGAGCAGGCTGCCAAGCCCACCGCGCGCAGATGTAGAGCGCTCATAGCCGATGATGGCAAAACTCTCGCTCTCGATGCACTTGATCTTCAGCCAGTCGCCCGTGCGACCGGATCGATAGGGGCGGTCTCGGTGCTTGGCAATGATGCCTTCCAGCCCAACCCTGCAGGCGTGGCTAAGAAGCGTATCAGCCGCGATCTCCATTTCTTGCGACAGCCTGATGTCGCCATCAAGCTCACGTGGAACTACATCCTCCAGCAAATGACGCCGCACCGATAGCTCGGTGTCACAGAGATCGTAACCGTCTAGGTATAGAAGGTCGAAGGCGTAGAAGATCGCTTCCACGGACGTTCTTTTCCCGCCACGGCCCCCGAGTGAACGCTGCAGCGCGGAGAAATCCGACCGACCTTGTTCGTCCAGAACCACCGCCTCGCCATCCAGGATCGCGCTGTTCACCCCAAGTGCCTTCGCTGCCGCAACGATGGTCGGGAAGCGGTGTGTCCAGTCGTGCCCGCCGCGGGTGAGAACGCGCACCGTGTCGCCTTCTATGTGCAGGGCAAGCCGGTAGCCGTCCCACTTCACCTCAAACAGCCAATCCGGCCCCTCAGGCACCGAAGGCTTTAGCAGCGCCAGGCACGGCTCGATGCGTTCCGGCATCGGATCAAAGGGCAGGTCAGGCTGGGCGTGATTGGCCTCACGCAGCGGGCGAGACCGAATGGCTGCTGGTTCTTCGCGAAGCAGGGACTGCTTGCTCCTGATCACGGTCAGCGTTTCCCTGTGCGGGTTTCGGCCTCGACGGATTTGCGCAACGCATCCATGATATCGATGACATTGCCCGGTGCAGCGTCGGGTTTCGATTTCGAGTTTGTCTTGCCGGCCTTTTTCGCCGCGCGCTTCTTCAACTCGATCAGTTCGAGAAGCTTCTCCTGGATCGGGTCCTCCACCATCTTCGGGCTCCAGTGGACCGTCTGCTTCTTGATCAACTGCTGGATGAGCGGCATCATCGCTGCTTCAGCTGGCGCCTCATCAATGCTGTCAAAATAGACAGTCTCGTCACGGACCTCGTCGCCGTATCGAAGCGTCCACAACACGATGCCCTTGTCCCGCGGTTCAAGCATGATGGCGCGCTCACGCCGGGAAATGACCAGTCGCGATATGCCCACCATGTTCTCTGCGGCCATGGCATCGCGGATCACCGAGAAAGCCTCTTCGCCGACCGGATCATCCGGGGCGAGGTAATAAGGCGTGTCGAGCCAGATCCATTCAATGTGGTCGCGCGGGGTGAAGACATTGATGTCGATTGTCTTGGTGCTCTCGAGAGCAACATTCTCCAACTCTTCGTCCTCCAGCAGAACGTAGTCGTTTTCGCCGCGCTGATAGCCTTTCACCTCGTCACCGTCATCGACCTCCTCGCCAGTAACGCTGTCGATGTAACGGCTCACCACCCGGTGCTTTGTCTTGCGGTTAAGCGTATGAAATCGAACCTTCTCGCTCTCGGACGTCGCCGGCGTCATCTGCACGGGGCAGGTGACGAGCGACAGCTTGAGGTATCCCTTCCAGTAGGGGCGAAGTGCCATGTCCGCCTCCTATCAACCGGCTCGGCGCTGCTGCGCGCTCGTCGTCTTGCTTCCCTTGGCCACTGCTGCGGTTTTGCCTCGTGCCGCGCCGCGGTTGCGGGTGGCGGGTGCAGGTTTTGGTCGGGCGGCAACAACGCCGGCGCTTTCCCGCAAGGCTTCCAACAGGTCGCTTGTCTTGGGCTTCGGCGCGGCCTTGCGCTTCGGCAGGGTCCGGCCTTCCAGCTTTGCCTTCACCAGTTCTGCAACAGCTTTCTCGTAGCGGTCGTCAAAGGCCCGGGTGTCGAATTCGCCCGCCTTCGTGTTGATGATGTGTTTGGCGAGTTCGAGCATCTCGCCTTCGATCTTCATGTCGGGAATGTCATCCAATGCCTTGGCTGACGAACGCACCTCGTAATCGAAGTTCAGCGTCGTCGCGATCAGTCCCTTGCCATGCGGACGGATCAGCACGGTACGCAACCTGCGAAACAGAACGGTCTTGGCAATTGCCGCCACCTTGGCCCTCTTCATCCCATCGCGGAGAAGCTTGTAGGCATCAGCGCCCATCTTGTCGGGCGCGAGGTAATAGGGTTTGTCCAAATAGACGTCGTCTACCTCGCTGCAGGGGATGAAAGCTTCAATGCTCAGCGTCTTGTCGCTGGAGGGAACTGTCGCTGCCACTTCCTCCGGTTCCAGAATGATGTACTGGCCATTCTCGATCTCATAGCCTTTCACCTGGTCCTCACGGCTGACCGTGCGACCGCTTTCGCTATCAACGAACTCCCGCTGGACACGGTTACCAGTGGTCCGGTTGAGCGTATTAAAGGTGATGCGGTCAGACGAGGAGGCCGCCGTATAGAGAGCTACGGGACATGCGACTTCTCCAAACTTGATGAAGCCCTTCCAATTCGCTCTCGGTGAGACCATTTACTCGCACTCCTGACACAACCAATGCGAGTCAATCGAATCAGTATCGCTATGGTTCCGAGTCGAAATGAATCTTAAATCAAACACTTAGCCTATCGGTCCGGACCCGTTTTACGAGTCAGCATCAACATCCTGATTCGACTAACGAATCAGCTTGGACGCGTAATCTGGTGGCTTTTCCCATGTCGACCTTTTGCCTCACAGCCACATTCAAGGCAGTGCGTAGGTGCTGCGCATTTCTTGAGAAGACGACACTTTTGCATAAGAAGTGACTTGACGAGGGCAAGAAAATGTCGTGACTGTGGACCAATTGGTAATTGGTTCGCACAATGGTTCATTCTCCCGCCCTGCCGGAGCCGCCGCACGAGAACTCGTATTATGCTCTTGAGAAGCTGCGCGAGGTCATCCGCTCGGAGACTTTTGCAGCACAAGGACGGCTTCCGACGGAACGGGCTCTTGCGGAAATGCTCAATGTCGGGCGGCGAGCTATCCGCCGTGCACTTGAGGTACTTGAATCCGAGGGGTTGATCTGGCGCCGGCAGGGTGCGGGGACTTTCTTGGGCGAGCGGCCGAATAGCTGGAGCGACCATGTCGATGCATTGATTGCCGGCACCGATATCATGGAAATCATGGAGGTCCGGCTGCGGATCGAGCCGCAACTTGCACAGTTGGCGGCCATGCGTGCCAAGCCTGCGGAAGTGGACCGCATGCGAAAGCTTATCGAGAAAGCCGATGCGAGCATCGATGCCGATGCCAAGGAGCTCTGGGATGGTGCGCTCCACCGGCAGATCGCACAAAGTGCAGGCAACCAGCTCTTCCTGTCGATCTTCGACGTCGTCAACCGAATCCGACAGGATGATGCCTGGCAGGCGATCCGTGAACGTGCCCGCGGCGCGGGAACGGGGGCAGGGGAGTATCTTCGCCAACACAATGCTATTGTGGACGCCATCGCCGCAAAAGATCCAGCGAAAGCGGGTGAAGCGATGCGGCAGCATCTGCTGATGCTTCAAGCAAACCTGATCCGGGCAACGTCATCCGCCGATGGGGATCACGTGCACGAATTCAGCGAGGAGACTAGCCTGCGAACAGCATCTTAGGAGCTGTTCACCGGTGTTCAGATTGTAACCTTTACTAACACCAACCAGAGGATTGAACATGAGCAGACTTTCAACTCTAACCGCGGCATTGCTCGCCGGTGCCTTCATGGCATTCCCGGCAATGTCTTCTGAACTGCGCATCGGCATCAACGACGATGCGGACGTTCTGGACCCGGCGCAGTCGCGCTCCTTTGTCGGCCGTATCGTCTATACAGCGATGTGCGACAAGCTAGTCGACATTGACCAGGACATGAAGATCGTGCCGCAGCTCGCCACCGAGTGGGAATGGTCTGAGGGCGCCAAGGTCCTGACGATGAAGATCCGCGAAGGCGTCAAGTTCCACGATGGTGAGGACTTGGACGCTGCCGCCGTCGTTGCAACGATCGAACGCAACATGACGATGCCGGAGTCGCGCCGCAAGAGCGAGCTGTCGTCGGTGGAAAAGGTCGAGGCAACCGGCCCGCTGGAAGTCAAGTTCACCCTGAAGTCCCCGGACGTCACGCTGCTCGCGCAGCTTTCTGACCGCGCCGGCATGATTGTCGCCCCGAAGGCCGCCAAGGAGCTCGGCGCGAACTTCGGCTCCAAGCCGGTTTGCGCAGGTCCGTTCAAGTTCGTCGAGCGCATCCAGCAGGACCGCATCGTGCTCGAGAAGTTCGCTGACTATTGGGACAAGGACAAGGTCCTTGTGGACAAGGTAACCTACCTGCCGATCCCGGACACCACGGTAAAGCTCGCCAACCTGCGTTCCGGTGATCTCGACATCGCCGAGCGTATTGCTGCATCCGATGCCGAGTCCGTCAAGAACGATCCGAACCTCACCTATGCTGACGTCATCGGCCCGGGCAACATGGGCGTCTACGTCAATGTGGGCAATGGTGCTCGTGCGGACAATCCGATGGGCAAGGACAAGCGCCTGCGTCAGGCATTCTCGCTCGCGATCGACCGCGAAGCGATCAGCCAGATCGTTTTCGAAGGCACAGCTATGGCGGGCAACCAGCCCTATCCGCCGACCAGCCCATGGTACAACAAGGAAATCCCGGTTCCGGCACGCGACATCGAGAAAGCCAAGCAACTGATGAAGGAAGCTGGCTACGAGACGCTCGATGTTGAGCTGCAGCACGCTAACAACACCATGCAGACGCAGATGATGCAGGTCGTCCAGTCGATGGTTGCCGAGGCAGGCTTCAACGTCACGCTGAAGGCGACCGAGTTTGCAACGCTGCTTTCCGAGCAGACCGCCGGCAACTACCAGTTGAGCCGTTCCGACTGGTCGGGCCGTGTCGATCCGGATGGCAACATCCACCAGTTCATGACCTGCAAGGCAGGCCTGAACGACATGAAGTATTGCAACCCGGAAGTCGACAAGCTTCTTGATGAAGCCCGCGCTTCGACCGACGACAAGGTCCGCAAGGAAAAGTACGACGCAGCAAGCGTCATCCTCGACGACGAGCTGCCGATCATCTACCTCGGCCACCAGCCCTACGCATACGGCGTCTCGAACAAGGTCGAAGGCTGGAAGCCTTCGCCGGATGGCATGATCCGCCTGCTCGGCGTTTCGAAGAAGTAAGCGTACCAGAGGCCGCGCGGCAGGTTCTGCGCGGCCTCACCAACAAGGGGGCGATGTCATGCCTGTCTACATCGGCAAGCGGCTGCTGGTCGCGATTCCGACTTTGCTGATCATCTCGATCTTCGTCTTTTCGCTGCAGAAACTCCTGCCGGGCGATCCTGTTCTCGCCATGGCCGGTGAGGATCGTGATCCGGCAACCATCGAGATGTTGCGCGAAAAGTACCATCTGAACGAACCGGTGGTGACACAATATGTCCGCTGGGTCGGCGGCATCCTCGTCGGTGACTTTGGCGTATCGCTCCGAACCAACCAGCCGGTGCTCGAACTCATCGGGCAGAAGCTGCCCGTCACAGTCCAGCTCGCCGTAATGGCGATGATCTTTGCGCTCCTGATTGGCATCCCGACAGGCATCCTGGCGGCGGTCTACAAGAACCGCACGCTCGACTACATCTCCAACCTGATCGCCCTGTCAGGCTTGTCCGTCCCGAACTTCTGGCTGGGCATCATGTTGATCCTGCTGGTGTCGGTGAACCTCGGCTGGCTGCCTGCATCCGGGTATGAATCCATTTTCGTGGATCCGGTCCGGTCGATCAAGACCATGATCATGCCGGCCTTCGTCCTGTCGACGGCACTGGCTGCCCAGCTGATGCGTCACACCCGCTCAGCGATGCTCGGAGTATTGAGCTCCGACTATATCCGTACGGCGCGGGCCAAGGGTCTGTCGCCGCGACAGGTCATTCTCAGCCATAGCTTCCGTAACGCGCTGCTGCCGATCGTCACGCTCTCGGCGCTGCTGTTTGGCGAACTGCTCGCCGGCGCCGTATTGACCGAGCAGATCTTCACCATCCCAGGTTTTGGCAAGCTCACCGTCGATGCCGTCTTCACTCGCGACTACGCAGTCGTGCAGGGCATCGTCATGTGCACGGCAATCGGCTTCATCCTGATGAACTTGATTGCCGACGTGCTTTACGCACTCCTCAACCCGCGCCTGAGGGCAAGCCTATGACCGTCATCGAACAGACAGCCCCGATCCCTGAACCGCGGCAGAAGAGCCGCGCATGGCGCAAGATGCGCGCAAACCGCGGCTCGATGGCCGGGTTGTTCATCATCGCTTTCTTTGCGGTGCTCGCCGTTGCCGCGCCCCTTCTGCCTATTCCCGATCCGGTCGCGACAAGCTGGTCGGCACTGCGCAAGGCGCCATCGGGAGCACACTGGCTTGGCACGGACGATCTCGGACGGGATATCCTGTCGCGGATGATCTGGGGCGCCCGTGCATCTTTGATGGCTGGCGTCATCTCGGTCGCAATTGCCGTGGCGATCGGCGTCCCCTTCGGCTTGCTCTCAGGTTACTTCGGCGGCTGGATCGACCAGGTGATCCAGCGCATCACCGAGGCTCTTCTGGCCATGCCGTTCCTGATAACCGCCATCGCGCTCGCCGCCTTTCTCGGCCCAAGCCTGATGAATGCGATGATCGCGATCGGTCTTTCTGCCATGCCGATTTTCGTGCGGCTCACCCGCGGTCAGGTGCTGGCGGTGAAGACGGAAGACTATGTCGAAGGAGCGCGCTCCATCGGTCTTGGCCATTTCGACATCATGTCCCGCTACATCCTGCCGAACGTCTTCGCCCCGATCATCGTCCAGGCGACGCTTACGGTCGCGACGGCGATTATCGCGGAGGCCAGCCTTTCCTTCCTGGGCCTCGGACAGCAGGCTCCTGCTCCAAGCTGGGGTTCAATGCTGAACGTCGCGAAGAACTTCCTCAGCCAAGCGCCCTGGATGGCCATGTGGCCGGGGCTCGCCATCTTCCTCGTCGTGATCGGATTTAACCTGCTCGGTGACGGGCTGCGGGATGCGCTCGACCCGCGCGAAGCCTGATTGCGAAACACTCTTTTTACAAGGACTCTATCAGAATGACCGATTTCACCACGCGGCCTGAGATACTGGGCACCTTTGGCGTCGTTACGTCCACCCACTGGATTGCGTCTGCCGTCGGCATGGCCATCCTTGAAAAGGGTGGCAACGCTTTCGATGCCGCCGTTGCCACGGGTTTCGTGCTGCAGATCGTCGAGCCTCATCTTTGCGGACCGGGCGGCGACATGCCGGCCGTGTTCTATTCGAAGAAGAAGGACAAGGTTGAAGTCATTTGCGCCCAGGGTCCGGCCCCGGCAGGTGCGACCATCGAACATTACACAGGGGAAGGCCTGAAGCTCATCCCGGGCGACGGTCTCCTCGCAACGGTCATTCCCGGCGCATTTGACGGTTGGATGCTGATGCTGCGCGACTACGGCACCATGAGCGTGCGCGAAGTTTTGGAGCCTGCCATCTACTACGCGGAGCAGGGGCATCCGGCGCTGCCGCGCGTCTCGGCAACCATCAAGGATCTCGCCGACTTTTTCCAGAAGGAATGGCCAACCTCCTATGAGACTTGGCTGCCGGGCGGTGTGGCGCCTGAACCTCACGGCAACTTCAAGAACCCGGTCCTGGCCGAGACTTGGAAGCGCATTGTTTCTGAGTCCGAAGCAAAGGCATCGCGCGAGGATCAGATCGAAGCCGCACGCGACGCCTTCTACCGTGGGTTCGTCGCAGAAGCGATCGACCGCTATTTGAAAACCGCTGAAGTCATGGACGCGAGCGGGACCAAGCACAAGGGCGTGCTGACGGCCGACGACATGGCGAATTGGCGCGCGACTGTAGAGGCTCCGCAAACTTACGACTACCTCGACTGGACGGTGGCGAAGACGCCGGCCTGGGGGCAGGGGCCCGTTCTCTTGCAATCGCTTGCCCTGCTGAAGGGTATCGACCTGAGCTCCATGGATCCGTCGGGTCCGGACTTCGTCCATGCCGTCGTGGAGGCCATGAAACTCGCCTACGCCGACCGCGAGGTCTATTACGGCGATCCGGAATTCGGGCAGATCCCAACGGAATACCTGCTATCGGATGCCTACAACAACGAGCGCCGCAAGCTGATCAGCGAAAACGCTTCGCTCGACCTGCGGCCGGGCGTGGTTCCCGGTTACGAGCGTCAGGTCGATGCAACGATGGCGATGCTTGCCGAAATGAGCGGCACGGGCGCGGTCTATGAACCGACGATGGCCCACCTGACTGAAAAGAAGGGCGATACGGTTCATATCGATGTCATCGACCGCTGGGGCAATATGGTGTCGACCACGCCGTCCGGCGGCTGGCTGCAGTCCTCGCCGATCGTGCCGGGACTGGGTTTCGCGCTGAACTCGCGCGCTCAGATGTTTTGGTTGAAAGAAGGCCTGCCGACCTCGCTGGCACCAGGCAAGCGTCCGCGCACGACGCTCACGCCGTCGCTCGCCCTGCATCAGGGCAAGCCGTCGATGGTGTTCGGCACGCCGGGCGGCGACCAGCAGGATCAGTGGCAACTGCCTTTCTTCCTGCGATATGTCCACCACGGCAAGAACCTTCAGGCCACGATCGACATGCCGCTGTTCCACACCTCGCACTTCCCGGGTTCTTTCTACCCGCGAACCAGCTCGCCGGGCGAGATCATGGTGGAAAGCAACATCGGAGAAGCATCGCTTGGCGAGCTGCGCCGTCGCGGACACAAGGTCACGGTTGCTGATCCGTGGACGGTAGGTCGCCTGACGGCCGCAAAACGCGATGCCAATGGCTTGCTTCGTGCTGCTGCAACGCCGCGGCTCATGCAAGCCTACGCGATCGGACGTTGATCCATGACTTGGTCGATTGTCGCGCGGGATCCTGAAACAGGGTACTTGGGTGTAGCGGTCGCCAGCCGGTTCTTTGCCGTCGGCTGCGCGGTGCCGCATATCAAGGGAAGGGTAGGGGCTGTTGCAACGCAGGCCTTCGTGAGCCCTCTGTATGGAACAGACGGTCTGAAGATGCTCGAAGAAGGGCTTGCCCCTGAAGAGGTCATCAGGACGTTGACCTTGCGCGATGACGGCCACCGTCAGCGCCAGATGCATCTCATCGATGCTTCTGGCCGAAACGCCGCCTTTACCGGTGAGATCTGCGTGCCGTGGGCCGGACACCTTGTTGACAGCAATGTTTCGGTTGCCGGCAACATGCTCGCTGGGCCGCAGGTGATCGAGGAAACCCTGAAGGTTTACAATGAACGGGCTGCATATGGAGCCCCGCTCGCGGATCGGTTGTTGGATGCGATGGATGCCGGCGAAGCCGCCGGTGGCGACAAGCGCGGACGCCAGTCCGCAGCGATCGTCATCTACCGAGACCAGGATTATCCGTGGCTGCGTATCCATGCGGATGATCACGCAGAACCGCTTGTCGAGCTGCGACGACTTTACGCCGTTGCGCAGGAACGTTTCCTACATGTGGCCGAGACAATGCCGACCCGGGAGAACCCCCACGGCGTGACGGATCGGCGCGTCATCGATGAGCGGATCGCAGCTCTGGAAGCCGCCCGCCAAGAGCAGGGGCGTCCATCGGCGTCCTTTGCCACCCCGCCTAAGGCATGATGAGAGATGCTCCTATGAGTGATGCACCCATTCTTTCGGTAAAGAACCTGACCACGTCCTTCCTCGTGGACGGGCGTTGGAAAAGCGTCGTCCGTGGCGTCTCTTTTGATGTTCGTCAGGGGGAGACGGTCGCGATCGTCGGTGAATCGGGTTCGGGAAAGAGCGTGACCTCACTGTCGATCATGCGGCTTCTTGCGCCTATGTCGAGCCGAATTGAAGGCGAGATCATCCTCAACGGGCGTGACCTGACCAAGCTCACCGACAAGCAGATGCGCGAGATCCGAGGCAACGAAGCCTCAATGATCTTCCAGGAGCCCATGACGTCGCTGAACCCGATATTCACGATCGGGCGGCAGATCTCCGAGGTGCTGACGCGCCACAAGGGCATGTCCAAGACCGACGCCCGCGCGGAAACGGTCCGGCTTCTCGAAAAGGTGCGCATCCCGAACGCTTCGTCGCGCTTTAACGAATACCCGCATCAGTTCTCCGGTGGCATGCGCCAGCGCGTGATGATCGCGATGGCCCTGGCGTCGAAGCCGAAGTTGCTCATCGCCGACGAACCGACCACCGCGCTCGATGTGACGATCCAGGGGCAGATCCTCGATCTCATCAAGATTCTTCAGGAAGAGGAGGGGATGTCGGTTCTGTTCATTACCCACGACATGGGCGTGGTGGCCGAGATTGCTGATCGCACGATCGTCATGTTCCGTGGCGAGCAGGTGGAGACCGGCCCGACCGAAGACATCTTCAACCGGGGCCAACATCCGTATACGCGCGCGCTGCTTTCGGCCGTGCCAAAGCTGGGTTCGATGCAGAACCACAAATGGCCGACCCGTTTCCCGATCGTCGACATGAAGACCGGCACGGCGGAAGAGCCGATCGAGGTTTCCGGAACTGTGGCGGCGGAGAAGGCGCCGGTGCTCAAGGTCAAGAACCTCGTCACCCGCTTCCCAATCCATTCTGGGCTCTTGTCGCGCCAGACCGGCGCGGTTCACGCCGTGGAAGACATCTCCTTCGACCTGTTTCAGGGAGAGACCCTGTCGCTCGTCGGGGAGTCGGGCTGTGGCAAATCCACGACGGGCCGTTCGATCATGCGCCTTGTGCAGCCTACCAGCGGCGAAATCCTGCTGGACGGCCATGATGTACTGAAGCTGCAGCCCGCCGAACTGCGCAGCATGCGCAAGTCCGTGCAGATGATCTTCCAGGACCCGTTCTCCTCGCTCAATCCGCGCATGTCGGTGGGCACTGCGATCTCCGAGCCATTCATCAAGCATAAGCTTGGAACGGCGAAACAGGCCAAGGAAAAGACCGCCGACCTTCTCGAGAAGGTCGGGCTTTCCGCTGATATGGCCAGCCGCTACCCGCACGAGTTTTCCGGCGGTCAGCGCCAGCGCATTGCCATTGCTCGCGCGCTTGCGCTCGATCCCAAGGTGATCGTGGCGGATGAGAGCGTCTCGGCACTTGATGTGTCGATCAAGGCGCAGGTCTGCAACCTGCTTCTCGACCTGCAGCAGAGCCTCAACCTCGCCTTCCTGTTCATCTCCCACGACATGGCCGTCGTGGAACGTGTTAGCCACCGCGTTGCGGTGATGTACCTTGGCGAAATTGTCGAAATCGGGCCGCGGGCTGCCGTCTTCGAGAACCCGCAGCATCCCTATACAAAGAAGCTGATGTCAGCCGTCCCTGTGCCTGATCCGGCACGTCGCGGCATTCGCCGCGGGATCACCAACGACGAACTTAAGAGCCCGGTTCGTAAACTGGACTACCGGCCGCCCGTCCGGCAGTACCGGGAGGTTTCGGAAGGGCATTTGGTCCAGGTCGCTTGAGCGTTAGCTCCAATTGAGATCGGTCAGGCGACGGATCTCATGAAGCCGTCGAAGAAGGCGCTTAGCCGCTGATGGGCGTCCATCGGCAATACAGTCGCGACATACTGGTCCGGTCGGGCAACCACGATGCACCCGGCAGCGCGATCGATACCGCGCATCTCAAAGACGTCGTTGCCGCCCTTGTAGTCCGGGCAGAAGACCTTTTCGTAGTCGCGCAAGCCGTAGCGGCCCTTCGGCGGAAGCAGGAGAGGCGGTACATCCTCGACCTTCAGGTCGCGGTGGGGTTGCTGCAGGACGGCCCGCACATCGATGACCGAATCCGGGTCGTTGCCGTCTTTGGTGAACTTCTTAAGCGGCGACGAGGGGTCGCCGGAGAGAAAAGCGATCGTCGCTTGAAGCGCAGAGCCGGCCACGAAGGGTTCTTCTGCCCCCGCAAACAGGAAGAGGCGCCAGCGTCCGTCAGCCTTTATGGTATGGCCAAGCTGCATTGGCTTGCCATCCGACAACCTGATCACGGGCGCCGAGTGGAAGCGCATCCCGATCGGAAAACCTAGCGCCAGATGCTGATATTCTCCGTCCTCCGTCAGAACGGAGGGTTGGTAACGCGTCGCGGTGCCGGCGGTATAACGGCCATGGCGCACGAAATAATCCTGTGTCTTTGCGGGGTCGACGGACCCTGCGGATGAGGCGCTGAGCATGCGTGCCCATTCGCGGTCGAATTCGATCAACTCCTTGGCGATAGCCTGGCGCTCAGTCGAATAGGTTGCCAGAAGCGAAGGCTCGCTCTGCTCCTTGAGGACCGATGCCAGTTTCCAGCCGAGATTGAAACTGTCCTGCATGGAAACGTTCATGCCCTGCCCAGCCTTCGGGCTGTGCGTGTGGCAGGCGTCGCCGGCGATAAAGACGCGCGGGATTAGGCTCACGGCCTGATCTTGTGGCACATCATCAAATCGGTCGCACAACCGCTGGCCGATCTCGTAGACCGACCACCAGGCAACCTCCTTCACATCAAGGCTGTAGGGCTTGAGAATAAGCTGCGCGGCGGCGATCAGGTAGTCGGCATTGATGTCCAGGTTACCAGCGCGTTGCCCTTCGCTCAGCTTGTCCAGTTCGACATAGATGCGAACCAGATATCCGCCTTCCCGCGGGATGAGGACGATGCTGCCTTCGCCAGCGGACTGGATCAGCGCCTTCAGCCGGATATCCGGGAAATCAGTGACCGCCAGCACGTCCATGACGCCCCAGGCATGGTTGGCAGAATCGCCATGCAACGTCTGACCGATCGACTTGCGCACCTTGCTGCGGGCACCATCGCAACCAACGACATACCGGGCTCGCACGATTTCCGTTTCGCTGCCGGCCTCGCCGCTGCGCTGGAGGGTCACCGTGACCGGATGGCTGCCCGCACTCTCCGACCTGTCAACCGTCAGGTCATGGAACTGCCGATTGTAGTGTGGCTCAAGCTGGGTTTTCGACTTGCGCATCACGTCGAGGAAGAAGTCGTGCACCCGCGCCTGGTTGAGGATGACGTGAGGGAACTCGGACAAACCGTCTTCGGTGTCGTAGATCCGGCCGCTTCGCGTGATCGTGCCCGGCACGGCTTCGTTCGGTCTCCAGAAGGAGGTTTCATTGACCCAGTAGGACTCCTTGAGCACCCTTTCTGCAAAGCCGAAGGCTTCAAACATTTCCATCGTCCGGCAGGCAATACCGTCCGCCTGGCCGCGAAGAAGCGGGCCGGGCTTCTGGTCAACGATGCAGGTTTTGATGTCCGGGAAGGCGGAAAGCTGCGCCGCGAGTGTCAGCCCTGCCGGCCCGCACCCGACGATCAGCACATCGACCTCCGTCGGAAGCGGGCCTTGGGTTGCCGTCGATACCGTGCGGGCGTTCGGGTCCAGGATTTCCGGGTCCCCCGGCTGGTACCCATCAAGATGAAACTGCATATGACCTTCTCCTCAATGTTGATCAGCATACTGAAGATCATTATACTGTCAATTCGCACCGTGCCGGACGGAGGTTCAGGTGAAGGTGAAGTCGAATGATGAGATGCCGGGACACCTGGCGCGTCGCTTCCAGCAGATTGCGACGGCGGTCTTTCTGTCGGAAACAACAGCGGCCGGTTACGATCTGACGCCGGTGCAATATGCTGCGCTGTCGGCGATCAAGCTTCACCCCGAAATCGACCAGATCACACTCGCCGGCCTCATCGCCTACGACCGCACGACAATCACCGGCGTCGTTGACCGCTTGGTGGAGAAGGGATTGATCATCCGCACTGCGAGCAGCCGTGACCGGCGTTCGCGCGAACTTACGTTGACCGCTCGGGGTGAGGAGGTACTTGCAGGTGTCACGCCCGCCGTAGAAGCTGCGCAACAGATGATGTTGCGTGGGCTGAGCCAGACCGAAGCTGCGCAACTCATGCAACTGCTACGCAAGGCCATCGATCATGCAAACGACCTAAGCCGCGCCCCCTACAAGCCCCTCCCTCGGCGATAGAATAGAAAATTCCGCCGCGAATTGACAGCTTGGAATAATCGAATAGGGTCTCTGTAGACACCCCTCATGCAGACTGGGGCCGATCAGGGATTTGCACATGGCTCAGTTGAGTTTGAGCGGGATCAAGAAGGGGTTCGGCCCGGTCGAGGTGCTTCATGGCATAGATCTCGAAATCAAGGACAAGGAATTCATCGTATTCGTCGGCCCGTCGGGGTGCGGAAAGTCCACGCTGCTGAGGCTGATCGCGGGTCTCGATACGATCAGCGCCGGCGAGTTCCGCATGAACGGTCGGCGCATGAACGAGATCGCACCGTCGCGCCGCGGCATCGCCATGGTGTTCCAGTCCTATGCGCTTTACCCGCACATGGACGTCTACGAAAACATGGCTTTCGGCGTTCGCCTGATGGGTCTGGACAAGGCCGAGATCGAACGGCGAATCGCAGACGCCGCGCAGATGTTGAGGCTGGGGGAGTTGCTGAAGCGCAAGCCGCGCGAGCTTTCAGGCGGACAGCGCCAGCGCGTGGCGATCGGGCGGGCGCTTGTGCGCAAGCCGCAGTTGCTCCTGCTGGATGAACCGCTTTCCAACCTTGACGCGGCACTACGTTCGGATGTTCGGCTCGAGATCGCCAAGCTGCATCGCGACATCCAGGGGACGACGATCTACGTGACCCACGACCAGGTCGAGGCGATGACGCTCGCCGATCGGATCGTGGTCATGAACAACGGCCGTGTGGAGCAGTTCGGCAGCCCCCGTGAGCTGTACGAGCGTCCTGCCAACACCTTCGTGGCGGCCTTCATTGGTTCGCCCCGCATGGCTCTCCTGGACGTCGAGCGCCAGGGGAACAGGCTCGGTCTTCCGGGCTCAGGGTCACTGTCGTTGACGCGGCTTCCGCAGATCGACGAACGGGATCTCGTTCTGGGCGTTCGCCCGGACTCGCTGACCATCACGACGGATCTGGCTGCCGAAGGCTTCAAGGGAAGCGTGATCTACACCGAGTATCTCGGTGACAACACCTTTATCTATGTGCGCCTGGGCGACGGCACCCTGGTCAGCATACGCGCCGCAGACACGGTCGAGCTCGCGCCCGATACGCCCGTCGTCGTGCAGGTTTTGCCGGATGCCGTACATTATTTCAGCCGGTCGACCAGGGAGAGGTTGGCGGCCTGAACGGGAATTGTCTCCCGATAAAATGAGAGAGGAAGGAACACGATGAAGAAGTTGATTTTGAGCGGCATCGTGGCGCTCAGCGCGCTGGGAGTGAGCATGCCGGCCTGGGCCCAGGAGCTCAGCTTCTGGAGCTGGCGCCAGGAGGACAAGGCCCAATACGAAAAGTTCATCAAGGCGTTCGAAGAAAAGAACCCTGGCATCACGGTGAAATTCGAAACTTTCGAAGCCACCAACTACAACACCATCCTCTCGACGGCACTCGCCGGTGGATCGGGACCAGATGTCCTATTTGCCCGCGCCTATGGCGGTCTGGAAAACGTCGCCAATGCTGGTTACCTGCTGCCGCTCGACAAGTCCAACGTGCCGGCGCTTGAGAGCTTCGCTCCCGCCGCGATTGCCGCCGAGACCATGCGCTCCACCAAGGTAACCTATGCGGTACCCTTTGCCAGCCAGACGATGCTTGTCATCTACAACAAGGACATCTTCGACGCGAACGGCCTGAAGGAGCCTGAAACATGGGATGAACTCGTGCAGGCGTCGGAGAAGCTGAAGGGCGCGGGCATCATGCCATTCGGCAACGGTACGGCGACCGCTTGGCAGAACGAGGTCATGGTCGGCGGCATCGCATCGACGCTGATGGGCCGCGGCTTCTACGACGACCTGATGGCCGGAAAGGCTGATTTCACCGACAAGCGTTATGTCGAAGCGCTCGCCAAGCTCAAGGAGATCACCAAGTATTTCCCGGATGGCTTCATCGGCCTCGATTATGCATCGTCGCAGCAGCTCTTTGCATCCGGCATGGCCGGCATGTTCGTCGGCGGTTCCTATGAACTGGCGAACTTCAAGAAGCAGAACCCGGACATCAAGATGGGCATCTTCGCCATGCCCGGCATGAAGGCGGACGATGAGAAGCTGGTCGCGCAATATTTCGACGGTGGTTATGCGGTCAACGCCAAGACGCAACACAAGGAAGCCGCGCTGAAGTTCGTCAACTTCCTGGCGAGCCAGGAGTTCGGCCAGATGTTCGCCGACGAGCTGAACAACATCTCGGCTGTTCCCGGCGTAAGCTTCAAGGATCCGCTGTTGGCGGAGGTTGCCGAACTCAACAAGAACTCGATCCCCTACATCATGCTGGTGCACTTCCGCTTCGGCGAACCGTCGGGCTCGGTTCTGTTGCAGGGCGAGATCCAGAAGCTCCTGAGCGACAAGGCGACGCCGGAAGAAGTCGGCAAGAACCTGACGACCGGTCTTGCTGCCTGGTACGAGCCCTTCAAGAAATGATGCAGGCGGTGGCGGTCGGAACGCGGTCGCCACCCGTCCCGAACCCGAAGAGTTCTTGATGCACGGATCACCCCTGCTGGCGCGGCGACTTTGGATAACGGCGCTGATCGTGCCGCCACTGGCTTTTGTCGCCCTGTTCGTCGTTTATCCGATCATTTCCGCCTTTGCTTATGCCTTCTTCCAGTGGCATGGCCTGGCGCGGGGCGAATTCGTCGGTTTTGCGAATTTCTACAAGGTTCTGTTCACCCAGCCCTATGCCGACTGGACGGTGAACGCCTTCCTCAACAACGTCCTCGTCTTCTTCGCCCTGATGGTGCTGCAGAACGGGGTCGGCTTCCTGCTTGCATATTTCCTTTGGCGCGAACTTCCGGGTGCTGCCTTCCACCGCGTCGCGGTGTTCCTGCCGGTCGTGCTGTCGACGATCATCGTCGGCTTTCTGTGGAAGCTCTTCCTGCACCCGCTGTTCGGCGTCGTAAACATATCACTGCGAGGCACCGGCCTTGGGTCGCTTGCGCAGCCCTGGCTCGGTCAGGAGGGAACGGCGCTCTGGGCGCTCATCATCGCCAATGCCTGGCACATGGTGGGGTTCCCCACCCTCGTATTTCTCGCAGGCATGCAGCGCATCCCGGGCGAAATCCTAGATGCGGTGCGGATGGAAACGGAAAGCGAGTGGGTGAAGATCAGCAAGGTCGTCTGGCCGCTGGTTGCGCCAAGTGCGACGATTGTCTTCACGCTGCTTTTCGTCGGCAGCTTCAACTGGTTTGAACTGCCTTACATCATGGCCGGTGTCGACGGTTCGCCACACAAGGCAACGGATGTGCTCGGTCTGTATTTCTACCGCACCGCCTTTGGAGACCAATCCGGTTCCGGCCAGGACTTTGGCGCCGGTAGCGCCCTTGCGGTTCTGATCTTCATGTTCATCGCGGTGGTCGCAGGCTTCATCACCTTCCGGCTGCGGGCCCGAGAGATCCAGATATGAGCACCGCCGAAACCTATTACGATCGGAAAGGCCTGCTGCAGACGCTCGGCCGCGACGGACTGATCCAGATCATCCTGATCCTCAACACGATCGTGATGCTCGGGCCGCTGGTGATCATGTTCTTTGCGGCGTTCAAGACGAACGCGCAGATCTTCCGGTCGCCGTTCTCTTTCCCGGACTTCACGAATGTCACGAATATCGTGAAGATCTGGACGCAGACGAACTTCCTTCGTTACCTCCTGAACTCCGTCATCGTCACCGGATCCTCCATCGTCATCATTCTGACGCTCGGTACCATGGCAGCCTATGCCATCGCGCGTTACCGCTTTCGCGGTTCAGGCTTCGTGTTGATGTTCTTCGTCGCTGGGCTGACCTTGCCCCTGAAGCTTGCGATTATCCCTCTCTTCATCCTGATGCGCGACCTCGGGATCCTGAACACGCAGTTGTCGCTTATCGTCATTTATGTGGCGATGGGCCTGCCAACGACCGTCTTCATCATGACCGGGTTCATCCGCACGCTGCCGAACGAGTTGGAAGACGCAGCGCGAATGGATGGGGCCAGCGAGCCCCGCATCATGTGGTCGGTCATGTTGCCGCTGGTGCGTCCAGCGCTGGTGATCTCGGGCATCCAGAACCTGGTGCCGATCTGGAACGACTTCTTCTTCCCCCTGATCTTCATCCAGAAAGACAACCTCAAGACCCTGCCGCAGGGCCTGACCACCTTCATGGGAGAGTATACGACGGACTGGGGCGTGCTCTTCGCCGGTCTGATGCTGTCGTCTGCGCCGGTGATCATCATCTACATCATCCTGTCACGCCAGTTCATCAACGGCATGACGGCGGGCGCAGTCAAATAGACGGCTTGCGGACGAGATCCAAACTCGGCAAAGAGTAGCGCCATCACGGTCGGCGGCCCCTCCCATCCAATGCAGATCCACAACGGTTCAGCACGCTTCGGGTTTGGCCGCGGCCAGGGAATGGCATTGTGGATAAGAGGTCAAACAGATGGATCAGCTTCTTCCGGACCCAGTGCGGTCCTTGCTTGCGCAATTGCAGGAGAAGCTTGATCCTGCTGCAGTCGTGCTCGATCCCTCGCTTCTCGATGCCTATGCCGCCGACGCGACGGGACGTGGTGCGGTGCCGCTGGCAGTCCTTCGTCCCAAGACGACCGAAGAGGTCTCCACCATCCTGCGTCTGGCAAACGATCTGCGGCAACCGATCGTCGTGCAGGGCGGTCGCACCGGTCTGTCCGGTGCCTCCCGGCCGCAGACGGGTGAAATATCGCTATCGCTTGAGCGGATAAACGGGGTGGAGGCGATCGATCGGGCGGCACAGACCATGATTGCTGGCGCCGGGACCCCAATGCAGACCATTCAGCACGCAGCCGAAGAGGCCAATCTCTATTTCGGCGTGGATATAGGCGCTCGCGGTTCTGCTACAGTCGGCGGCAATATCGGCACCAATGCCGGCGGCATCCGCGTGTTGCGATATGGCATGTACCGCGCGCAGGTGCTGGGCGTGGAAGCCGTTCTCGCGGACGGGACCATCGTATCGTCCCTGAAGGGGCTGGCGAAGGACAACTCCGGCTACGACCTTTCACCGCTTTTTATCGGCACCGAAGGCACGATTGGCGTCGTCACCCGCGCCTGCCTGAAGCTGCATCCGAAGCCGAAGATCGAGCGCAACGCATTTGTGGCGCTGCCGTCGCTCGCTGCCGCACGGGAACTGCTGGCAAGGCTACGAGTGGAGCTTTCCGGCTTGCTCTCCGCCTTCGAGGTAATCTTCCCGAATGCCTACGAGAAGACTGTGCATTTCATGGGCATTCGGCCTCCGGTCGAAATCGGCGCCGGGATGTATGCGATGATCGAGATCCAGGGTCAGTCTCCCGACCAGGATAACGAGCGCTTCGAAGGCTCCCTTGCGCAGGCGCTGGAGGATGGCTTGGCGACCGATGTCGTGCTCTCCAATTCCCTGCGCGATGCCGCAGCGTTTTGGGCCATCCGTGATGGAATCAACGACTTCCTGGATAGCGCCCACGTCCATACCAGCTTTGACATCTCCGTTACGCTCCGGCGGATGGAGGAGTTCCTGGATGCCGTGAAGGGACCGATTGATGCGGTCGACCCGCAAAACCAGACCTATATCTTCGGGCACATGGGCGATGGAAACCTGCACTACTGCATGTCGACCATTGCCTATACGGCCGTGGCAGACATCATCTTTCGGGGCATTGCTAACGTCGGTGGCGGTGTGACTGCCGAACACGGCGTTGGCACGGACAAGAAACACTATCTCTCCTATGTCCGCAGCGCCGCCGAAATCGACGCGATGCGCCGGCTGAAACGGGCCTATGACCCGAACGGTATCCTCAATCCCGGCCGTGTCTTCGACCCGGCCTGATAAGCGACAGGCGCAAAGTCCCGCACTGGACTCTGCGCTCGTAGCTGGGGTAGGGATCAGCCCCACCACCAGCGCATTGCAGACATCACATAGAGTAAGCCTCATGGTAGAAAAGATCATCATCGACACAGATCCGGGCCAGGATGATGCCTTGGCGATCCTTCTTGCGCTGGCTAGCCCGGAGCTTGAGGTGCTCGGCATCGTCGCGGCGGCCGGCAATGTGCCGCTGTCGTTGACCACCGTGAATATCCGCAAGGTCTGTGAACTCGCCGGGCGCTCCGACGTGAAGGTCTTTGCCGGCTGCAGCCAGCCGATGGCGGGTCCGCTGGTGACGGCGGAGTACGTCCATGGCGCAACTGGCATGGACGGCGCGGACCTGCCCGACCCGACGATGCGGCTACAGGAGCAGCACGGCGTAGACTTCATCATCGACACCCTGATGCGGGAACCTGCCGGAACGGTGACGGTCTGCACCCTTGGCCCAATGACCAACCTCGGGCAGGCCATCACCAAGGCGCCCGAGATCGCTACCCGCATCAAGCGGGTGGTCCTGATGGGCGGCGGTTGTTTCGAAGGGGGCAACATCACCCCGGCCGCAGAGTTCAACATTTACGTTGATCCAGAGGCCGCTGCCGTTGTGTTCGCTTCCGGTGCGCCCATCGTCGTCATGCCGCTTGATGTCACCCACAAGACCCTGACGACGCGTCCGCGGGTCGAAGCCTTTAAGGCGATCGGAGGGCAACTGGCTGAAGTGCTTGTCGGCTGGCTCGACTATTTCGAGCGCTTCGATGTTGCCAAATACGGCAGTGACGGCGGCCCGCTGCACGACCCGAACGTGATCGCTTACCTCTTGAAGCCGGAGCTTTATTCCGGCCGCCATTGCAACGTGGAGATCGAGGTCAACTCGCCGCTCACCCGGGGCATGACCGTCACGGACTGGTGGGGCGTGACCGACAGGCCGAAGAACGCGACCTTCATACGTGATGTGGACGCCGATGGTTTCTACGCACTTCTGACAGAACGTCTGTCGCGTCTTCGCCGCTAATGGTTCAGAGCGAGCCGACGGGTCGGCTCGCTCGATTTCTTTCGGTCGTGATCAGCGGTCGGATTTCTTCATCGCGGCGTAGGCCACCGCCATCTGTGCAGCCAAACGGGCGTTATTTTTCACCAGTTCGATATTGGCCTTGAGGCTTTCGCCATTTGAAAGCTCGTTGATGCGCGCCAGCAGGAAGGGCGTCAGCTCCTTGCGGCCGATGCCTTTTTCATCAGCCTCGCGGACTGCATCAGCAATCGTGCCGTCGATGAACTCATGCGTCAGAGCCGCAGATTCAGGGATCGGGTTGGCGATCATCAAGCCGGTGCCGGTGCCAAGCTTGTGGTGCAGGTGCATGGCCTGCGCGATCTCTTCCGGCGTGTCGAGGCGGTGGTCGGCCTTGTAGCCACTCTCGCGCGTGAAGAAGGCGGGAAAGTCTTCGGTGCCGTAAGCGATCACCGGCACCCGCTGCGTTTCCAGATATTCGAGCGTCTTGGCGATATCGAGGATCGACTTCACGCCGGCGCAGACGACGGCGGTCTTGGTGCGGCCGAGTTCCGTCAGGTCCGCAGAGATATCGAATGTCTGTTCAGCGCCGCGGTGTACGCCACCGACGCCGCCGGTTGCAAAAATGTCGATGCCCGCAAGATCGGCAAGCAGCATCGTGGCGGAAACCGTCGTACCCGCCGACTGCTTCTTGACCATCGCGACGGCAATGTCGCGACCGGACGCCTTCACGACGTTCTTGGCTTGCGCAAGTTCGTCGAGTTCATGGCGCTCGAGGCCGACGCGCAGTTCACCATTGATGACCGCAATGGTCGCCGGCACGGCGCCATTTTCACGAATGACGGCTTCGACGCCCAGCGCGGTCTCCAGGTTTGCCGGATAAGGCATCCCGTGGGTGATGATCGTTGATTCCAGAGCGACAACAGGGCCGCCGCTTGCAACGGCATCGGCAACTTCGCGGCTCAGCTTGGGTTTTAGAAGGGTCATCTGCCTATTCCTTGATGTTGTTCCGGCCAGTCAGCCGACGAGACGGTGCATATTGGCCTGCAGGAAGTGTTCGGAAAGTTCGGTATGGACGCTGCCGTGACTTTCGGTGGTGAGCGTGCCGAGGAGGGAGCCTGTGCGGGCGGCCTGATAGATGTCGTCCCCTTGGAGGATGCGGTGGAGCGTCCCGGCGATCATGGCGTCACCCGCGCCGGTCATGTCCACCGGTGTGGCTTGAACGGCGGGGAAGCTTCGCCCGCCCTCTCTGCCGGCAACAGCGATACCGCGAGCCCCCACCGTGACGACCGCCTCTTCAGCGCCTGCCGCTTGCAATGCCAAGGCCGCTTCTTCCGGGTCAGTGATCGCATCGCCCGCGCCACGCCGCAGGACGGCATTGGCCTCGTCGATATTCATGAACAGAAGGTCGATACCGCTCAGATTCTCAGGGAGGCGGGTAGCCTTCGGTGTCGACACGGCGTCGATGGCCAGTTTGAAGCGCGAGCGCTTGCGTTTGGCGATGATGGCGGCAAGCGTCTCGGCAGGCGGATTCGTATCACTGAAGACCCAGTTCGCGGCGGCGAGGTGCGGCCAGATGCGATCAAAATGCGCCGGCAGCAGAAGGTCGAAGATGCCCATGTCGGCGATGCCGAGCACGAGGTCACCCCTCATGTCGAGGATTGCTACATATTCGGCGGTGGACCGGTCCTTGGAGGTGACAACCTGGCTTACATCGATGCCGCGGTCGCGCATGTATTTCAGCAGCGCGTGCCCGCCATCATCGTCCCCAACAATCGAAACGAAACTCGTCGTGGTGCCAAGCAGGGCGAGGTTTTCGGCAACGTTGCGCGCCACGCCACCCATCGAACGGACGCTGTCTGCGGGATTGGACGTCTCGAATACAATATCCGCTTTGGCGCGATATTTTCGGTCCAGCACCGCACCGCCAATGCACACCGCTCGGGCATCCGTCGGCACGACGTAGCCTCGGCCAAGGATGTAGCCCTTCTGCATGAGTTGCACGATGTGAGCCGCAACCGTCGATCGGGCAACATTCAGTTGGTCAGCAATTTCCTGCTGACCTGCAAAGGGATTGTCTCTGATGATCGCGAGGACGGCAGCCTCTTGAGGAGAAAGGTCTTCCAATGACGGGCACTCGTTGAACTGCCACCGTCATGGCAAACAGTTGTTTTGATGTCAACAACTGTTGTGGGTTTGGTTGCTTAAGGCAGGTGAAAGACGGGCACAAGATCCTTAGCTACTGGGGAACCATCCGGGTTGGTCTCCATGATGTCGCCCATATGCGCCCACCATTTCTTCATCACCGGGTGCTCTGGCAGGCTCCCCATGCCGTGGTCAGCGGGCCGGCTCAGGATGGCGAACAGTATGTTGGACTCCGGATCGAGGTAGATCGAATAGTCGCTGACGCCGGCGCCGTGGAGCAGATCCACCAGTTCCGGCCAGATTTCATCATGCCGCCTGCGATACTCCGCCTCCATCCCAGGATTGAGCTTCATCTTGAAAGCGTATTTCTCTGTGGTCATCAACGCATCTCCCGGATACGGCGGACAACGATCGGCACGGCGATCGTGATGATCAGCAGCAGGCCGACAAAAATGGACATCACGATTCCCGGCACGTTGAGAAGCCCAAGGCCGAAGGTCACGAGCCCCATGACGAAGGCGGCTATTACCACGCCACCAATCGTGCCCGCGCCGCCCAGGATGGAGACGCCGCCAAGCACCACCATGGTGACGACTTCGAGCTCCCAGCCTTGCGCAATTGACGGGCGCGTTGATCCAAGGCGAGAGGTGAGGCAGACGGCTGCGACACCGGACATCAGGCCCGTGAGCAGGAAGAGAATGAACTTCACGCGCTCAACCGGGATGCCGGAAAACCGTGCAGCAAACTCGTTATTGCCGATGACGAAGACCTGGCGGCCGAAATTGGTGGCATGCAACAGTATCGCGAAGAGGACGGCCAGCACCCCGAACAGGACGAACTCGAAGGAAAATACCCAGGCGACATAACCCTGCCCGAAGAAGGCGAAGTTTTCAGGATACTTGCCATAAGCCTGGTCACCCAGCACAATATAGGAGATGCCACGGAAGAGGCTCATTGTGCCGATGGTGACCACGATCGAGGGGAGCTTCAGGCCCGAGACGAGCAGCCCGTTCACCGCGCCGCAGCCCAGACCGATACCCAGACCGATCGCCACAAGGCCCGGGGTGCCGATGCCCATCTGAGCGGCCGCACCCATGGCCGTCGATGCTAGCGCGATGATCGCTGCAACGGACAGGTCGATCTCGCCGGAGATCACCAGCATCGCCATCGCGAAAGCGATCATGGCTTTCTCAGTGAAATTGAACGTGGCGTCTGACAAGTTCCAGGCGTTCAGGAAGTATGGGGAGGCGAGTGCATTGAAGATGAAGATCAGCGCCGCCACGCCGAACAGCAGAACCTCCCAGCTGGCAAGAAGACGAGAGGTTCTGTTTCCGAGCCGATCGGGAATGACGCGTTTGGTGGAAACCGCTTCGTTCATGGGGACACCTCCGGTGCCGCTCGGTCACGTAGGATGATGCGGCCGACCTTGCGTTCGGCACGCGCATTGAAGACGACTGCGAGTACGATCACGACGCCGGAGATCGCCATCTGCGCGAATGGCGAGATACCGATAACCGGGAGCGCGTTCTTGATGATACCGAGGAAAAGAGCGCCAAGCAGGGCGCCCGCAACAGAGCCGATGCCCCCGGCAATCGATATGCCCCCGATGACACAAGCGGCTACAGTATCCAGCTCGAAGCCGATGGCCACGTCGACATAGGCGACGGCGTAGCGGGAAACCCAAAGGTAGCCGCACAGGCCGGCCAGCGCTCCCGAGAGCATGAAGGCGAAGAACCGCGTCTTGCCGGTGTCGATCCCAGCATAAACGGCCGCCGTCGGATTGCCGCCAGAGGCGTAAGCCGCGCGGCCGAAGGGCAGCCGTGTCATCACGAACCAGGCGCCGACCACGATGATGATCGCAACCCAGGACAGGATGGGCAGGCCAAGCACCGGCAAGCGCGGAACGTTGAGGAAGGATTGGGTCATCTGGTGCGCGTTCACCCAGCCACCGCCTGAAAGCACGAAGGCCATGCCGCGATAGATCGTGAGGGTCCCGAGCGTAACCACGATCGGCGGAATCTGCAGCGCCCAGACGAGGTAGCCGTTGATCGCACCCAGGAAGGCGCCGATGCCGATCGCCATGACGATGAGCAGAGCTAGCGGTACGTCCGGGTAAGCAGCATTGGTCATCGCAACGGCCATGCCGGTAAAGGCGAGGTTGGCTGCGACTGAGAGGTCAATCGATTTTGTCAGGATCACGGTCATCTGGCCGAGCGCCAGGATGATCAGGATCGACGTGTCGTTGAAGATGTTGGCGAGATTGCCCGGCGCGGCAAAACCGGGTGCCCGGGTGGCGAAGCCTGCAATCATGATCGCGATGATCATGACAAGCAGGGATTCCCTGTTTTTGAGCAGCTTTTTCATGATGTGGCCTCACGCATTGCCGGTCGCCGCTCGCACAAGTGTTTCCGCCGTCGCCTGCTCGCGCCCGAACATGCCGGCGATCAGGCCTTCGCGCATCACCATCACCCGATCGGACATGCCGAGGATCTCCGGAAGCTCGGAGGACACCATGATGATCGACAAGCCTTCTGAGGCGAGCTCACTGATGAACCCGTGAACCGCCGCCTTCGAGCCGATGTCGATGCCTTTGGTCGGCTCATCGAGAATGATGACCTTCGGCTGGGTGGCCAGCCATTTGCCGATCACCACCTTCTGCTGATTGCCGCCGGAAAGCGTGCCGACAGGCACGGAAAGCGCAGCCGCGCGCAGATCAAGCCGCTCGGCGTATCTTCGCGAGAGCGCCAGCTCGTTTGCAGCCTTCAGGAAGCCGCCGCGCGAGGTGCGGGAAAGCGAGGGAAGCGACATGTTCTGGAAGATCGGCATCGGCAGTGCCAGTCCGTGGCGACCCCGCTCCTCAGGGACATACACGATGCCGGCGCGAATCGCGTCTCCCGACGAGCTGATCTGAAGCGGCCTGCCTTCGAGCGTGAGGGTGCCGCCGGAGGGACGTGTGACCCCGAAGAGTGCCTGGCAAAGCTCCGAACGGCCTGCGCCGATCAGGCCGTAGATGCCGAGAATTTCGCCCCGGCGAAGCTCGAAGGAAATGTTATGGAATTCCGTCGGATGCGAAAAACCTTGTACCTGGAGCACCGGCGCCCCGATCTCGACCTTGGTCTTCGGGAAAACATCCTTGACGTCGCGCCCGACCATCAGCCGGACAATCTCGTGCTGGCTCGTGTCCCGCAGCTTTCCATGGCCGACCGCGCGTCCGTCACGGAACACGACGAAGTTCTCTGCGATCTCATAGATCTCGTCAAACTTGTGGCTGATGAACAGGATCGCCTTGCCTTGGCGCTTCAAGCCCTCGATGATGCGGAAGAGGTCGTCGATTTCCTTGCGGGAAAGGGCGGCGGTTGGTTCATCCATGATGACGATGCGCGCTTCCACCGACAATGCCCGGGCAATCGCCACGAGATGCCGCTGGGCGATCGAGAGATCGCGCAGGCGGATTGTCGGGTCGATGTCGCTTTCGAGCGCCCGCAGCAGGTCCCGCGACCGCTTGTTGATCGCGCTCCAGTCGATCATGCCAAACCGTGTGCGAGGCGCATGGCCGATAAAGATGTTCTCGGCGACGGTGAGGTCGTCGAAGAGCACGGTTTCCTGGTGAATAGCGGTCACACCGGCATCAATGGCCGCCTGGGCGGCACTGAAGACGACCGGCTGCCCGTCAACCAGGATTTCGCCCTCGTTGGGGCGGTAGATGCCGGTCAGGATCTTCACCAGAGTCGATTTGCCGGCGCCGTTTTCACCGATGAGCGCCGTGACTTGGCCCGGGTAGAGCTTGATATCTACCTGATCCAGCGCCTTAACCCCGGGGAAGATCTGGCTGATACCGCGCATCTCCAGGAGCGGCGCAGTTTCGACCAGCGGTGCCGGGCGAGGAGGGCTATCCTGGACTTGGGTAACGCCGTTCATCATGCGTGGCCGTTGTTCTCGCTGCCGCAACTTCAGACGTTCTTCTCCCCTCGGGGAGAAGGTGCCGGTAGGCGGATGAGGGGTCTCCACCGCCTACCGTCGACAATGTGCCGATCAGAAGATCTTTGAGAACTGGTCGATGTTCTCAGCGTTGTAGACGAAGGGATCCGCCATGGCTGCTTCGCCATCGTCGCCGATCTTGATCGTACCCATGCGGCCTGCCTGAATCTCGGATCCCGGCTTGCCATCCGCATCACCCTTCACGAGGTGGTAGGCGATCTGGGTGGCAGAGTAACCGAGATCAATCGGGTTCCAGATCGCGAACTCCTTCGTCGCGCCCGACTTGATGGCGCCGGCCATTTCGGAAGGTAGGCCAAGCCCGGTCACGTAGACCTTTCCGATCATGCCGGCATCCTTCACAGCTTGCGAGGCAGCCAGAACGCCAACGGTGGTCGGTGCGACAATGACTTTGACGTTTGGCTGCGACTTCAGGAGCCCCTGAGCCTCGCGGTAAGACTTGTCGGCCAGATCGTCACCATAGACGGTCGTGGCGAGGTTGAGGCCGGGGAAATCATTCAATTGCTTCTTCATCTCGGCAATCCAAGTGTTCTGGTTCGTCGAGGTGGTGGTGGCGGAAAGAATGGCGAAGTCACCCTGGCCACCTTCCAGATGGTTCTTGGCAAGCGTCAGGCACATCTTGCCGATCAACTCGTTCGACGACGGGTTGAGGTGCATGATGCGGCCTTCCTTGGCGACTGCGGAGTCCCAAGAGATCACCTTGATGCCGCGCTGCGCGGCTTTCTTCAGTGCCGGGATGACGGCGTCCGGGTCGTTGGCAGAGATAGCAATCGCATCCACGCCCTGCGCGATCAGCGAATTGATCACCTCGATCTGGCCTTCCGCGGTTGTCGTGGTCGGGCCGGTATAGATGATCTCGACCCCGCCGAGTTCCTTGGCGGCTTCCTCCGCCCCCTTGTTGGCCGCTTCGAAGAAGCCGTTGCCGAGCGATTTCACGACCAGTGCGATTTTCATGTCAGCGGCGCTGGCAGCATTGGCCATGGCGGCGACTGCCAGTGCCACGCCGATCATCAGTTTCCTTGCAAGTTTCATGTTCAGTCCTCCCGTTGACGTTACCTTCCTCCCGCCGGTCGCGCTCCTCATGCGACAGACGTGAATTCCTCCTTGTCGGTGCCCGCTGCCGCCGCCTTGGCAATCAGCAACTTGGCGCCTGCGTCCTCGATCATCTTCGCTGCCTGGTCCTCGATTCCCGGATCGGTGATGATCGTCGTCACCCGATCGAGCGGGCAAAGGATGAGGCTCGACCGGCGGCTGAATTTCGATGAATCCGCCATCACGATCAGTTCTTCCGCTTGGCTCATCAGCTTCTGCTCGCTCTGGATCACCAGCGCATCCGCTTCCATCACGCCCAGCGGCCCGATCCCTTGCGCGCCGATGAACATGCGGCGTGCGTAGAAATTGCGGATCGCATCATTGTCGAACGGCGACAGGATCAGACTCTGCTCGCGGTAGATGGCACCGCCGGGCACCGTCACGGTGCTCTTGGAATGCTTCACCAGGTGTTCGGCGATGGCGAAGGAATTGGTCATCACCTGCAGCCGCCGCGCAGACATGTAATGCACCATCTGGAAGGTCGTGGTGCCCCCATTGATGATGATCGAGTCACCGTCGCCGCAGAGTTCGACCGCACAACGGGCAATCGCGCGCTTCTTGTCGATGTTGACGGATTCGGAAACGCGGAACGGACGTGCGGCAAGGTTACCCAGGGTCGGTGGATGCATGGCTTCTGCGCCACCGCGAACCCGGCGAAGTTTCCCCTGGATATGCAAAGAGGCGATGTCGCGCCGTATCGTTGCCTCGGACGCCTCTGTCAGTTCGGCGATATCCTGGACCGTGACAACCGCCTTCTCCTGGATGGCGCTCAAGATGATCCGATGGCGCTCGCGCTCGTGCATATGCATCCTCCTGAGGCTCATCATGTTCCGTTTTCTGCGGCTGTCAATCATAATCAATCATGGTCAACTCTGACGCGCTGCAACATGAACGATAATGATCGTTTGTGATTGACAGCTGGCGCGATGCGGCGTGATAACTGCGGCCACGGTAGATGACGTGTGATGCGTCATCAGGAGCCGGAACAGCTTGGGAGGAATGCGATGACGGGCCAAACCCGGCTTCTCGAAAACCGTTGGGATGATGCCTTTGCTGCGACGCTCGATGAGCCTGGCAAGCTGCTCTATCGCTCCAACCTCCTCGGTGCAGACAAGCGCATCACCAACTATGGCGGCGGCAATACGTCGGCCAAGGTCATCGAGACCGATCCGCTCACGGGCGAGCAGGTGCGCGTGCTGTGGGTGAAGGGATCCGGGGGCGATGTCGGCACGATCAAGCTCGACGGCTTCGCGACCCTCTATCTCGATAAGCTGGAAGCGTTGAAAGGTATCTACAAGGGTGTCGATGACGAAGACCGGATGGTCGGCTTCCTGCCGCACTGCACCTTCAACCTCAACCCGCGCGCCGCATCCATCGATACGCCACTGCACGGTTTCGTGCCGTTCGCGCATGTGGACCACATGCACCCGGACGCGATCATAGCGATTGCTGCTTCCAAGAACTCGCGGGAGCTGACGCAGCAAATCTTCGGCAACGAGATCGGCTGGCTGCCATGGCGGCGGCCGGGATTCCAGCTGGGGCTTGATCTTGAAGCTTTCGTCAAGGCCAATCCCAATGCCAAGGGCGTTGTGCTGGAAAGCCACGGGTTGTTCACGTGGGCGGATGACGCAAAGGATTGTTATGAGCTGACGCTCGATATCATCAACAAGGCGATCGAGTGGTTTGCTCGCGAGACCGAGGGCAAGACGATCTTTGGCGGCGCGGTGGTCGAAAGCTTGCCGCAGGCGGAACGGCGCGCCATCGCCGCGCGCCTGATGCCGGAAATCCGCGGGCGCATCGGTCATGTGGAGCGAAAGCTCGGCCATTTCGATGATCAGGATGCCGTGCTCGAATTCGTCAACTCGAAGAACCTGAAGCCGCTCGGCGCACTCGGCACTTCTTGCCCCGACCACTTCCTGCGCACCAAGATTCGGCCGCTAATCCTCGATTTTGATCCTGCCAAGCCGGATGTTGATGCCGTGATCGCAGCGCTTGACCAGGCGCTGGAAGCGTATCGCGCGGACTACAGCCGCTATTACGAAAGCTGCAAGCACGGCAACTCGCCCAAGATGCGTGATCCGAACCCGGTCATATTCCTGGTGCCGGGCGTTGGAATGCTCTCCTTTGCACGCGACAAGGCAACGGCGCGCATCGCTGGCGAATTCTATGTCAACGCCATCAATGTCATGCGTGGTGCGTCGACCGTCTCGGAATACCAGGGGCTGCCGGAACAGGAGGCTTTCGACATCGAGTACTGGCTGCTCGAGGAAGCAAAGCTCCAGCGCATGCCGAAGCCTAAGAGTCTCGCCGGCCGCGTGGCATTCGTGACGGGCGGCGCCGGCGGCATCGGTCGGGCCACCGCAGCGCGGTTGATGGGCGAGGGGGCCTGTGTCGTGCTGGCCGATATCGACGGTGCGGCGCTGGAGGAAACGAAGACGGGGTTCGAAAAAAGCTTTGGCAGGGATGTCGTGCGTGGCGTACTGCTCGATGTAACAAGCGAGGAAGGCGTCACCAACGCTTTCCGCGAAGCCTGCATTGAATTCGGTGGCATCGACATCCTTGTGTCCAATGCCGGCATCGCTTCGTCTGCTCCGGTTGAGGAAACGAGCCTCGATATTTGGAACCGGAACATCGATATCCTGGCGACTGGTTATTTTCTGGTGTCTCGCGAGGCATTCCGGCTGTTTCGCCGCCAGAAGCTCGGCGGCAACGTCGTCTTCGTCGCCTCGAAGAACGGGCTCGCTTCCTCGCCCGGTGCGTCCGCATACTGCACGGCAAAGGCTGCCGAAATCCATCTCGCCCGTTGCCTGGCATTGGAAGGTGCGGAGGCAGGAATTCGAGTCAACACCGTCAATCCAGATGCCGTGTTGCGGGGCTCCAAGATCTGGAACGGCGAGTGGCGCGAGCAGCGCGCCGCGTCTTCCAAGATCGAGGTAAGCGAGCTTGAGGAACATTACCGCAAACGGTCGCTGCTGAAGCTCAACGTGCTTCCGGAGGACATCGCCGAAGCCGTCTACTTCATGGCGTCGGATGCATCGGCGAAATCGACGGGCAATATCATCAACGTGGATGCCGGCAACGCACAGAGCTTTACGCGGTAAGGCGCTCTTGGGAGGAGCACATGTCTGAAATGAAGATCGCCGCGGATGTAATTGCCGCGGAAAACGAAGCCCGTGCGCAGGCGCTCGACGCCGAATATGCGGCGCTTGGCGAGACGCTTGCTCGGCGCGGCATCGAGATCGATAACATTACGGACAAGGTGTCGGAGTTCTCTGTTGCCGTACCGTCCTGGGGCGTCGGCACCGGCGGCACCCGCTTCGCACGTTTCCCTGGAGGCGGCGAGCCGCGCGGAATTTTCGACAAGCTCGATGACTGCGCTGTCATTCATCAGCTGACGCGAACGACCCCTACAGTTTCGCTTCACATCCCGTGGGACAAGGCGGACCCGAAGGAATTAAAGGCGAAGGGGGAGGCGCTCGGCCTCGGCTTCGACGCGATGAACTCGAACACCTTCTCGGATGCGGTCGGGCAATCGCAGTCGTACAAATACGGCTCTCTCAGCCACACGGACGCAGCCACCCGGGCCCAGGCAATTGAGCACAATCTTGAATGCATCGAGATCGGCAACGCGATCGGCTCGAAAGCGCTGACCGTATGGATCGGTGACGGCTCGAACTTCCCGGGCCAGAGCCACTTCACGCGACAGTTCGAACGGTATCTCGCGTCCATGGCGGAGATTTACAAGGCGCTGCCGGATGACTGGCGCCTGTTCTCCGAGCACAAGATGTACGAGCCGGCATTCTATTCGACCGTGGTTCAGGACTGGGGCACCAACTACCTGATCGCCAACACGCTTGGTCCGAAAGCCTTCTGCCTCGTCGATCTCGGACATCACGCGCCGAACACCAATATCGAAATGATCGTCGCCCGGCTCATCCAGTTCGGCAAGCTCGGTGGCTTCCACTTCAATGACTCGAAATATGGCGACGACGATCTCGATGCCGGGGCGATCGACCCTTACCGGTTGTTCCTCGTGTTCAATGAACTGGTCGATGCAGAACATCGAGGCGTGGATGGCTTCCACCCGGCGCACATGATCGACCAGAGCCATAACGTCACAGATCCGATCGAAAGCCTGATGGCGAGCGCCAACGAGATCCGCCGCGCTTATGCCCAGGCGTTGCTGGTCGACCGAGCAGCCCTTGAGGGATACCAAGACGAGAACGACGCGCTGATGGCTTCGGAAACGCTCAAGCGCGCCTACCGGACAGATGTAGAGCCGATCCTGGCGCAAGCCCGACGCCGTGCCGGTGGCGCGATCGATCCCATTGCCACCTACCGTGCCAGCGGCTACCGCAAGAAGGTGACGATGGAGCGGCCTGCGTCTGTGAGCGGTGGCGGCGGTATCGTCTGAGGAGCAGCAACAGCGGGCTGAAAACCAGTCTCCGGTTTGTCCGCCTAGATCAACCTTTCTCTCCGGCCCGCGGGATCTCGCGGTTCTGCGCCTCGGCGATCCGCCGGAACAGGCTCATCTCACCCAGTGCTTCGAGCGAGACTTTCAGCTTCAGTCGCCAATTCGGATATTCATCGACTGTGCCGGGTACGTTGGTTGATCGGCTCTCGCCGACCATGTCCGCGAGCCTCACGGCGACCAGCATGCTCCGCGTTTGCAGGAGAAACCGGTGAGCCGCCACCAGAAGGTCGGCTGTCATTTCCGGCCAACGGTGGAGATTGGCTTTACTTGAGGGGATGAGTTCCGCCTTCGCCAAGGCCTGGAGCAGTGTCAGTTTACGTTCCGCGCGCTCTTCACGAAGACGAACCGCGGCTTCGGCATCGAACAGCCCGACCTCTTCGGCAAGCTCTATGTCGGCACCGCGCCACCAGCCTTTCAGCGGCGGCAGGTCATGGGTCGAGAGACACCCGAGCGACAATGCAAGAGGCGCGTCCGCGGCCGGTTGTTCTTCCGCCAGATCTTCGAAATAAAGAACCCGGTAACCCAGCACACCAGCTTTCTGGAGCGCGGGACGGAAACCATCCGGTACGTTGCCGAGATCTTCTCCAATGACGACCGTCTGGCGCTCTTGCGAAACTTTCGCCAGCGATGTGATCATCTGCGTGAAGGGGTAGCGGAGATATCCGCCTGCCGAGGCTTCCTGGTCTTGCGGGATCAGGAAGAGCTGCCACAGGGTCATTGCGTGGTCGAGGCGCAGCGCGCCTGCAAAACGGGCGGAGCTGTCGATCAGCCGGCCATAGTGTGATGTGTCGGGATCGAGAAGATGCTGCGGATGCAGCGGCACCAGACCCCAGTCCTGCCCCTTGGAGCTGAAGGCGTCCGGCGGTGCGCCAACCTTCATCGACGGCAGAACCAGGCCGGGTGTCGACCAGGTTGACGAACCATCAGGCACTTCACCGACAGCGAAATCAAGGTAAAGCCCGAGCTCTAGGCCAGCCCTCTTTGCAAAATCTGCCGCTTCCTGCATCTGACGCGATGCCAGCCATTGCAGCCAGGCATAAAATTCGATGTCATCGCCGTGCTCTGCAGCATGACGTTCGACAGCCGGTGCGTGCCGGTCCCGATACTCTTCCGGCCAATCGCGCCAACCGCTGCCGTGCCCACGCTTCACCATCGCAGACGACAGGCTCTCGAACAGACAGTGGCCGAGGAGCGCATCACCTTTCTCGCTCTTGAACTGCTCAAAGTCGTTGCGCGAGAATTCTTGCCATTCCTCCATCTTCCAGTCGTCCCAGAGCTTTCGAAGGACCAAGAGCTTGAGCCTTGCAACGGCGGGATAATCGACTGTTTCTGAGGACCGCAGCCGCGCCAGTTCCGCATGGTCAACGAGATCCTCTCGAAACCCTGGAAGCTGGTCGACGGCGATATGCAGCGGGTTGAAGAACAGGCGGCTGGATGGGGAATAGGGACTGTTGCGCTGCGGGTCAGACAGGAAAAGCGCGTGCAACGGGCTGAGCCCGATGAAACTCGCGCCGACCGAGGCCGCAATGCGGCTCAGGGTCTTGATGTCCTCGAAGTCACCGATGCCCCAGTCGCGCTCGGACAGGATCTCGTAGATCTGGACGGAAATGCCCCAAGCCCCATCCCTCTGCAGCCATTCGGGGAGATAACATTTGACACCGTCCGGAACGTCGAGCGCCGGTTGCGGCCAGCGCTTGTCGGCGGTGGGATCAGGCTCCTGTTCGATACCCAGCGCCTTCAGGATTTCCCGGCGCGTGGCATCCGGGATTTCCTTTGTTTCACCCTGAAGGTCCTCGTAAGCTTTCGTCACCCCCAGCTTCTCGGCCCAGTCTTCGACCTTCGGGCGATCTATCTTCTGTTGTTCGGGCATCGGCTTGTCCTACGGCTTTGAATTCCGTGGCAATCAACAAGCTTTCGTTCCCGAAGTTCCTCAAGCGCCCATCTTGCTGTGCCGGTTCGGCTAAGGCCAGGCCGCGTAGCTGTCCTGCGCGGCACCTCGTCGGTCTACCGCTTGCTGCCGATACTGTCTCGGCGACATCCCCATCAGCCGCTTGAAGAACCGGCTGAAATAGGCCGCGTCGCGAAAGCCAAGAAGCTCGGCAATCTCCCCAGTCTGCATGGCAGAAGAGTGGAGCAGACGGGCGGCTTCCGTCAGCATCCGCGCATGGACAACCTCCATCGGTGACCGTCCGGTGGCGCGGCGAATCGCCGTGTTGAGGCGGTCCGAGGTGACACCCAGCGCGGACGCATATTGCGGCACGCCCCAGTGGTCACGGACGTGAAGTTCAACGAGATGCACGAAACCACGCACGATCATCCGCGGCGAGGGTTGGCCCGGATGCTGGACCGGATCAGACATACGCCAGATCTTCAGGAGCAGGAGTGCGATGTAGTGTTGGACGGCTTCACGGCTGCCCGCTTCGTCGCCTTTCAGTTCGCCCTCGATCGAACCCAGCAGGTTCAGCATCTGCCGCGCGTCTGCTGCTGCCGATCGACTGATGAGAAGCCGGGTGATGGCCTCGCGAACCTGCGTCGACACAGCGCCCGCCGGCATGGCCTGGCCAAGGATGACATCCGGAGCAGCCAGCATCCCGCCTTCCGATCCCGCCTCCAGACTGATCGACCCGTCCGTTGCCGGCGACCATACAACGACCGGGCCCTCCAGTGCGGAGTGCCGACCGTTCGCGGTGATGCTTCCGCTCCCGGAAAGGATGATGAACAGGTAGTCGAGGTTTTTCCGCAGCGTCCAGATCAACGGATGGAGGCTGCTACCGAACAGGCGGGCCTCCATTGCCGATGCCGTTGGCGGCGCGAACGTGATCGCAGATTGGACAGGTTCTCTCAAACGGCGCCTCCTTCGCAAAAGTACAAATTTCTCCGCTGAAAGTCTATTGTGTCCGCGTGGTGCTCCCCTAACCTGTGCCCGCTCGCCGAGGCGGATGTTTACAAACCGGCAAGCTCGAATCCGTAGGAGCGGACCGCAAGGGAGGACCATCACGACGATGAAAAGCGAAGACCGATCCTGACGGCACAGCACCCTTCCGAAGCTTTGCCAGCCGCGCCGTACGATGCGCCTCGCACGGCGCCACCAATCAATACAATGAGGAGATGCCCATGACGGTACTTGGATTGAAGATCGACAACCGCGAAATCGACGCCGCTGACGGTCGTACATTCGAACGCCTCAACCCGATCACAGGCGAAGTGGCGTCGACCGTCGCTGCCGCATCCGTGGAGGATGCCCGCAAGGCTGCCAATGCCGCAGCCAAGGCCTTTCCCGCCTGGGCCGCCACAAGCCCGGGCCAACGCCGCAAGATCCTCAATGCCGCTGCCGACAAGCTGCAGGAAAAGGCGCCGGAATTCGTCGCCGCCATGGCAGGCGAAACCGGCGCTACGGCCGGGTGGGCGATGTTCAACGTCACGCTTGCTTCCGACATGCTGCGGGAGGCCGCCGCAATGACGACGCAGATCACGGGCGAAGTGATCCCGTCGAACCGTCCGGGCAGCCTCGCCATGGCGGTGCGCCAGCCTGCGGGCGTGGTGCTCTCCATGGCGCCATGGAACGCACCGGTGATCCTGGGGGTCCGTTCGATCGCAATGCCCCTCGCCTGCGGCAATACCGTCGTGATGAAGACATCTGAAATCTGCCCACACACACACCGACTGATCGTGGACGCGCTTCATGATGCCGGTCTGCCGGAAGGTGTGCTGAATGCCATCTCGAACGCGCCGGAGGACGCCGGCCCGATCGTGGAGACGCTGATCGCGCATCCGTCCGTGCGGCGCATCAACTTCACCGGCTCGACCCGCGTTGGCCGCATCATCGCGGAAACCGCCGCTCGTCACTTGAAGCCTGCGCTTCTGGAACTCGGCGGCAAGGCACCGTTCATCGTTCTCGATGATGCTGATATCGATGAAGCTGTCGCGGCCGCAGCCTTCGGCGCCTACATGAACCAAGGCCAGATCTGCATGTCGACGGAACGTCTGGTTGTCGATGACAAGATCGCCGACCAGTTCGTGGAAGCCATGACCGCGAAAGTGAAGACCCTCAAGGCTGGCGACCCGCGCCGGAGTGATGCGCCGCTTGGTTCGCTCGTTGATCTGCGTGCGGCGCAGCGCATCGAGGCGCTCGTGCGCGACGCTGTATCAAAGGGCGCGGTACTGGCAGCAGGCGGGCGTGTTGAAGGCACCGTCATGGATGCAACGCTGCTCGACCGTGTGACGCCGGCGATGCGGATCTATGGCGAGGAAAGCTTCGGCCCGGTCGCTTCCGTCGTGCGTGTTGGCTCGATTGATGAGGCTGTAAGAATCGCCAACGATACGGAATATGGTCTCTCGGCCGCAGTGTTCGGTCGCGACGTCAACCGTGCGATGAGCGTGGCGCGGCGGATCGAAAGCGGTATCTGCCACATCAACGGCCCCACCGTCCACGACGAGGCGCAGATGCCGTTCGGTGGCACCAAGGATTCCGGTTACGGACGCTTCGGCGGCAAGGCCGGTATCGCGGAGTTCACCGAGTTGCGCTGGATCACCGTCCAAGACGGTCACCTCCACTACCCGATCTAAGAACGAAAAAAGGCGATGCAGCCCGTAGCGGCTGCATCGCCTTCGAAGTCAGTTCTCCGACTCCGATTCGATACGATCGAGCACCGCCTCGGGCGCGACATCCTTCTTCAATTCGTGGACTTCGTGATCGGCATCCGTTGAGACCTCGAGCTTCTTGGCGATCGCCTCGACCATGGCGATGAGCCGCGTCGTCTCATGCTCATTGAGCAGGTTTACCTGCAGGTCCAGGTCCGCTCGCATGTCATCCTCGGCAGCCATGCGGTTCTGGTTGATCAGCACGAAGGTCGACAGGAAGATCGCCTCGACCGAGGCTTCCATCGCCAGGATCACCAATGACGGGTCCCATGGCTCGATGATGGGGATCCATCCGAGGTTCACGATGATCCACGTGCTGTAAAGGACGAGGTGGATGTAGACGAACGCCATCGAGCCGGCGAAGCGGCTAATCGCCGCCGCAGCCCGTTCCTGCAGCGACGCTGACTTCTGCGCCTCTTTGCGCCGCTGCATGACGGCATCGATGTTTCGCGCAAGAGCAGGCGTCAAGCCGTCTGCCGCTGGATTGGTCGGACTGGCGACCGGAGTGTTCGCTGTTGCCATGGAGGGATCAACACCATCATCTATCTATCAAGCGGCGGCCGCTGATCATCACGAACATCCGGCGGCGCTGCAGGTTCCTCATCCAGTCAAAGTCAGTGTCGATCAGGTTCGGCGAGGAGCTTGTCGATCGTCATCGGGAAGTGACGGATCCGCTTGCCCGTGGCGTGGAAGATCGCGTTCGAAACCGCAGCGGCAACGCCCACGATGCCGATTTCACCCAGCCCCTTCACACCGATCGGGCTCACCTTGTCGTCGTCTTCCTTCACGAAGATCACCTCGACGTCCTCGATATCGGCGTGAGCCGGCACATGATATTCTGCAAGGTTGTGGTTCATGACGCGCCCGGTGCGGTGGTCGACCATGCCTTCTTCATGCAAGGCCATGCCGACGCCCATAACCACGCCGCCGAGGATCTGGCTGCGCGCCGTCTTCGGGTTCAGGATCCGGCCGGCTGCCACCGCTGTGACAACGCGGGTGACGCGCGGAATCAACAGTTCTTCGTCCACCTTTACTTCAAGGAATACGGCCGAATGCGTATAGGCTGAAAACTTCTTCATTGTCGCCGGGTCCGGCGCCACCTTGCCATGCTCCTCCACTTCCGAAACGCCGGCAGCCTCCATAATGTCAGCAATTGCGACGCCGACCTGATGATTGGCCTGCAGCACAAGCCGCCCGTCGGCGATCTCGACCTGGTCTTCTGAAGCATCGGCGAGCGGGGAGTTCGGCATGGACTGCGCGTGCTTCAACAGCGTTGCGACGACGGCTCTAGCAGCAACCTGAACGGCCGATCCGGACGAGGCGGCGGTCCATGATCCGCCTTCGACGCTCGTCTTTGGCAGGCTGGAGTCGCCGATGCGGACAGTGACGGCCTGGGGCGCTACGCCGAAGGCTTCGGCAGCAACCTGGTTGAGGATGGTGTAGGTGCCGGTGCCGATGTCGGATGCGGCGGCCGAAACGACCACTTTGCCGTCGGATGACAGGCTGACCTTTGCTTCCGCTTCGGAAAGCTGGGCTTCCCAGAACCCGGTCGCCATGCCCCAGCCAACAAGGTCATTGCCATCTCGCATTGACCGCGGTTCATGGCTCCGGTTCGCCCAGCCGAAGCTCTCTGCTGCTTCACGATAACAGGCGTGCAGAGCCTTGGATGTCAGTTCCTTGTCCTGGTTCTGGTCTACATGGATGAAGTTGCGGATGCGCAGCTCCAAGGGATCTATGCCGACCTCGTAGGCGAGTTCGTCCATGGCTGTTTCCAGCGCGGTCACCCCGGACGCTGCACCTGGCGCACGCATATCGCCGGGCGTCGAGCGGTCGAGCTTGGCAATCTCATAGGAGATCTTCACGTTGTCGCACTTGTAGGCCATGCCCGACCAGTTGGCGACGTTCTCCTGGTAATCCTCGTAACGCGAGGTGCCGCCGAGGGCGTGGTGCATGATCGATTGCAGGTTGCCTTCGGCATCGGCCGCCAGTGAAACCTTCTGCAGGCAGACCGGCCGCCAGGTCAGGTAGAACATCTCGCGCCGGCTCATCTCGGCCTTGACCGAACGCTTCAGGTCGAGGCTCGCCATCACCGCCAGGAAGAGCTGGTATTTGGGGCGCAGACCCTGTCCGAAGGCACCGCCGACGAACTTGTTTTGCACGACCACGTTCTCAGGCTTCAGGCCGAAGACATTGCAGACGTAGTCATGCGAATTCTGCGGGCCTTGCGTCTTGTCGTGGATCGTCAGGCGCCCGTCGTTTTCCCAAAGCACCGTCGAGCCGAACAGCTCCATCGGATTATGGTGCTCTCCTTCCATGTAATACTCGGAGGCGATCTTGTGGGGCGCCAGCGCGAAGGCGCCTTCCGCATCCCCCCGTGGCTTCGGCGGCATGAACTCCTTCATGCGCGGTACGGGCGGCTCATAGCCGTTCGCCTGCTCCTGGAGAAGATCGGTATGAGGATCATACGCGGCGTAACGGACGCGGATCAGTTCCGCCGCATCACGTGCGACCTCGAAGTTCTCGGCGACGACGAAGGCGATCGGCTGCCCATCGAACTGCACATGGTCGTCCTCAAGCGGCCGCATCGTGTAACCCGGAAGGGCGACTTCGTCCTTCCACTTTGACTCGCGCTTCGCCACCGTCGGACGGTTCTTGTAGGTATAGACCTTCACCACGCCGGGGAACCGTTCAGCCTCGGAGACATCGATGTCGGTAATGCGGCCCGTGGCGATGGTTGCTGGCAGGACACAACCGAACAGCATATCCGTGGCAAAGTGTTCTGCGGCATAGCGGGCTTTGCCGGATACCTTCAAGGGACCGTCTATACGTGCAAGAGGAAGCCCGACCACCTTGGATTCGTTCAGCATGATCTTGGCTCCTTACTGTATCGCCTTGACGACTTGGTCCTGCGGGCGGCCAGCGGCAGCCTGCTTGAGCGCGCGAATGATCGCCTTCTCGGCGAGCGGGATCTTGAAGTCGTTGTGACCCTGTCCCTCAGCACCTGACAGCAGGCGGTCGGCGATCTGCATGAACGTCGCCTCATTGGCCTGTTGACCTGCAAACTCGGCCTCCGCGAGCGCGTCCCTCCACGGCTTGTGAGCCACACCGCCGAGAGCGATGCGCAGGTCGACGATCTGTCCTTCCGCGACTTCCATGGCGGCTGCAACCGACACGAGGGCGAAGGCATAGGAGAGGCGGTCGCGCAGCTTCAGGTAGGTGTAGTTTCGGTTGAAGTGGCTCCTCGCAATCCGCAGGGCTATCACCATCTCGCCAGCCTGAAGCGTGTTGTCCCGTTCAGGATGCTCGCCCGGCAGACGATGGAAATCGGCAAAATCAATATCCCGATTCCCGTCCGGCCCTTCCACTTCGACAGTCGCCCCCAACGCGGCCAAGGCGACGCACATGTCCGACGGATGCACCGCGATGCATTTGTCGCTCGCGCCGAGAATGGCGTGGATGCGGTTGACCCCACCAATCGCCGAGCATCCGGTGCCTGGCTCGCGCTTGTTGCAGGGGGTCGACGGGTCATAGAAATAATAACAGCGGGTTCGCTGCAGCAGGTTGCCGCCGGTGGTGGCAGCATTGCGCAGTTGTGGTGAGGCGCCTGCCAGGATCGCGCTCGACAGTAGCGGGAACCGCTCCTTCACCCGCTCGTCGTAGGCAAGCGCCGAGTTGCTCACAAGGGCGCCGATCCGCAGACCACCATCGGGAAGCTCTTCGATGTCCTTGAGCGGCAGGCGATTGATGTCGATGATCGCGCCGGGGCGCGCCACATCATACTTCATCAGGTCGACAAGGTTGGTCCCACCGGCAAGCAGTTGTGCATCGGGATTGGAAGCCAGAGCAACAACCGCGTCATGGACCGTCTCGGCGCGGGTATAATCGAAGCGTCTCATTCGGCAGCCTCCTTGTACGGCTGTGCCCCTTCCGCGCCCAGCACCTCCTCGATCGCATCTGCAATGTTGCTGTAGGCGCCGCAACGACAGAGATTGCCGCTCATTAATTCGCGGATATCGGCGCGCGAACGGGCGCGTCCTTCCTTCACCAGTCCGACAGCCGAACAGATCTGCCCCGGCGTGCAATAGCCGCACTGAAAGGCGTCGTGCTCAACGAACGCCTTCTGCATCGGATGCAGGTTGTCAGGCGTACCAAGACCTTCGATCGTGGTGACTTCGACACCGTCCAGAGAGACTGCGAGCTTTAGACAGGAGTTGACGCGCTCGCCGTTGATCAACACGGTACATGCCCCGCACTGGCCGTGGTCGCAGCCCTTTTTCGTGCCGGTCAGCTCCAGAGGACCACGCAGAATATCCAGCAATGTCACCCATGGCGGGATGTCGAGCGACCGGTTTTCGCCATTGATGGAGATGTTGACGGAACAGGTCGGGAGGCCGGAGCCGGGAAGCGCGGAATCCATGAAGCTTGCCTTTTCTCGATAGAACCAGCCGGTAACGGCAGCCGGTGCGGATTGTTCCTGAGCAGCGGCATGAGGGGGCGGCCGGGCCTGTTACAGTCTGTTACAAAACAGCACCATTTTTCACACGTCAGGCATCAGCGTGTTACGGCCGCGCGACCATAAGGCTCCATCACAGAATGGAGACCAAGCCCGTGTTTCTCACCGCTTATGCGAATGCCCATCAGGTCGCCAAAGCAACGCCCTTCGCGGAAGCCGAAAACCTGCATTCGCTATTTGCGAAGCAGCCTCTGGAGCAGCTCGGCGCCGGTCAGTCCCTGTTCTTCGAAGGAGATGAAGCAAAGCACGTCTTCGAGATCGTCGAAGGCACCTTCCGACTCTTCCGGATCCTTGGGGATGGTCGCCGCGTCATCACCGGCTTCCTTTACGCGGGCGATATCGTCGGAATCTCGATGAAGGACTGTTACCTCTACAGCGTTGAGGCAATCGCGTCGGCCAAGATCAGAAGACTGAGCCGCCGGGCATTCCAGTGCGCCGTGGCAGAATCAGAAATACTGAGCGCCCTGGTTTTCGAGCATCTCTGCGACGAGATGGCTTCGGCTCAGGATCAGATGGTCCTGTTGTCGTGCAAGAGCGCGGAAGAACGGCTCTGCACCTTCCTGCTTCGGCACATGAACCGCACGAAGGCCGACGGTGCCGGACGTTTCGTCATCGAGATCCCCATGCCGCGCCAGGATATGGCCGACTATCTCGGCCTCACCATCGAGACCGTGTCGCGCACCATCACAAAGCTCATCGGCAAGGGTGTTCTCACCGTCGTTGATCCGGCGGCGCGCCACTTTATCAAGGTCGACAAGCCCGCAGCGCTTGCACAACTTGCCGGAGACGGCGATGAATGCATCGACATGCGTCGCGACCATGCCGTCTCTGGAGGTCGCCGGCGTCACTGACGGCTAGCATCCATGGGTCCATCATGAGCGGTAAGACACCGAACGACAATAATACCGATTATCTGCTCGATGCTGTCACCAACGTACTCAACGCAGCAAACCTTATCGTCCATGGGGAGGACGGCGTCATCAGCCGATGGACGGCCGGATGCCAACAGCTTTACGGCTGGGCTGCGGAAGAAGCGATCGGCAAGGTCGTTCACGAGCTTCTCGTTACCCGCTTTCCCGAGCCGCTCGATGCCATTCGCCGGCATGTCCGGCAGCACCATCATTGGCAGGGTGAGGTCGTCCATCGACACAAGGACGGTCGTTCGGTCGTCGTGGCGACCCGCTGGGTTGCCGTCAACCCGACACCCGGCGGCCCGACCATCATTGTCCAGACAAACAATGATGTCACGGAGATGAAGAGGGTGCAGAACAATCTGGCCGAGCGCGAAGCGCATCTTCGATCGATCCTGGACACGGTTCCGGAAGCCATGGTGGTCATTGACGAGGTCGGGATCATCACCTCCTTCAGCGCCGCTGCTGAGCGGCTTTTTGGATTCACGGAAGACGAGGTCGCCGGCAGAAACGTCAAGATGCTGATGCCGTCTCCGGACCGCGAAGCGCATGACGGCTATATCTCCCGCTACCTGGAGACGGGCGAACGGCGCATTATCGGTTATGGCCGGGTGGTGACCGGGCAGCGCAAGGACGGCTCCACCTTCCCGATGGAACTGGCGGTCGGGGAGGCGCTGACTGACGGCAAGCGCATTTTCACCGGCTTTATCCGTGACCTCACCAGCCGCCACAAGATCGAGGACGAACTCCGGCAGTCCCAGAAGATGGAAGCGATCGGGCAGCTCACGGGCGGTCTTGCGCACGACTTCAACAACCTTTTGACGGTCATCAGCGGCAATCTCGAGATGATCGAGGACCGGCTCGCCGACGACAAGCTGCGCGTACTGCTGCGAGAAGCCCAGGACGCCGCGGAAGACGGCGCCAAGCTGACAGGGCAGCTGCTTGCGTTCGGACGGCGCCAGCCTCTCAACCCGAAGCTTGTCGATATCGGCAACCTCGTCTCCAGCTTCTCTGACCTACTTCGGCGTACTCTCGGCGAAGCGATCGAGTTCCGCACCATCGTCAACGGCGCCTCCAACGAAGCCCTGGTGGACGGCTCGCAACTGCAAAACGCATTGCTGAACCTCGTGCTCAACGCGCGGGACGCGATGCCGCGGGGCGGTAAGCTGACCGTCGAGATCTCGCGTGTGCGGCTCGATGTCGATTATGCCCAGATGTATCCGCAGGCGCGCACAGGAGACTACGTGCTGATCTCCGTGACCGACACTGGCGAGGGCATGACCGCCGACGTGCGTGAGAAGGCATTCGAGCCCTTCTTCACCACCAAGAGCGTCGGCTCCGGCACGGGCCTTGGTCTCAGCATGGTCTACGGCTTCGCCAAGCAATCGGGCGGTAACGTCCACATCTACAGCGAGCCTGGTCAGGGCACGAGCATCAGGATCTTCCTGCCCGCCGCAGTGAAGGCCGAAACAACAGGCATTGATGCTGATGCCGCCGGTCCGCGCCCGACCCAGAGCATTCCAACAGGTACGGAAAAGATCCTGGTGGTTGAGGACGATGCACGCGTCCGTCGTGTCACGGTCTCGCGGCTTACCGGCCTTGGCTACGACATTGTCGAGGCGTCCGACGGCATCGAGGCGCTCGAACGCCTGAGCGAGCACGATGACATCGCGCTCTTGTTTACCGACATCGTCATGCCGGGCGGCATGGCAGGCGACGAGCTGGCGGCGGAGGTGCGTGTGCTTCGGCCTGAGATCAAGGTGCTCTTCACCTCGGGCTATGCCGAACCCACCATCGCAGGGCGTGAGCTTGCGCAATCCGGCAACTGGCTGAAGAAGCCGTATACAGCGCGCGAACTCGGCACCCGCTTGCGTGAACTGCTGGACTAAGAATTCCAAGAAGCGGCGAGGTCGCCGCTCCAATTCTTCCTGCATCTTCTATTTGTGCTGCTGTCGGTCTTCGGGAGGCTCGTCACCGAGGGCACGCCAAGCTGCGCCGTCCAGGTCTTCGTATTGACCGGTCTTGATCGACCAGAGGAAGGCAAGCAGACCCAGTGCGCCCAGGAAGAGCGCGATCGGGATGAGGTAGATGAGCATGTTCATGCTGCTTTAGCCCCTGTGAGCGACGGCTGCGTCGCAGCCGCTTCGGCCTTGTCCGCCCCCGAGTGAACCGAAAGGTTCAGCCGCAAGGCATTGGCGACCACGATCAGCGAAGACGTCGACATGGCAACGGCCGCAATGAGCGGCGTTGCATAGCCGGCGAGCGCGATCGGCACGGCGATGATGTTGTAGCCGATCGCAAGCGCAAAGTTCTCGCGGATCAGCCGCCCAGCCTTGCGCGACACGTCGATGGCCATGGGCACGGCTTCCAGGCTGTCGTGCATGAAGACGAAATCTGCAGCTTGACGGCCAATATCGGCGGCTGTGGCCGGGGCCATGGAAACATGCGCTGCAGCGAGCGCCGGTGCATCGTTGATGCCGTCGCCGACCATCAGGACACGTTTGCCGTCTTGTGCCAGCGACGAGCAGAATTCTGCCTTGTCCTTTGGCGATAGCTCGGCATGCCAATTCTTGATGCCGAGCGTGGCGGCGAGATCGGCCACAACAGCCTTTCGATCACCCGAAAGAATGCCCGCCGAAAGCTTCATCTTCTGCAGGGCCTCGACAGCAGACGGCGCGCCGGGCCGGAGGATGTCCTGGAACTCGAACACCGCCACTTCCTTGTGATCGAGCGACAGGACCACTTCCGAGGCAGCATTGCCGGATGCGGTATTGTCCATGCCGAGCGCAAAGCGCCGGTTACCCAGGCGATAGATGCCCTTCTCGGTTTGCGCCTCAAGCCCGTTTCCCGGCAGCTCAATGACATTGTCGAAGACTGCGACCGGACCCGAAATAGCGCGCGCAAGTGCGGCCGAAAGCGGATGTTTCGAATGGAGTGCCAGCCCTGCAGCAACCGCCAACTGTTCGCGGCCGTACCTGCCGATATTGAGGACGCGCGGGCGGCCCACGGTCAATGTTCCTGTCTTGTCGAACAGGACGGTATCGGCTTCCGCAAGACGCTCCATGGCCGAACCATCCTTCACCATGATGCCGTTCTTGAACAGGCGCCCGGCTGCGACGACCTGGACGACGGGCACAGCAAGCCCCAGCGCACAAGGGCAGGTGATGATGAGCACGGCGATCGCAATCAGCATCGCCTGTTTCCAGTCCCCGCCGATGATGCCCCAGGACAGGAAGGCGACAAGCGCAAGCAGATGGACCGCCGGTGAATAAATCTGCGCGGCGCGATCGGCGATGCGGCGATAGCGCGCCCGGCCGCCCTCGGCCGCTTCCATCAAGGATACAACCTCCGACAGGAAGCTGTCCTTTGCCGCCGCCGTAGCCTTGACGATGAGCGAGCCGGTGAGGTTCAGCATGCCGGCCTGGAGCGCATCTCCGGCCTTGACGGAAACCGGGGCGCTTTCGCCATTGACGATCGAGATGTCGAGATCGCTGGTGCCGCTCACCACGGTGCTATCCACCGGTACGCGATCACCTGCCGCGACGGAGACTTGATCGCCTGGCCGGATCTCTTCAACCGCTCGATATTCACGGGTCCCGTCAGCCGCCACGACCATCGCACCTCGCGGCGAAAGACGCGTCAGGCCGCTGATTGCCGAACGCGCACGATCGCGCATGATGTGATCAAGCGTCCGGCCGATCAGCAGGAAAAACAACAGCGAGACAGTTGCGTCAAACCAGGCATGCGAGGCGTGATGAAGCGTCTCCCAGAGCGAAACGACGTAAGAAAGCGTGATCGCCAGCGCGATCGGCACGTCCATGTTGGTGTGGCCGCGCTTCAAAGCCGCCCAGGCGGAGCGGTAGAAGAACCGGCCACCATAGATCAGCGCCGGCGCCGCGATCATCGCGGAAATCCAGTGGAAAAGGTCACGCGTCGCCGTATCGGCTCCGGACCAGACAGAGACCGAGAGCAGCATGATGTTGGCTGCCGCGAATCCGCATAGTGCCACGGCGCGGATCAGGTCCTTCTGGAGCTTGTCACCAGCGTCGTCGGCATCCTGGAAGAGATGCGCCTCATATCCCGTCGCGTCGGTAATTGCCTTCACAAGTTCAACCGGATCCGTCGGTTCTCCGGACACCTCTTCCTTCCAGACGATTGACACGCGCTTTGTCGAAAGGTTGACGCGCGCACGTTCGACGGACGTACGTTTGGTCAGGGCGTTTTCGATCACCGTGATGCAGGTGCCGCAATGGACCTGCGGCACGCTGAGGTCCATCTGGCGAAGGCCAGGACCGACGGAGCGGCTCGACAGCACGAGCTCCTCAGAAGACGGCAGCGGATGATCCAGCGAACCTTCGACGCCGGGCGCACAGCAGGTCATCGTTATCTCCGCACCGAGATGCGCTCTACCTGGTGAAGGATACGCTTGCCGTCGCGCGTGGCGCTGGCATCAACGATCCACTCTCCTGGCAGGACTTCATGTTGTGTCGTGAACACGCCCTTAGAGACCGGAACGAGATCAAGCTCGAAATCCTGATGCTCGCCGACCGGCCGCTTGAACGCGAGGACGAGTTCGTCGGCAGCGACCAAGCCGTCGTCCGGATGGCTGATCTCGAAGCGGATGTCGGAGCCGTCGATCAGCAAGGTTCCGACAACGCCCGATGCTGCCAGGGCGCGAGCCTCGGCCGCCTTGCCGTTGAACTGCTGGCTGGCGACATAGGTGTTCTGAGCCACCAGACCGCTCCAGCTCGTCACGGCGTTGTAGGCCATGTAGACGTTGACGGAGATGATGGTGCCGAAAAAAAGCACCAATACGCCAATCATGTGCCACCCCGTGAAGACGAAGCCCTTGCCGTTGGAGAGGCTTGCATTGCGGCTCATTTCTTCGCTCCTGGTGTGTTGAAGGTGGCGGCATATCTGTCGGCTTCGTGGCTCGACCGGTCCTCAGCGATGAAGTGGAAGTCATTGACTTCGGACGCGATCGCCTCCTTCGGTAGCGTGACGAACACCTTGAGGGCCATCGTCTTGTCGGGTTCTACCTGGACGGCAAAGAGCCTGCCCGGAACCTCGGTGATACCGGTGATCTTCATCGTTGCTTCCGGCAGCCCGTCCATCGACAGCAGGATCGTGCGCGGTTCGGGGATCATGTTGAGCAGCCGGATGGTGTAGCCGTTGCGGATCGACCCGTCAGACTCCAGCACGAACTGGGGGTTGCGGTCGTGGAGCACGTTGATTTCCAGGCGGTGGCGCGACAGCAGGGCGTAGACAAGGCCGAGGCCGACCAGCGTCCAGACACCGAGATAAAGCAGCGTGCGCGGCCGCAGGATGATCCGCCAGTTGAAGTGGCGGACCTTGTCGATGAACGATCCGTCCGGGTTGCGCACCTTGGCCGGGTCGATGGCGGTCGTACCGTGCTCGGTCGCGAGTGCCATATTGTGCTCGTATTCGCTCAGCGTTGCATAAGCGATCAGGCCGCGTGGCTTGCCGATCTTGTCCATGACGCTGTCACAGGCATCGATGCAGAGCGCGCAGGTGATGCATTCCATCTGCTGGCCGTCGCGAATGTCGATGCCCATTGGACAGACGGCGACGCAGGCATTGCAATCGACACAGTCGCCAACTGGTTGGCCTGCAGCGGCGGCCTTCTTAGCATGCCGGCTGCGTGGTTCACCGCGCCAGTCGTTGTAGGTCACGACCAGCGAATGTTCATCCAGCATCGCGCCCTGGATGCGCGGCCAAGGGCACATGTAGATGCAGACCTGCTCGCGCATCAGCCCGCCCAGTACGTAGGTCGTGGCGGTCAGGATAGCGACGGTGGTATAGGCGACAACCGCGGCATTGCCAGTGAGGAAGTCGAAGGCAAGGGTCGGCGCATCAGCGAAATAGAAGATCCACGCACCGCCGGTTGCCACCGCAATGACGATCCAGGTGGCGTGCTTGACGACGCGGCGCCAGAGCTTGTCAAACGTCCACGGAGCCGCATCAAGTTTGATGCGGGCATTGCGGTCACCTTCGATGAAGCGCTCGACGGCAAGGAAGAGGTCCACCCACACGGTCTGGGGACAGGCGTAACCGCACCATGCGCGGCCGACGGCCGAGGTGACGAGGAACAGCCCGAAGCCCGCCATCACCAGCAGGCCGGCGACAAAGAAGAATTCCTGCGGCCAAATTTCAATGAAGAAGAAGTAGAAGCGGCGGTTGGCGAGATCGACCAGCACGGCCTGGTCCGGGGCATAAGGCCCACGATCCCAGCGTATCCAAGGCGTCAGATAATAGATGCCAAGCGTGATGAGCATCACGAGCCACTTGAAGCGCCGGAAGCGACCTTCCGCTTTTTTCGGGAAGATTTTCTCGCGCTTGGCGTAAAGCGGCTCGCGTGGCTTGTTGCGTGAATGGGCAGGCTGGACGTCGATGCGTTCAACAGACGCAGGCTCGGTTTCCAGGTGGGGGGCTGTGTAGAGATTCATTGGGCCTATCCTTCTGGCCCGGTTGTGGCATCCGCCACCTATTCCCGCTTTGACCAATGTCAACTCGGCAGCGTGTGCCGCCCAAAGAAAAGGCCGCCCGGTTGCCCGAGCGGCCTTCGTTCAATGTGTTCAGGTCTTACTGCCCGCCACCCAGCGAGTGGATGTAGACGCTGAGCTGCTTGACGGCGACTTCACCCAAGCGACCTTCCCAAGCGGGCATGACACCATGCCGCGGGGCGACGATCTGCTGTGCAATGCCTGCCTCTCCGTCGACCTTCAGCCAGATGGCATCGGCCAGCGCAGGTGCACCCATGTCCTTGTTGCCCTCGGCACTCTCGCCATGGCACGAGGCGCAGTTGTCGGCGAAGAGCTGCTGGCCGGGAGCGACCATCGAGGGATCACGCGGCGTGCCCGTGAGGCTGACGACATAGGCGCTGATCTGGCGCACCTCCTCAGGCTTCAGCATATCGCCAAACGCGGGCATCTCCGAGACACGGGTATCAGGATCGGCGGGATCACGGACGCCATGGGCGATCGTCTGGTAGATGTCGTCGAGACTACCGCCCCAGAGCCATTCATTGTCGTTCAGGTTCGGATAACCCTGGCCGCCCGCAGCACCGCTGCCATGGCAGGGCGTGCAGTTGACGCGGAATGCTGCCGCACCGGCTGCGGTCGCGAACTGCGACAGTTGAGGATCCGCCACGATATCCTGCAGCGAGGAACTCGCAATCTTCTCGACCACCGCACCCTGTGCCGCCTTTGCGGCATTAAGGTCAGAGGCGAGTTCCGCGCGGCTCGAATATCCGAGCACCCCTCTGGTCGCTTCGTTGATCAGCGGCCAGGCGGGGTAGAAGATGCAATACGCGATCGCCCAGAGGATTGTCGCGTAGAACGTCAAGACCCACCAGCGTGGCATGGGGTTGTTGAGTTCGCGAATGCCGTCCCATTCATGGCCGGTTGTTTCGACGCCGCTGACGTCATCGACATGTTTTTGCGCCATCTTAGTCTTCCTTCAGGGGGATCTGTGCGGCCTCGGTGGCACGGGCCTTAGCAGCAGGACGAAACATGAAAAGAACCACGCCGAGGAAGAAGAGGGTCATGGCGAGCAAGCCCCAGCTGTCGGCGAAGTGACGCATGGCAGTGTAGATTTCCATCGTCTTAGCTCCTCAGCGGTAACCGGCAGCGTCGTCATAGGTGGAGAAGTCCACCAGCGTGCCGAGCATCTGCAGGTAGGCTACCAGTGCATCCATTTCGGTCAGCTTTTGCGGGTTGCCGTCGAAATCACCCACCTTCGCCTTGGGATAGCGAGCAAGCAGGCCCGAGGTATCGGCGTCCGGATCGGCTTGGGCCGCAAGGTCTGCCTTGGCGTTCTCGATCATCTCGTCCGAATAGGGGACGCCGACGGCCTTGTTGGCCTTCAGCTCCATCGACACGTCGGTCACCTTGAGCGGCGTTTCCTTGAGGAAGGCGTAACTCGGCATCACCGACTCCGGAACCACATCGCGCGGCTCGGTCAGGTGCTGCACATGCCATTCGTTGGAGTAGCGGTCGCCAACGCGGGCGAGATCAGGCCCGGTTCGCTTCGAACCCCACTGGAACGGGTGATCGTACATCGACTCCGCAGCAAGGCTGTAGTGACCGTACCGCTCCACCTCGTCACGGAAGGGACGGATCATCTGACTGTGGCAGACATAGCAGCCTTCGCGAACATAGATGTTGCGGCCGGCGAGCTCGAGCGGCGAGTAGGGCCGCATGCCCTCCACCTTCTCGACGGTGTTCTCCAGGTAGAAGAGGGGCGCGATCTCGACGATCCCGCCGATGGAGACGACGAACAGCGAACCGACGAGCAGGAGCGTGGCGTTGCGTTCGATATGATGATGTTTGTCGAGGATTGACATCGAAGGAACTCCTTACTCGGCCGGCTGCAGGGCAGGGGCCTTCGCAGCAGGACGGCCGATCGGGGCCTCGTCGCGCTGGTGACCGAGGATGGTCATGGTGATGTTGAAGGCCATGATGAGAGCGCCCGCCAGGTACAACCCGCCGCCAATGGCGCGAAGGACGTAGTAGGGGATCATCGCGGCAACGGTTTCAGCGAACGAGTAGACGAGGAAGCCCTGGTCATCGTATTCGCGCCACATCAGGCCCTGCTGGACGCCGGCAACCCACATGACGGCTGCGTAGACGACGATGCCGAGCGTGGCGAGCCAGAAGTGCCAGTTGACCATGCGCAGCGAGTAGAGGCGCTCGCGGTTCCACAGCTTCGGTACCATGTAATACAGCGCGCCGAAGGTGATGAGGCCGTTCCAGCCGAGCGCACCCGAGTGAACGTGACCGATGGTCCAGTCCGTGTAGTGGCTGAGCGAGTTGACCGCCTTGATCGACATCATTGGACCTTCGAAGGTGGCCATGCCGTAGAAGGCGACTGCCATGATCATCATGCGGATGATCGGGTCCGTGCGGATTTTGTCCCATGCGCCCGAAAGCGTCATCAGGCCGTTGATCATGCCACCCCACGAGGGCATCCACAGCATGATCGAGAACACCATGCCGAGCGTCTGCGCCCAGTCGGGCAGCGCGGTGTAGTGGAGGTGGTGCGGGCCGGCCCAGATATACATGAAGATCAGGGCCCAGAAGTGGATGATCGACAGGCGGTAGGAATAGACCGGGCGGTTCACCTGCTTCGGAATGAAGTAGTACATCATCCCCAGGAAGCCCGCGGTCAGGAAGAAGCCGACGGCGTTATGGCCATACCACCATTGGGTCAGCGCGTCCTGGACACCTGAGAATGCCGAGTAGCTCTTGATGCCCAGGAACGAGACCGGAACCGCCAGGTTGTTGACGATGTGCAGCATCGCAATCGTGATGATGAAGGCAAGATAGAACCAGTTCGCCACGTAGATGTGGGGTTCCTTGCGCTTCAGGATCGTGCCGAGGAAGACCAGCAGGTAGCAGACCCAAACGATCGTCAGCCAGATATCGACATACCATTCCGGCTCGGCATACTCCCGGCTCTGCGTGATGCCGAGGAGGTAACCGGTCGCAGCCATGACGATGAAGAGCTGGTATCCCCAGAAGACGAACCAAGCCAGGTTGCCGCCGAAGAGCCGCGCACGACAGGTGCGCTGGACCACGTAGAACGAGGTTGCAAGCAGCGCGTTACCGCCGAAGGCAAAGATTACCGCGGACGTATGAAGCGGGCGCATGCGGCCAAAGCCAAACCACGGCTCGATGTTGAGATCCGGGAAAGCGAGCTGCAGCGCAACGACAACGCCGACAAGGAAGCCTACGATTCCCCAGAACACCGTTGCGATCGCACCGTAGCGGATCACCTCGTCAAAGTATTCGGATTGTCGGGCGGCCACCGCGGCCGGATCAGGCCGTGTGAACGAGATGCGGCGCATCAGGACGATGGTGCTGATCAGCAGCACCACGAAGAGAACCCACATATGGGCTGCGAACTGACTATCGTGCGCATAGGCCGCGCCTAGAAGAGCGAGGAAGGTGCCGATCGCCAGGATGATCGTCTCGGAGACGTAAGTCATGGTCTTTGAACCTCACAGCGCACCCGCGCTGCCAGTTGATGGATTGTCACTACTGTCTGCTGACATATCGGAGAGAGTTCCGGTTTGACCTGCATCAACCAGACGGTCGCGCCTGTTGACAGCCGGCGGCAAACATTCCAGTCTGCGGAAATTCCGAGGGGGGCATCGTGCGGTGCTGAGATGGCGGTGAGCCGGACCCTTGAACCTGATCCGGGTCATGCCGGCGTAGGAACGGAAACGGCGTCACCTCTCGCGATGACACTTTCTCTTCTCCGCTTCACCTGGGTCTCCGTGATTGGTTTATCTGGAGTTCGCCCATGATGTTCGAACACGCTTACCCGATCGCGGGATCCAGGGCCTTCCTCACCTCGT
>NZ_JALPRY010000060.1:0-201 GCF_023223505.1 Neorhizobium turbinariae
CCGTGGTCAACGTGGCCAACTGTACCGATATTAATGTGGGGTTTATTCCTTTCAAACTTTGCGCGTGCCATGAATGCTCATTTCCTTATTTTAACTAAGCGTTCCCTTTGCTTTTTGCAATGATAGTTTCAGCTACGCTGCGAGGCACCTCTTCGTAGTGGCTGAACTCCATCGTGAAGGTACCCCGACCTTGCGTTTTTG
>NZ_JALPRY010000061.1:0-710 GCF_023223505.1 Neorhizobium turbinariae
TATGCGTAAAACGTCACGAACAACGCTATAGCCTGCTAAATCCCACAATAAATAAGCTAGAAAACCAATTGCTGCAAAGCGACCATTCCAAATTTCGGCTTGAGGTGTCCAGCCAAACAGAAATTCATTGCGATCGCGACCGTTGTATTCTGTTGCAACAGGTGGTAAATCTGTAGATGGACGAGTTCCTTGAGTTGCCATTTTTTTTCTCCAATATCAAGTAATGTTTCCGGTGTTTAAGTTCTAGTAGCCAACTATGCGTAAAACGTCACGAACAACGCTATAGCCTGCTAAATCCCACAATAAATAAGCTAGAAAACCAATTGCTGCAAAGCGACCATTCCAAATTTCGGCTTGAGGTGTCCAGCCAAATAAAAATTCATTGCGATCTATGCCGTTGTATTCTGCCGCAACAGGTGGTAAATCAGTAGAAGGGCGAGTTTCTTGAGTTGCCATTTTTTTTCTCCGATATCTAGTAATGTTTCAAGTGATGTTCTAGTAACTAACTAAGCGCAAAACGTCACGAACAACGCTATAGCTTGCTAAATACCAAAATAAATAGGCAATAAAGCCAATTATTGCAAAATGACCGTTCCGAATTTCGGCTTGAGGAGTCTAGCCAAACAGAATTTCATTGCTATATTTGCGATTCCATTCTGTTGGAAATAGTGGCAAATCTCTAGAAGAAAGAGCGAGTTGCCATTTATTTA
>NZ_JALPRY010000062.1:0-613 GCF_023223505.1 Neorhizobium turbinariae
CCTTCTCCCCGCAGGCGGGGAGAAGGGATATGCCGCACCGTCTCGATCTGATGCGACCTGAGCGTGGGGTAAGTCCCCTCTCCCCGCGGGCGGGGAGAGGGTTAGGGTGAGCGGCAGCAAAATTGCTGAAACTGATGAATTCGAGTTAAGACACGATCCCACACCCCGTGGAAGATCTCTTACCCCACCTTCAACAACATCAACCACTTGAGCCAAAAACCAGGCTCGATTTTCCACGCCCTCGAAACCCGCTCCTACAATGGGCCCGTTCCGCATCGGATACGCTGGCAGGCGTGCCAGCCATGCGGGGCCGGCGCCGGAGTTGAAGGGACGACGTGAACCTTCACCTTCGGGGTTCGCGGAAAATGGTTCCCCTCCGGCGATACGGGGGGAGACGGCAGGCAACGGACCGGCCTGTCATCTCCTGAGGCCCGAATGAGCGCGTCGGACGTGCCTGTGCGGCACACATGGTGGCCGATCTGGATGGTTTCGCCGGACCTTTAAGTCCGTCGATCCAGGATCGGAGCCGGCGGCAAAAGCCGTCCGGATCAGGCCACCGCAGAGGAACCCAAGTCGCAAACAAAAACCGCCGAACGGGGCGCTGAGAGGTGTC
>NZ_JALPRY010000063.1:0-375 GCF_023223505.1 Neorhizobium turbinariae
TCGCTGCCAGGTCTATTAAAGGCAATGCCATCACAAAAAGATGGATCACAATCTTCTCGACACACAACACTCCCTCACGGGCCATAAACCCGAAACAAAAACAACGCGGGGTGGAGCAGCCCGGTAGCTCGTCAGGCTCATAACCTGAAGGCCGCAGGTTCAAATCCTGCCCCCGCAACCACCGAAACTTGTAAATCTGCCCATTCCGGATAGCGCTTCAAAATCTCCTCACAGTAGCTGTCGATGAGTGCCTCCTGCTTGTTCTTGGTCTCGATCAGGCCAGCGTCCAGCTTGTCTACGAAATCTTCGTGCACCTCTGCTAGGAAGCGGCGCTCCATGTAGTCCAGGACATCCATCTGAGCCAGGATCGAACCG
>NZ_JALPRY010000064.1:0-235 GCF_023223505.1 Neorhizobium turbinariae
CTGCCCATTCCGGATAGCGCTTCAAAATCTCCTCACAGTAGCTGTCGATGAGTGCCTCCTGCTTGTTCTTGGTCTCGATCAGGCCAGCGTCCAGCTTGTCTACGAAATCTTCGTGCACCTCTGCTAGGAAGCGGCGCTCCATGTAGTCCAGGACATCCATCTGAGCCAGGATCGAACCGATCAGACCGTGTGTTGATTTGCACTGAGAGCTGACCCGGGATTTGCGCCGAGAAGT
>NZ_JALPRY010000065.1:0-345 GCF_023223505.1 Neorhizobium turbinariae
TCTTGAATGCCTTCCTTGAGATTACTGGCTCCCTCTTGAATATTATCCTTGAGGTCACTAGCTCCTTTTTTAAGGGCTTCCGTCGCGCTAGGACCTCCCTTTGGCAGATTTTCTTGATGATTTTTTAGCCGATCTACAACATTGTAGTCATCTGGGCCTGGGGGAGTTTTTGATTCAATAATGCCTTCTGTTGGGCCACCGATAGCTTTCCATGCCGCAAGACCACCTTTGAGTTGGGAGACATGCTCAAATCCATTAGAACGCAGTTGTTGCGCGGCTTGGGCAGATTCTTCTTCATTAGCACCGTAAACGTAAATATCACGGCTTTTATCTAAAGAAGGTACT
>NZ_JALPRY010000066.1:0-256 GCF_023223505.1 Neorhizobium turbinariae
TTTGGCAGATTTTCTTGATGATTTTTTAGCCGATCTACAACATTGTAGTCATCTGGGCCTGGGGGAGTTTTTGATTCAATAATGCCTTCTGTTGGGCCACCGATAGCTTTCCATGCCGCAAGACCACCTTTGAGTTGGGAGACATGCTCAAATCCATTAGAACGCAGTTGTTGCGCGGCTTGGGCAGATTCTTCTTCATTAGCACCGTAAACGTAAATATCACGGCTTTTATCTAAAGAAGGTACTGCACGCTTTA
>NZ_JALPRY010000067.1:0-256 GCF_023223505.1 Neorhizobium turbinariae
CTTGTCGGTGAATGATCGGAAGCACGTATGGCACTGGTGGTTACAACTAAATAAACAGATCAAACGTTCCGGCAAGATAAATCGTAGGCACGACTATTTTACTGTTCCTAACTGGAGTTTCCTAGCCAACCTCGAAACTGAGGAAGCGTAAGCACTAAGAAAGAACGTTTTCACTTACACCGTGGAGTGAGGTGTGGGCAAATTATCTAGTTTTGGGTAATTCTGTTCATACATTTAGAAACGGTGGAATCCACCC
>NZ_JALPRY010000068.1:0-248 GCF_023223505.1 Neorhizobium turbinariae
GGTGAATGATCGGAAGCACGTATGGCACTGGTGGTTACAACTAAATAAACAGATCAAACGTTCCGGCAAGATAAATCGTAGGCACGACTATTTTACTGTTCCTAACTGGAGTTTCCTAGCCAACCTCGAAACTGAGGAAGCGTAAGCACTAAGAAAGAACGTTTTCACTTACACCGTGGAGTGAGGTGTGGGCAAATTATCTAGTTTTGGGTAATTCTGTTCATACATTTAGAAACGGTGGAATCCAC
>NZ_JALPRY010000069.1:0-452 GCF_023223505.1 Neorhizobium turbinariae
AGATTATTAAAGTGGCAACCAGCGAAGATTACAAACGCCAAATAATGAAAGATTTGGCTAAAGGTGATGTTGAATCTCTGGATGATACTACAGCCGAATCAACGGCGGAATATCAAAATTTTGATGATTTCGCTCAACGGACAACACCAGATCAACGTCGGCACTTATTTGGTCGATCTTTACATCCAGATCACATTCCAACCAGCCAAATGGAGCCAGAATTACAACAGGCGATCGCACAAATTAAACCCAATGAACGGGATGATGTAGCAAGAGCCTTTTTCAAACACTTGAAAGAAAGAAAACTAGATGATAAGCATCTAGAGCAACAGTTAGGACTTTCTACACACCACGCCAGCCGCATGAGTGCTGATGATGTTAGCAAATTAGCGTCTTTTGTGTATCATAACCACCCCGACATTTTCCGCGAAGTGCTGGCGGAGCAACCAGGG
>NZ_JALPRY010000007.1:0-315929 GCF_023223505.1 Neorhizobium turbinariae
GCCGGCGTAGGAACGGAAACGGCGTCACCTCTCGCGATGACACTTTCTCTTCTCCGCTTCACCTGGGTCTCCGTGATTGGTTTATCTGGAGTTCGCCCATGATGTTCGAACACGCTTACCCGATCGCGGGATCCAGGGCCTTCCTCACCTCGTCTGAGTAGGCCGCGATGCGCACTTCCCATGCCGGCCTCGGCACCCTCCTGATGCTGCTCTTGTGGCAGGCGGGTGTGATGCTGTTCGAGCCCCCGCGCTACGTGCTGCCATCACCGCTCACTGTCGGAGCCGCTTTCCTGCGGCAGCCAGCCTACCTGCTTCACCATGCGATGATCACACTGACGGAGATCGTCCTGGGGTTGCTGATCGGATCGACGCTCGGTGCCGCCATTGCCTTCGCTGTCGCGGCCTGGCCGCGGATCGGACGCCTGGCCTGGCCGTTGGTGCTGATCCTGCAGGCGTTCCCCGTCTTCGTGCTCGCCCCGATCCTTGTCATCTGGTTTGGCTTTGGACTGGCTTCGAAAGTCGCCATGACGACGATCATCATCTTCTTCCCGGTCGCGTCATCCTTTGCCGATGGCCTGCGCCGTACGGAGCTGGACGTGCTCGATGCCGCGCAGCTCGACGGGGCGGGCCACTGGGACGTCCTCAAGAACATCCGCCTGCCGCTCGCTATCCCGAGCCTGATATCGGGGCTGCGCGTCGCCGCACCCTTGGCACCGCTTGGTGCCGTCGTCGGCGAATGGGTGGGGGCGGCGGGCGGGCTCGGCTTCATCATGATGCAGGCGAACGCGCGCATGCAGACCGAAACCGTCTTCGCCGCAATGCTCATTCTAGCCGCCCTCACCCTCGTCTTGCGGCTTCTCGTTGACCGGTTGACCCGTGGCCTTGCGCCTTGGGCGCACGAACAGCCCGAAGAGCCATCCCTTTTGCCCACAACGTCAAGAAGGTGATCTCATGATCCGTGTGTTTTCTGCTGTCATCATCGCCTGCGGCAGCCTCCTCTTGCCTGTGCCGTCGCAAGCGGCGGACAAGCTCTCTGTCCTGCTCGAATGGTTCGTCAATCCGGATCACGCGCCGATGGTCATTGCCCGCGAGCGTGGGCTGTTCGCGGACGCAAATCTGGAGGTTGAACTCATTCCGCCGTCCGATCCGTCCGTGGTGCCGCGTCTGGTTTCAACAGGCGAAGCGGACATTGGCATCCACTACCAGCCGAACCTGTTTCTGGATCACGACGCAGGCTTGCCGCTGGTGCGGTTCGGTACGCTCGTGGAAACGCCGCTGAACACAATCACCGTTCTCGCCGATGGCCCGATCAAAAGCCTCAAGGACCTCAAGGGTAAGAAGGTCGGCTACTCTGTTAGCGGCTTCGAGCAGGCGATGCTGAAGAAAATGCTTCAATCCGAAGGTGTTTCAAGCGAGGACGTCGAGTTGATCAACGTCAACTTCTCGCTATCTCCGTCGCTGATCGGCGGCAGGGTGGACGCGACACTGGGCGGCTTCCGCAACTTTGAGCTGACGCAGATGAAGCTCGAGGGGAAGACCGGCCGCGCCTTCTTTCCGGAAGAGCATGGCGTGCCGCCCTATGACGAGCTGATCTATGTCACACGCAGGGACCTGATTGGCGACGAACGGCTGCCCCGGTTCCTGTCTGCCGTGGAGCAGGCATCGATCTTCCTCACCAACCATCCGCAGGAGGGCTGGGAGTTGTTCATCAAGGCTTATCCCAATCTCGATGACGAGTTGAACAAGACAGCCTTCTTCGAAACGTTGCCGCGTTTCGCCAAGCGCCCCGCGGCGCTGGACCGCGGTCGTTATGCCCGCTTTGGTGCGTTCATGCAGGAGATGGGCCTGATCAAGGCCACTCCACAAACGGAAGACGTGGCGGTCGAGATCCGCTGACCGTCACCTGAGCCCGTAGCGCGGATGCGACAGCGCCCGCTCTATGCCGCGAAGCTCGGCGAGACCTTTCAAGCGACCGATCGCCGGATAGCCAGGCTGGGCACCGCGCTGCAGGTCATCGAGGATCTCCTGCCCGTGGTCAGGGCGCATCGGGATCTGGTGGTCGCTGCGTCCCTCCTGGCCGCGGCGGCGCTCTTCCGCCAGGAGCTCGGCGATCACCGCCACCATGTCGGTATCACCCTCAAGGTGCTCGTCTTCGAAGAAGGAGCAAGGGCTTGATTGCTCCTCGCGGCGGACGTTGCGAAGATGGACGAAATGAATGCGTGGCGCGAGGCGACGCACCATGGCGGGCAGATCGTTGCTGGCAAGGGCGCCGAGCGAGCCGGTGCAAAAGGTGACACCATTCGCGCGGCTATCGACCGCATTCAGCATGTGAAGGTAGTCGGCTTCCGTGGACAGGATGCGCGGCAGGCCGAGCAGAGGCCATGGCGGATCATCCGGGTGGGCACAGATGTTGATCCCGACCTTTTCCGCAACCGGCGTCACTTCCGAAAGAAAGTCGATGAGGTTCTGCTGCAGCCTTTCGCGGCTGATGCCCGAATAGGTTCGGAGGAGTTCAAGAAGCTGCGGCAGTGTATAACCATCGGCTGAGCCGGGCAGCCCGGCCCCGATGTTCTTCGACAAGGCGGAACGATGCTCATCACTCATTCGAGCGAACCGCTCCGCCGCCTTGTCACGGATGGCCTCGTCGTAATCGTGCGAGGCTCCCGGCCGGTTCAGCAGGTGGAGGTCGAAGGCGACAAAATCGATCAGGTCGAAGCGCATCGCCTTTGCGCCGTGGCGGGTGGACCACCGCAGGTCGGTGCGCGTCCAATCAAGCACCGGCATGAAGTTGTAACAGACGGTGCGGATGCCGGCCGCGGACAGCCGGCGCAGCGTCTCCTGCCAGTTGGTGATATGGGCACGCCAGTCCCCGGTTTGCGTCTTGATGCTTTCGGAGACGGGGACGCTCTCCACGACATCCCACACGAGACCGCCAGCCTTGATCTCCTCATGCCGCTTGGCGATCTCGGCTTCGGGCCAGGCATCGCCCGTGCGGATGTGATGCAACGCACTGACGATACCGACGGCGCCGGCCTGGGCTGCATCACGAACGGTAACCTTGTCGATGGGGCCGAACCACCGCCATGTATGTCTCATTCTCTTGTCCTCACGGCAGAAATGTCAGTTGCACCTTGCAGGCGGTACTGCGGTCGCCTGCGACTTCAAAGGCGGCGGCAGCCTCGTTGATCGGGAAGCTGTGCGAGATGATCGGACGCACATCGATGCTGCGCGACGAGATCAGGTTAACAGCCACGGCGAACTCGTTGTCGAAGCGCTGCGAGCCAATCCAGAGGATTTCCTTGCCGACAATCATGTTCAGCGGCACGGCGGTATCGCCGCCGACGCCGACCTGCACGATGGTGCCGCGCGGCTTCACCGCCGCAATGGCGTTTCGAATGGCCGGACTGGCCGCGGAACATTCGAAAACGACATCGAACCAGCCTTTGTCGGCCTCGAACTCAGCAAGCGCCTCAGCTTGTTTTGCGACGTTGATGGTCCGGCTCGCGCCCATCGCTTGTGCGCGCTGCAAGGCCGCATCCGTCAGGTCGGTGACCACGATCTCGTCCGCGCCGGCATGCCGCGCGGCCGCGACAACCAACGTGCCAATGGGACCCGCACCGGTCACCAGAACGCGCTTACCGACCAGGTTACCCGCGCGCGAAACGGCATGCAGGCAGACGGCGAGCGGTTCGGAGCAGGCCACTTCACCGGCACTGACGTCGCCACCCACCCAAAAGCATTGTTGTGCCGGAACAACCAGGTGATCCCGGAACATGCCCTGCGCGTGGGGAAGCCGCATTGCGCTACCCATGAACTGCATGTCGAGGCAATGGATTGCCATACCCTGAAGGCAGAAACGGCAGCGGCCGCAGGGTTGGCTCGGATTGACCGCAACAAGCTGGCCGATGGTCAGGCCGGAGACGCCGCTTCCGAGCGCTTCGACGTATCCGGCTGCCTCGTGGCCAAGGATGATCGGCTCGCGAACCCGAACAGGGCCGAAGCCACCATGCTGATAATAGTGAAGATCCGAGCCGCAGATGCCTCCAGCCGCCATCTTGAGGAGTACCTCGCCAGCGCCGGGCTCCGGTACCGGTGCCATCTCGATCTTCAGGATTCGCTCGGCATGCAGCCGCACGGTGCGTGTCTGCATGATGCGCTACTTGAGCAGGCCGAGCTGAGTCGGCAGCCACAGCGTGATCTGCGGTATGAAGGTGATCAGCAGCAGCGCGACGAAAAGCGGAATCATCCAGGGCAAGATTGCCATCGTCGTCCGTTCGATCGACAGCTTCGATATCCGCGAGAGCACGAACAACACCATGCCAACGGGCGGCGTCAACAGGCCGATCATCAGATTCAGCGTGAAGATCAGCCCCATATGCACCGGGTCGATGCCATACCGCGCTGCAATCGGCATCAGGATTGGCACCAGGATGCTGATCGCGGCAATGGTGTCGAGGAAGGCGCCAACGATCAAAAGCAGAATGTTGACGATGATCAGGAAGGTCCACCAGTTGCTGGTGAGCGAGAACATGAAGTCAGAAAACAGCTGGGCCGCTTGGCTGACGGTCAGGAGCCACGCAAAGATCGAGGCGGTCGTGACGATGAAGAGCACTGAGGCGGTGGTCTCGATCGTATCGAAGCTCGCCTTGGCAAGCGTGCGCAGCGTCATGGTGCGATAGCGCACCAGCCCGAGGAAAAGCGACCAGATCACGGCCGCAACTGCGGCTTCGGTTGGCGTGAACCAGCCCATGGTCATGCCGCCGATCAACAGAACCGGCGTCATCAGCGCCATCACGGCGGAGAAGTCATAGTACCAGTCGAGCGCTATCAGGACGACAAGGGCGATGAGGACCGCGATGTTGATGGAAAGCCCTGCCAGAACCAGCAGGTAGACCGCAAGGGGAAAGCAGAAAACGATGGCAATCTCGAGCGAGGCGCTGGCGAGCCTCTTGAGCTCGAAAGGCGTGTCCGATCCCCAGCCCTTGCGGTAGGCAAAGATGACAACGGTCAGCATCATCAGCACCGTCATCACCACACCTGGCAGAATCCCGGCCATGAACAGCGCGCCGATGGACACGTTCGCCATCATGCCGTAGATGACAAAGGGCAGCGAGGGCGGGAAGATCGGGCCGAGCGTTGCCGACGCGGCGGTCACGCCGACAGCGGCCTCGACCGGATAACCGTGGTCCTTCATCGCCTTGATCTCGATCGTGCCGATGCCTGCGGCATCCGCAAGCGCGGTGCCGGACATGCCGGAGAAGACGACCGAGCCGATGATGTTCACCTGCGCCAGGCCGCCCTTCATCCAGCCGACGAGCGACAGGGCGAAATGGTAGATGCGACCGGTGACCCCGGCGATGTTCATCAGGTTTCCGACAAGAATGAAGAAGGGCACCGCGATCAGCGGAAAGCTTTCCACCCCCGCGATCATGCGCTGGGCGGCGATGATATCCGGCGCGACGCCATAGATGACGAGATAAAGCAGCGAAGAGACGCCGAGCGACACCGCAATCGGTGCACCAATGATCAGCAGCAGCAGGAATGATCCGATAAGAAGCAGCATTGGTCAGATCCCCTGCACACCGGTTTCGTTCGCCTGCTCGCGAACCGTTTTTTCGTTGATCATGTCTTTGATGAAGTTCTGGACCGAGCGCGCGAGCATCAGCGCGAAGGCGGCGAAAACGGTGTAGAAGACGTAGCCGCGCGGCAGGTTGACGGTTACCATGCGCTCATTGCCGACAATGGCGATGTAACGCCACATCAGCCAGGTCGTGTAGGCGAAGAAGCCGATGACGATGAAGTCGACCAGAAGTTCGAGCGCCCGCCCGACCTTGCGCGACAGGAAGCGGTAGAGCATGTCCACGGAGATATGCCGTGCCATCCGCACGCACATGACGGAGCCCAGGAAGACGAGAACCACGAGGCAGTTGGCTGCAATCTCCTCGGTCCAAGCCAGGCTGTTGTTCAGAGCGTAACGCGTGAAGAACTGCAGGAAAACACAGGCGGCCATGGCCCAGAAAATCGCCATGTTGACCCAGTCCTCCACCGCGTAAGGTGAAAGATCCACGGAGCCGGCGCTTTCCTCGAAGGCATGCGCCATCTCGTCGACGCTAACCGGAGCGTGCTGTTGTTCGTGCATGGGAAACTCCGCCAGTTCAGGAGATGGAGAGAGCGCCCGGCAACTCATCGGGCGCTCCAGGAGGCGAGCTTTATTGGACGGCGCGGATGGCTTCCCAATCTTCCTTCTTGTAGCCGAACTCTTCGAAGGTCACCTTTTCCATGACGGTTTTCTCGAAGTCAGCCTTGTCCACTTCGGTGACCGACAGGCCCATTTCCTTGAACTTGGCGACGAGCTCTTTTTCGCGCTGTTCAATGATCTTAGTGCCACGTTCTGCAGCCTCAGCCATGACTTCGGAGAAGATCTTCTTGTCCTCGTCGGAAAGCTTCGCCCACAGGCTCTTGGAAACGACTGTGTTCAGATGGTCAACGATATGGCCGGACAGGATGATGTTCTTCTGCACTTCAAAGAACTTCTTGGCCTCGATCGTTGTCAGCGGGTTTTCCTGGGCTTCCACAGTGCCGTTCTGCAGCGCCAGGTAAACCTCTGCAAAAGCGATCGGCGTCGTGTTGGCGCCGCAAGCACGCGGCATGGCGAGATAGGCCGGCACGTCCGGAACGCGGATCTTCAGGCCCTGCATGTCGGCGCATTTGGTGATCGGCTTGTTTGCAGTCGTATGGCGGGTGCCATAATAAGTGACGGCGGTGATGTGGTTGCCCGAAGCCTCTTCATACCCTTGGGCGAGCCGCTTGAAGACGTCGCTCTTCGTGTATGAGATCAGGTGGCTCGGATCGCGGAAAATATACGGGAAGTAGGTGACGCCGATCGGCGGATATTCGCGGGACGCGAAGCTCGAACCCGAGATAATGATATCAACGGTGCCGAGCTTGAGGCCCTGGTTGATGTCGGATTCCTTGCCAAGCTGCGAAGCCGGGAACACATCGATCTTGTAACGACCATCGGTGCGCTTGTTGATCTCTTCTGCCGCCCACACAGATTCCGTGTGGAACGGCTCGGACGTCTCATAGACATGCGCCCATTTGAGCGCGGTCTGTGCCTGTGCTGCCGCCGCGGACGCCAGAATGGCGACGGTGGCTCCTAAAATCGCAAATTTCACTTTCATGCCTTCATCCTCCCAGTTGAAGTCGATCCTGCCGAGACTACGGCGCTAGTGCATGTCTTCGCTCTTCGAGTGCGAGCCACTCGGTCTCTCCACCGAAGCTTTCGGACAATCGTCGTTGCGCGAGTTCGAGATGGATGCGCATCGCATCCCGCGCAGCAGTGGGGTCACCCGCCGCAAGAGCGTCACGGACCGCACGATGTTCATTGAGAGCGGTCATCCACGTGTCGCGGTTCTCGAAATAGCCGGCCAGCTTCTCGAAATATGGCGTCAGGCGCAGGTCATGAAGCTCACGAACCAGCCGTTCGAGCGTGGAGTTGCCAATGATGCCGGCGATGAGCGCGTGAAATTCGCGGTCGTGCTTCAGCGCTTCCGGTCGGTTATCCAAAGACTTGGCCATCATGGAGATATTTTCGTTGAGTGCCGTAATGTGGTCAGGCCGCACCAAAGCCGCTGCCTGTTCTGCGATCGCGCATTCAACTAAAGATCGCGCCCGGAGAAGCTCGAATGGACCTTCGCTGTCAGGGACTGCGGGAGCGACCGGTGCTTTTCGCGAGGTGACGTAGACGCCCGATCCCATACGGATCGTGATGAAGCCTTCGACCTCGAGGACGATGAGCGCTTCGCGCACGGTGGGGCGCGACACGCCGAGCAATTCGGCAAGATCGCGCTCGGCCGGAAGACGGCTGCCGACCGGAAATTCCCCCGTTTCGATAAGCATGCGCATCTGCTCCGCAGCCAGCCGGTAAAGCCGGCGCGGTTCCACAACCGAAAACATCAACAGGTCCTCCCCGTACGCGCTACTCCTCCCGCGCACTGGTCAACTGGTCTTACCAGTTAACCAGATAATATGCTTAAGGAGAACAATGTCAACGGGTGTTTACTGGAGGTTGCCAAAGAGCAGTTGCCGCTGCTTATGTGGTTGGAAGCCCAAAGATTTGAGGCTTAAACGCCACCGTCTTGCTCGACCGTCCTTCACCAGAGGTCGCCTCTCGCACAAGCCTCGCGGCAATCTCGCCGATCTCCCGCCGTGACGATTCCGATGTCGCGATCTTCACCGGTAGCGCATGCGCCAGTTCCAGACCGTTGAAGCCGGCGATCAGGATCTCGTCCGGCACGCTGACACCAAGCTCCATGCAAGCGAACAGTCCGCCAGCGGCCATGTCGTCGTTGGAGTAATAGATGCAGTCGAGCCCAGCCGATGCCTTCACCATCTCCATCGTAAGGCGCTTGCCAAGCACGATGGAGGAGGACCCGGGGTCGATGTGTTTCGCTGCAAAGCGCAGCCCGTGCTGGTCGAGAACACGCTCGAAGCCGCGCCTGCGCTTCTCGGCTCGGGTATCCCGGTTTAGCGCGCTGCCGATATAGCCGAAACGCCTGCGACCCGCGGCAATCAAAGCCCGCGCCATGTCCTCTCCGGCGCCGCCTTGCGACAGCCCGACACAATGATCAACCGGCTCGCCATCCAGATCCATGATCTGGATGACCGGGATGTCCGCGTCCTTCAGCATGCGACGCGTGTCTTCCGGCTGGTCGAGCCCGGTGACGATGATTGCCGACGGCTGCCAGGAGAGCATGTCGCGGATCACCTCGCGCTCCTTGTCCACATCATAGTCGGAGATACCGAAGACGGCTTGCATCCCGGAACCTTCAAGGCCGGCTGAAATGCCAGCCATTACCTCCGGAAACACGATATTCGACATGCTCGGCACAACGACCGCCACCAGCTTCGTCCGTTGCGCCGACATCGACAGAGCCAGTCGGTTTGCAACGTAGCTCAGTTGCTTGGCCGCCTGCAGCACTTTTGCCCGTGTTTCTGGTGAGACATCCGTCGTGCCCCGCAGCGCCCGCGAGGCCGTCATCTTGCTGACGCCGGCGGCAGAGGCGACCTCTTCCAGTGTAGCTTTTCGCATTTTCCGTCCCCTCGACGGCCGACGATCCCGCATAAGCCATACGCTCACGAGCAGGGGAAAGTAAACCGGACGGGGCTTGACTTCCTCGACAAAAACCAATGGTGATAGCGATACCGGTACCGGTAACACCGTATCGGGACTTGAGTTGCACCTGGGGAGGAGCAGCCGTGCAGGAAGCTGAGAAGATCGCCGTGATCGGGCTCGGATCCATGGGTTGGGGCGCGGCCGTGTCCCTGCTCAGGGCTAGCTTTCGCGTAACGGGTTGCGACGTGCGCCCGGATGTTCTGCAGCGTTTGGAAGATGCCGGCGGCACACCCTGCCGGACCGCTTCAGAGGCGGCCAAGGATGCTGCTGCGGTCTTCATTTACGTGGTCAATAGTGCGCAGGCCGAAGAAGTTCTTCTCGGACAAGGTGGAGCGCTTGAGACCGCGGATCCCGGCACGGTTTTCATGCTCTGCACCACCATGGCGCCAAGCGCAACGGTCTCGCTCGCTGATCGGCTGGAGGCTGCAGGCATGCTGGTCATCGATGCGCCCGTGTCAGGAGGACACCTGAAGGCAATGTCGGGCGAGATCACGGTCATGGCATCTGGGTCCGAAGCTGCCTTCGCCAAGGCGCAAACAGCGCTCGATGCTGTTTCTGCGAAGGTGTTTCGTCTTGGCGACAAGCCGGGCACGGGCTCGCAGGTCAAGATGATCAACCAACTCCTGGCAGGCGTCCATATTGCCGCAACGGCGGAGGCGATGACGCTCGCGGCGAAGACCGGCATCGATCTGCAGACGCTTTATGACGTGCTGCGGGTTTCCGCCGGCTCATCCTGGATGTTCGAGAATCGCGGCGAACACATCATTGCGGGCGATTATGCGCCGCGTTCGGCTGTCGACATTTTCGTGAAAGATCTCGGAATCGTCACGGCCGAGGCGGCACGAAACGGGGCGACAACGCCTCTTGCCAGCATCGCACTTGACCTCTTCAAGGAGGCCTCGGCGGCGGGCCTTGGCCGAGAAGATGATGCGGCAGTCGCAAAAATCCTGGCGAAAAAAAGCGGTGTCTCCCTGCCCGGCATGGAGGGCCAGGCCTGATGGTGACGTTGCTCGGCTGCATTGCCGATGACTTCACCGGCGCCACGGATCTCGCCGCCTTGCTGGCGCGCAGCGGCCTGCCGGTCTCGCTGCGCATAGGCGTGCCGCAGGATGATCCTGATGATGCGGCGGCTCTGGAAGTCATCGCGTTGAAGATCCGCACCGTTCCCGCAGCGGACGCTGTTCAACAGGCCCGCGACGCAGCCCACTGGCTGAAGCGTGCCGGTGCAACGCGATTCTTCTGGAAATATTGTTCGACATTCGACAGCACCGCCGCCGGAAACATCGGCCCCGTGGCCGAGATGCTGATGCACGAAGTCGGCGCCGACCAGACGATCTATTGCCCGGCCTTTCCAGAGAATGGGCGCAGCGTCTTTATGGGGCACCTGTTCGTCGGCGAGCAACTGCTCGCGGAAAGCCCAATGAAGGATCACCCGCTGACGCCCATGAGGGACTCCAGTCTCGTGCGGTTGCTCGAACCACAGGTGCGCGGGAAGGTGGGGTTGGCCAAGCGCCATGCGGTCGCGCAAGGCCAAGCCGCTTTGAGTGAGCGGCTTCAGGAGCTCGTCACGGGCGAGGTCTCTCACGTCATCGTCGATGCCGTTTCCGAAACTGACCTCAACATAATTGCCGAAGCCGCGGCGGACATGCCGCTGGTGACGGGCGGCAGTGTAATCGCCGGCCAACTGGCGCAGGTTTATCTGCAGCGAGGACTGATCGCCAAACCCGAAGGCCGGGTGTCGCTAAACGTCCCGGCAGGCGGACAGCTGGTGCTTTCCGGCAGTTGCTCAGCGATGACGCGCAGGCAGGTCACTTCCTACAGCGCCACGAGCGCCAGCCTGAAGCTCGATCCTCTACGCCTTGCGGATGAGGGCGAGGTTGCCGCCGGTGAATGGCTCGAGAGGCAGCCATCCGAAGGTGCCAAGGTCATCTATGCAACAGCCGAACCGGACGAGGTGCGCAGCGCGCAGCAGAAGCTCGGCACCGAGCGCGCCGGCCAACTTGTCGAGCAGGCGATGGCGCATCTGGCGCGGCGGGCGTTCGATCTGGGCGTGCGCCGGTTCGTGGTGGCAGGCGGTGAGACGGCTGGCGCGATAACACAGGCCCTGGGCATCACACGTCTGGAGATCGGGCCTGAGATCGCGCCGGGTGTTCCCTGGGTTTTTGCTGATATGGAGGGCGAGCGCGTCGCATTGGCGTTGAAATCAGGCAATTTCGGCAGTGAAACCTTCTTCGATGACGCCTTCAAGCTTCTGGAGGCTGCATGAGCGAGGAGGCGTTGTTACGAGAAGACATTTGCCGGATGGCAAAGTCGCTCTACGACCGGGGGCTGACGGCTGGTTCTTCGGGCAACATCTCCGCGCGCTTGTCGGACGGGCGGCTTCTCGTAACGCCGACGGGCAGTTCCTTTGGCCGGCTGGACCCGGCCCGCCTAGCCTGTTTCGAGGTGGATGGGAAACAGACAGGCGGCGACAAGCCGACGAAGGAGATGCCGCTGCACTCCGCCTTCTACGAGACGCGGCCTGGCAAGACAGGTGCCGTGGTACACCTTCATTGCAGCCACTGCGTGGCACTCTCGCTGCTGCCGGAAGTCGATCCTGACAACATGCTGCCGCCGCTCACAGCCTATTCCATCATGAAGCTCGGCAAGGTGAAACTCTTGCCGTATTTCATGCCGGGCGACCCGGCCATGGGTGACGCTATCCGGGGACTCGCAGGCAAACGCAGTGCCGTGATGCTCGCGGCGCACGGTCCCGTCGTCGCTGGAAAGGATCTGGAAGCCGCCGTTTATGCGATCGAAGAGCTTGAAGAGACGGCCAGGCTTGCCCTGCTAACACGTGGCGCCAATCCGGACCTGCTCAGTGCCGGTCAGATCGAGCAGATCGTCCGCACCTATGACGTCGAGTGGGACTGATATGGCACGCTTCTCCGCAAATCTCGGGTTTCTATGGCAGGAGCTGCCGTTGCCGGATGCCATCCGCGCCGCAAAGGCGGCCGGATTCGACGCCGTCGAATGCCACTGGCCTTATGAAGTGCCAGTCGAAGCGGTGCGTTCGGCGCTGCGCGAGACAGGCCTGAAGATGCTTGGCATCAACACGATCCGAGGAGATGTCGCGGCGGGTGAAAACGGCCTTGCGGCGCTGCCGGGCCGCGAGAACCAAGCACGAGATGCGATCCAGCAGGCGGTCGCTTATGCCACGGAAATCGGTGCGGTCAACGTGCATGTGATGGCAGGCAGGGCATCGGGCGAGGCTGCGCGCGAGACCTTCATCGCCAACCTCCAGTTCGCGTGCGAGCTTGCGGCAGAGCCCGGCATCATGATTCTGATCGAGCCACTGAACCATCGGGATGTGCCGGGCTATTTCCTGCAGACTTGCGAGCAGGCGCTGGAGGTGATCGAGGCGGTCGGGCGGCCGAACATCAAGCTGATGTTCGACTGCTACCACCTGCAGATCATGCAAGGTGACTTGACCTTCAGGTTGCAAACGTATCTGAATTCGATCGGACATATCCAGATTGCGTCGGTCCCTGATCGACGCGAACCGGACCATGGGGAGATCAACTACCACCACATCCTGGCGCAACTGAACGAGCTTGGTTACCGGCAGCCGATCGGCGCCGAATACAGGCCGGCAACGTCGACAGATGCAGGATTGGGTTGGCTGAAGACGTTTCGGGAGAAGACATCGCTTTGACCTCGTCGAGAGGTGAAGTCCAGGGTGATACGGCTGAACTGGGAGGAGAAGGCCGAATGCATGTAATGGTCTTGGGTGGAGCAGGCATGATCGGTCGCAAGCTTGTGGAAAGGCTTGCGCGGGAACCGGGCGTGCTCGGCGGCTCGATCGAGCGCTTGACGCTTGTCGACGCGTTTCAACCACCCGTACCAGAGGCTCTGCAGTCCATCTCAACGGCAATGACCGCCGACCTTTCTCAGAACGGTGTCGCCGAGAAGGTGATCGCTCTGCGACCGGACATCATCTTCCACTTGGCAGCCGTTGTTTCGGGTGAAGCGGAGGCCGATTTCGACAAAGGCTATTCGGTCAACCTCGACGGCAGTCGTGCGCTTTTCGAAGCCATCCGGCAGCAGGGGCAGAATGCAGACTATGTGCCGCGGGTGGTCTTCGCCTCATCGATCGCTGTCTTCGGGACCCCCTTCCCGGAAGTCATTCCAGGCGAGTTCTTCACGACACCGCTCACCAGCTATGGCACCCAAAAAGCAATCATCGAGCTGTTGCTTGCCGACTATTCCCGCCGCGGCATCTTTGATGGCATCGGCATCCGCCTGCCGACGATCTGCGTGCGCCCGGGCGCTCCGAACAAGGCCGCATCCGGGTTCTTTTCGAACATCCTGCGCGAACCATTGGTTGGCAAGGAAGCCGTCCTGCCGGTCAGCGAGAATGTGCGCCACTGGTTCGCGAGCCCGCGCTCGGCGGTCAACTTCTTCATTCATGCCGCGACGATCGATACGGCAGCCGTGGGACCGCGCCGCAACCTGACCATGCCGGGGCTTTCTGCCCTGGTCGGAGAAGAGATCGAGGCTTTGCGTCGTGTCGCGGGTGACAAGGCCGTTGCGCTCATCAAGCGCGAGACCGATCCTGTCATCGAAAAGATCGTCGCCGGTTGGCCGACACAGTTCGATGCCAGCCGCGCCGAGGCGCTGGGTTTCCAGGCGGAGAAGGATTTCGACCAGATCCTGCAGGCGCATATCGAAGATGAACTGGGTGGGAGGATCGCTTGAGCATGGAATGGACCAAGATTGCACTGGTTACCGGTGGCGGGACGGGGGTCGGCAAGGCGATCGCCAAGGCTCTGGGCGTTGCAGGTTACAAGGTGGTCATTTCAGGCCGGCGAAAGGAAGTGCTGGAAAGCGCGGCATCTGAGCTGGAAGCTGCCACCGGCAGCGAATATCTTGCCGTGCCGGCCGATGTTGGAGATGCTGCTTCGGTGCGAAGGCTATTCGATACGATCGCCGAAAAGTACGGGCGGATCGACCTTCTGGTGAACAATGCGGGCATGAATGTGCCGAACGTGCCAATCGAGGAACTTGAGGTCGAGCACTGGCATGCGATCGTCGCTGCAAACCTGACGGGCGCCTTCCTGTGCACCCAACAGGCAGTGCGGATGATGAAAAGCCAGACGCCGCGTGGCGGGCGCATCATTAATAACGGGTCGATTTCGGCGACCACGCCGCGTCCGCATACGGCGCCTTACACGGCGACCAAGCATGCGATCACCGGCTTGACCAAGTCGACGGCGCTCGACGGACGCGACTTCGATATCGCATGCGGCCAAATCGATATCGGCAACGCCGCAACCGATATGACCAAGAAGATGCAGGCGGGCGTCATGCAGGCGAATGGCGAGGTGGCGATCGAGGCTACCATGGATGCAACGCACGTTGCAGACGCGGTGGTCTACATGGCGAGCCTGCCACTTAGCGCCAACGTGCTGACGATGACCGTGATGGCGACCAAAATGCCGTTCGTCGGACGAGGGTAATGCTGCGGGACCTTCCGCAGATACATGAAATGGCATGCGTGGTGCTCGATATCTGGGAGGAGTAGAGTATGGCAGATGTGCAGTTCGCCGATGTGCGGAAATCGTTCGGTTCGTTTCCGGTCATCAAGGGCGTCAACATCGACATTGCCGATGGGGAATTCGTCATCCTCGTCGGGCCCTCTGGCTGCGGGAAATCGACGCTTCTGCGGATGCTTGCCGGCTTGGAAAACATATCCGAAGGCGAGATCAGGATCGGCGGACGGGTCGTCAATACGCTGCCGCCGAAAGAGCGGGACATCGCCATGGTGTTCCAGAACTACGCGCTTTATCCGCACATGACGGTGGAGCAGAACATGGGCTTTTCGCTCATGCTCAACAAGGCGCCGAAGGCAGAGGCCGAGAAGCGGGTGAAATACGCCGCCGGCATCCTGGGGCTCGACAAGCTGCTCGACCGTTATCCGCGCCAGCTCTCCGGCGGCCAGCGCCAGCGCGTCGCCATGGGCCGCGCCATCGTGCGCGACCCAGAAGTTTTTCTGTTCGACGAGCCGCTGTCGAACCTCGATGCGAAGCTGCGCGTGGCGATGCGCGCCGAGATCAAGGAACTGCATCAGCGGCTCAAGACAACGACCGTCTATGTCACGCACGACCAGATCGAAGCCATGACCATGGCCGACAAGATCGTCGTCATGCACGATGGTGTTGTGGAGCAGGTGGGCTCGCCGCTGGAACTCTACGACAAGCCGGCGAACCTCTTCGTCGGTGGCTTCATCGGCTCGCCGGCCATGAACATGATCAAGGGCAGGCTCGACACTGCCGATGGCGGCCGGTTCATCACCAGCGATGGCACAGCGCTGCCCGTGTCGAACCCGCCGGCGGCGGCTCAAGGCCGCGATCTGGTCTACGGTCTGCGCCCGGAATACATTTCACTGGCAGATGATGGTCTGCCCGGTGAAATCATCGTCATCGAACCTACCGGCTACGAAACGCATCTTTCCCTTCGCCTGGGTGGCAGCGACCTGAACTGCGTATTCCGTGAGCGCGTCACCGCGCGGCCCGGTGAAACTCTGCGCGTCGCGATCGACGCGACCCATGTGCATCTCTTCGACGCTGAAACGGGTCGAAGATTGACAGACTGACGTTGGGCGGCGGTTCGGGAAGAGGAGCCCGATCAGCCGCTCAGCACGCAACCCGCTACGGGTGCAGCAGGCTGTCGTTCGCCAGCGGGAGGCGGATGACAGAGAGTTCGCTCCCGCTTTGCAAGAGGAGGAATATTATGACGATCAGAAGACGTGACTTTCTAGCTGCTTCAGCAGCCGTCGCTGGCGCAACCGGCTTCGGCATCCGCCCTTCGTTTGCGCAGGCGGAACCGAATTACACACCTGAAAGCGGTGCGAGCCTGCGCCTTTTGCGCTGGACACCTTTCGTGAAGGGCGATGAAGAAGCCTGGCTCGCCAACACCAAGAAGTTTACGGAGGCGACGGGCGTCGAGGTTCGCATCGACAAGGAAAGCTGGGAAGACATCCGTCCGAAAGCCGCCGTCGCGGCCAATGTCGGCTCCGGCCCGGACCTTGTCATGTGCTGGTTCGATGACGCGCACCAGTATCCGGACAAGCTGGTCGACCTGACCGAACTCGCCAACTATCTCGGCAACAAATACGGCGGCTGGTATGACGGCGTGAAGGGTTATGCGTCGCGCGGCGATCAGTTCATCGCCATGCCACTCACCGCCATCGGCAACGCCGTCGTTTACCGCGACAGCCACATGAAGGCGGCAGGCTTCAGCGAATTCCCGAAGGATACGGCAGGCTTCCTGGAGCTCTGCAAGGCGTTGAAGGCGAAGGGCACACCCGCCGGCTTCCCGCATGGCAAGGCCGTGGGTGACGGCAATAACTATGCCCACTGGCTGTTGTGGAGCCACGGCGGCAAGATGGTCGATGAAAGCGGCAAGGTGACGATCAATAGTCCCGAAACGCTGGCATCGATCAACTATGCCAAGGAGCTCTACGCCACGTTCATCCCGGGCACGGAAAGCTGGCAGGACGTCAACAACAACCGCGCCTTCCTGGCAAACCAGGTCTCGCTGACGGCCAACGGCGTCTCCGTCTATTACACCGCCAAGGCAGATCCGAAGCTTGCCGAGATTGCCCAGGATATCCGCTCGACCAACTTCCCGGTCGGCCCGGTCGGCCAGAGCGTCGAACTGCACCAGACCAGTTCGCTGCTGCTGTTCAAGCACACCAAGTACCCGGAAGCTGCCAAGGCCTACATCAAGTTCATGATGGAAGCGGACCAGATGAACGCGTGGCTGGAGGGCTCGAGTGCCTATTGCTGCCAGCCGCTGAAGGCCTACGCGAAAAATCCGATCTGGACAGCCGACCCGATCCACGCGCCTTACGCGCGCGCCTCGGAAACGCTGCGCCCGAACGGGTATGCCGGCCCGCTGGGTTACGCTTCGGCAGCCACGATGGCGGACTATGTGCTCGTCGACATGTATGCGGCAGCCGTCACCGGCCAGTCGTCTCCGGAGGACGCCATGAAGGAAGCGGAACGCCGCGCGAACCGCTACTACCGCGTGTAACAGACAAAGCGCCTGCGGCACTCATCGTGCCGCAGGCCAACCACTTTTTCAGGCTGGAGAATAGCAATGGCGACCGTAGATTCCAGACGTGGCCAAGGCCGCCGCCCGTCGCTCCTGCAGAACAACAACGTGCTCGGCTTCCTGTTCATGTTGCCGGCTGCCGTGTTTCTCGTCTGCTTCCTCACCTATCCGCTCGGTCTTGGGGTGTGGCTTGGCTTCACCGATACGCGGATCGGCCGTGACGGCATCTTCATCGGGCTTGAGAACTACCAGTTCCTGATGGACGACGGCGTCTTCTGGCTCTCCGTCTTCAACACGGTGCTTTACACCTTCGTGGCGTCGGTCCTGAAGTTCGCGCTCGGGCTCTGGCTCGCGCTGTTGCTCAATCAGCACCTGCCGTTCAAGAGCTTCTTCCGCGCCATCGTGCTGTTGCCATGGGTCGTGCCGACGGTGCTCTCCGGCCTTGCCTTCTGGTGGATCTACGACTCTCAGTTCTCGATCATCTCCTGGTCGCTGATGCAGATGGGCCTTATCAACGGGCCGATCAACTTCCTGGGTGATCCCACCAATGCTCGTATCTCTGTCATTCTTGCCAATGTCTGGCGCGGGATCCCCTTCGTCGCCATCTCGCTGCTCGCCGGCCTGCAGACGATCCCGGCATCGCTTCAGGAGGCGGCCTCGCTCGATGGCGCGAGCAACTGGCAACGGTTCCGCTACGTTACGCTGCCGATGCTGACCCCGATCATCGCCGTGGTCATGACCTTTTCTGTCCTGTTCACCTTCACGGATTTCCAGCTGATCTACGTGCTGACAAAGGGCGGACCAGTGAACGCCACGCACCTGATGGCAACCTTGTCCTTCCAGCGCGGTATCCCCGGCGGGCAGCTCGGCGAGGGCGCGGCAATCGCCGTTGCCATGGTTCCGTTCCTGTTGGCCGCGATCATGTTCAGTTTCTTTGGCCTGCAACGCCGCAAATGGCAGCAGGGCGGTCAGGACTAAGGGAGAACCATATGTCGACCAATTCCAACGCCGCTGACCCGATCCTGACCGACAGTGCCGAAGGCATGAGCTACCTGAACCGCCTGCCGCGGCGGATCGTGATGCTCTATCTGCCGATGGCGGTGTTTGTCTTCGTGCTGCTTTTCCCATTCTACTGGATGGCAATCACGGCGGTGAAGCCGAACGACCAGTTGACGGATTATTCGAACTACAGCCCCTTTTGGGTCGTGAAGCCGACGTTGGACCACATCAAGTATCTGTTTTTTCAAACGTCCTATCCGGGATGGCTGTGGAACACGATGCTGGTAGCGGTCTGCTCCACCTTCCTGTCGCTTCTCGCCTCGGTCTTCGGCGCTTATGCGATCGAACGCGTGCGATTCACGGGTGCGCGATCGATCGGTCTGGTGATCTTTCTCGCCTATCTGGTGCCGCCGTCGATCCTGTTCATTCCGCTCGCCTTCATCGTCTTCAAGCTCGGCATCTATGATTCGCGCCTTGCGTTGATCTTCACCTACCCGACCTTTCTCATCCCCTTCTGCACATGGCTGTTGATGGGCTATTTCCGGTCGATCCCCTTCGAGCTGGAAGAGAGCGCGCTGGTCGATGGCGCCAACCGCTGGCAGATCCTGACGAAGATCATCCTGCCGTTGGCGGTGCCGGGCCTGATCTCGGCCGGCATCTTTGCCTTCACCCTGTCCTGGAATGAGTTCATCTACGCGCTCACCTTCATCCAGTCGTCGGAGAACAAGACGATCCCGGTTGGCGTGCTGACCGAACTTGTGCGTGGCGACGTGTTCGAATGGGGATCGCTGATGGCCGGTGCGCTATTCGGCTCCCTGCCGGTCGTCATCCTCTATTCCTTCTTCGTCGACTATTACGTGTCGTCAATGACCGGAGCCGTGAAGGAATAGGAGCAGGAAAAGGCCTCTTGCCGGGCAAGAGGCCTTCAATATCGCTGAGGCTTCAAGCTTTGATCTTGTCCTGTGTCTTCGTGTCGAAGTCGGATGCGTCGTGGCGCTCGTGCAATTGTTCCGAGAGCTCTCCGCTCACGCGGTTCACCATCCGCCCGCGCTTGACCGCAGGACGGGCCAAGATGGCATCGGCCCAGCGGATGACGTTCTTGTATTCGTGCACCGAGAGGAACTCGGCCGCGCCATACTGCCAGCCCTTCACCAGCCCACCATACCAGGGCATGACGGCCATGTCGGCGATCGTATAGTCGCTGCCTGCCAGGTATTCGTTCTCGGCCAGACGCCGATCGAGCACATCAAGCTGTCGCTTGGTTTCCATAGCAAAGCGGTCGATCGCGTATTCAATCTTGGTTGGAGCATAGGCGTAGAAATGACCGAAGCCCCCGCCGAGATAAGGCGCGCTGCCCATCTGCCAGAACAGCCATGACATGCATTCCGCACGCTTTGCCGGCTCCTGTGGTAGGAACTCGCCAAACTTCTCTGCAAGATAAAAGAGGATCGATCCCGACTCGAAGACACGAATGGGTTCAGGCCCCGAGCGATCCATGAGGGCCGGGATCTTGGAATTCGGGTTCACCTCGACAAAGCCCGAGCTGAACTGGTCGCCGTCGCCGATCCTGATCAGCCAGGCGTCGTATTCGGCACCGGAATGGCCGAGCGCCAGCAATTCCTCCAGCATTATGGTGACCTTCTGGCCGTTCGGCGTCGCCAGCGAATAAAGCTGCAGCGGATGTTTCCCGACCGGCAGTTCCTTGTCATGCGTCGGCCCGGCGATCGGCCGGTTGATGTTGGCGAACTGACCACCATTCGCCTTGTTCCAGACCCAGACCTTTGGAGGTGTATAGTCAGACATATCTGGCCTTCCCATTCGTTTCGCTTGGTGAGGTTGAGGGTGAACCCGCGGCTAGAGCAGCCGCCGCTTGGCAAGGTTCTGCATCAATGCACCGATACCGAAGCTCCAGGGAGAGCATTCGGTCGAGCGGCGTACGGTGTTGCGCAAAGTGCCCAGCGCCGCAGAAGAGATCTCCACGACATCGCCGTCCTTGTGAGTGAAGCCCTGGTTCGGCGTGTCGCGATCTTCCGTCGGCGCGAACAAAGTGCCGAGGAACAACATGAACCCATCCGGATACTGGTGGTGGGCGCCGCAGGTCTGCGAGACGAGGTCGAGCGGGTCGCGGCTGATCTGCGACATCGAGCTCTTGCCGTGCAGCACGTAGCCATCTTCGCCAGTGACCGTCAGGTCAAGCTCCGCCTGGCGGATATTGTCGAGCGTGTAGCTGGCATCGAGAAGGCGGATGAATGGGCCGATTGAGCAGGAGGCGTTGTTGTCCTTCGCCTTGCCGAGCAGCAGCGCAGAACGACCCTCTACGTCGCGCAAGTTCACGTCGTTGCCAAGCGTCGCCCCCTTGATCTCGCCGCGGCTGTTGACGGCAAGCACGACTTCCGGCTCCGGATTATTCCAGGTGGAGACCGGATGCAGGCCGACATCCGCACCCCAGCCGACGGACGAAAGCACCGGCGCCTTGGTGAACACTTCCGCGTCCGGTCCGATGCCCACTTCAAGGTATTGGGACCACATGCTTTCTTCGATCAGCGCCTGCTTCACGCGCTGAGCCTCCGGCGAGCCGGCCTTGAGGTTCTTGAGGCTTCCACCAATGAGGGACGCGACCCGCTCGCGGATGGCGGCAGCGCGATCCGGGTTCCCGGCGGCTTTTTCCTCGATCACACGCTCGATCATGGACTGGGCGAAGGTCACGCCGCAGGCCTTGATGACCTGCAGGTCCACCGGCGCGACCAGGTACGGCTTCGACGGGTCCGGGGTGCCTTGGCTGTTCGCTGCAACAGACGCCAGATCTGCAACTGTCTCGCCTGGGGCGCGAGCCACATATTCTGCCGCGTCGTCCCGTTCCAACACGGCACTGATCGTCGGTGCCTCAGCTGTCGTGATGTCGACCAATGAGCCATCTCGTATCGTGACGACACTCGGACCCTGGACATCGGGCCGCCAGATGCGGCCGAGGAGAAGTGCTTGTTCGGGCAGGTTCAGAAGATCAAGGCTCATCAATCACAATCCGCTCGTATATCGGGAGGTCTGTTGTAGATGATATTGTGCCGTGAGCGCCAGTGGGGAGAGGCAGAAGCGCAACATCCGGGACGTGACTTTACAAACCTTCACAGGACGCTAACTTCAGCCCGCGCTGAAGAACTGGAAACCCAAAAGTAAGGATCAGTTGAGTGGACCATCCCGCGACGGATCTCGAAGCCTGTGCTCAAGAGCCCATCCATATTCCAGGCGCTATCCAGCCGCACGGGGTGCTCTTCGTCCTGCGACCGCCGCATATGGCGGTGGTGCAGGCAAGCCAGAATGCGGAGCGCTTTCTTGGCCAACCGGTACAATATGGCGAGCCTCCGCGCAGACGCCTTGATCCGATCCTGCCAAAGATCGCCGCATGGCATGGCTCCAGCGAGCCGACATTCCAGATGCCACTCACGAATGAGCAGGTGACGGTCAGCGCCCACAGGTCTGGCCGCTCGATCATCCTGGAAATCGAAGAGGCAAGCTATCCGCCGCTTGATGATCTTCTGCCGAAACTGAGGAGCTTCGGCCAGATCCTTGCGGGGCAATCGGATATCGCGGGCTCGATGGCCGCATGCGCACGGTTCATCGCGCAACTGACGGGTTTCGACCGCGTGCTTGTCTATCGCTTCGACAAGGACTGGAACGGCCATGTCGTTGCCGAGCACGGTAACGGCAAGCTGCCGTCCTATCTGGATCTGCGGTTCCCTGCAAAAGACATTCCTGCGCAGGCGCGCGCCCTGTACGCCGCCAACCCGATCCGCATCATTCCGAACGCTTCCTACCAGCCGGTCCCGATCGAGCCTTCGGTTGATCCTGAGCACGGCAAGCCGCTCGACCTCAGCAACGCCCAGCTGCGCAGCGTTTCGCCGGTGCATTTGGAGTATATGCGTAACATGGGGACGGCGGCTTCCATGTCCGTTTCCATCATGGTGAATGGGACGCTCTGGGGTCTCGTTTCATGTCACAGCGCCAACCCGCACATGGTCTCGGCGCCCATCCGCGACGCCTGCGATTTCGTGGTTCAATCGCTCGCGATCCGGATTGCGGCCCAAGCTCACTCGGATGACTCGGCAAGGCGTGTGGAACTCGGCCGTGTGACAGCGCAGTTGCTTGCCTCGATGACCACAGAAGCGTCATGGCTCGAGGGCCTGGTGGGAGATGGTGAGGCGCTGCTTGCGCAAGTAGGGGCTAGCGGCGCGGCCATCGTTGCCGAGGATGCCTACCTTACAACAGGTAGCGTCCCGCGCGAGGAAGAGGTTCGCGAGCTGGTGGAATGGCTGCGCGCGCAAGGCGAGGCGGAGCTTTTCTCAACCGCGTCGCTTGCGCAACATCTCCCAGGCAGCGAGCGGTTCGCGGACGTTGCAGCGGGTGTCATCGCGGCTCGCATCTCGGAACTGCACTCCAGCTGGCTCATCTGGTTCCGGCCGGAGGTCGTGCGAACCGTTCAATGGGGTGGTGATCCGCACAAGGAAGTGCGCGAAGAGGGGAGGATCCACCCGCGCAAATCTTTCGATGCATGGCGCGAACAGGTGCGCCTTACTGCGCTGGAGTGGACTGGTGCGGAACTCGCCGCAGCGCGTGACCTGCGCACTGCGATCGTGGGGATCGTGCTGCGCAAGGCAGAGGAACTTGCCTCGCTCTCCGCGGAGCTGCAGCGTTCCAACAAGGAGCTCGAAGCCTTCTCCTATTCGGTGTCACACGATCTCCGGGCCCCCTTCCGGCACATCGTCGGTTTCGCGCAGTTGCTGCGGGAGCGGGAGTCGGACATGGATCCGAAGTCGCTGCATTATCTCAACACCATATCGGAATCGGCGCTTGCCGCAGGCCGGCTCGTCGACGACCTGTTGAATTTCTCGCAGCTCGGACGCACCTCGATCACCTACAAGAATGTCGACATGAATAAGCTGGTCGCCGAGGTGTTGCGCAGCGTCATGCTGACCAACGAAGGTCGCAACATCGACTGGAAGATCGCCGATCTGCCGCCTGCATGGGGTGACGCGACATTGCTGAGGCAGGTCTGGTTCAACCTCATCGAGAACGCGGTCAAATACACCCGCCCACGCGAAACAGCCCATATCACCGTTTCCGGCAACGGCTCTGACAGCGCGACGACCTATACGGTGTCAGACGATGGCGTCGGGTTCGACATGACCTATTCCGGGAAACTTTTTGGCGTTTTCCAACGTCTTCAGCGCCAGGAAGACTTCGAAGGAACCGGGATAGGCCTTGCTCTTGTTCGACGCATCATTGAACGGCATAACGGCACGATCACGGCGACGGGCGAGGTCGACAAGGGCGCCTCGTTCACCTTTGAGCTTCCCACAGTCCAACCGAAAGGCCATGCCTTTGCCTGAATTGAGACCAATCCTTCTCGTGGAAGATAGCCCGCGAGACTTGGAGTTGACGCTTGCAGCATTGGAAAAGTGCCAGCTGGCGAACGAAATCATCATTGCGCGCGACGGCGCGGAAGCTGTCGACTACCTCTTCTCCACGGGCGCCCACAGTGGCCGCAATGGAGGAGATCCAACCGTGGTCCTCCTGGACCTGAAATTGCCAAAGGTGGATGGGCTGGAAGTCCTTGAGCGGGTCAAGAAGGACGAGAAGCTGCGACACATCCCAATCGTCATGCTGACCTCCTCCCGCGAGGAGCAGGATCTCGTCAGGAGTTATGAACTTGGCGTCAACGCATTCGTGGTCAAGCCAGTCGAATTCAACGAATTCTTCAAAGCCATCCAGGACCTGGGAGTCTTCTGGGCTCTCCTCAACGAACCCCCACCGGGATATCGGGGACAAGGTGCCGGCTAGCGCTGCAGCCCCAGTGCCCCGCATTCTGCTTCTCGAAGACAGCCACCTGGATGGTGAGCTGATCTGCGAACATCTCGAGCGCATGGATCCGCGGCCGCAGGTGCGGCGTGTCGCCAACCGGGCCGGCTATATGGAAGCTCTTCAGCAACGGGACTTCGACCTGATCCTGTCCGACTTTTCGCTTCCGGATTTTGACGGGATGAGTGCACTTGAGCTTGCGAGCGCGGCGCTGCCGGAAATCCCATTCATCTTCGTCTCAGGCGTGCTGGGTGAAGAGGCGGCGATTGAATCCTTCCGGCACGGCGCCACTGACTACGTCTTGAAGCAGCGGTTGATCCGCCTGCCCGCGGCAGTCGATCGAGCACTGGCGGAAGCGCGTGAGAAGGCGGAGCGCAGGCGGGCCGAACATCAGAAGGAATTGCTGGTTCGCGAGTTGAGCCACCGCGTCAAGAACACCATGTCGATGGTGATGTCGCTGGTGCGGCGCACTGCCAAGAGCAGCCTCACGGTTGACCAGTACACGGAAGTTCTGCTCGGTCGTTTGCGTGCCATGGCTGACGCGCATGCCCTTCTGTTCGAGACGAACTGGAGCCAGGCCGAACTTCTTGAGGTCGTGCGCCGTACGCTTGAGCCCCATCGCCAAGGACGTGGCGAGCGCTTCAGGATCGAGGCGGGCCCGCTTGTGCATCTTGACCCGAAGACGGCGCTGGCGCTGAGCATGGTGTTCAACGAGCTGACCACCAATGCCGTGAAATACGGCGCTCTGTCGCAGGATGGCGGCTACATCTCAATTACCTGGCACCGCGAGGAGGCCCAAGACGAGGCACGGGTTCATCTGAGCTGGGAGGAGCATGACGGTCCAGCGATCGCAGCTCCCGGCGACCAGGGTTTCGGGACGACCCTGATCCAGCGAAGCGTGCATTACGAACTGCAGGGTGAAGCGGTTCTCGACTACGCCGCGACGGGGTTGAAGTGCCACATCACCTTCCCGCTCCAGGCTTGATCCTTGCGTCAGACGCGGTTGTTGACGGAGAAATGCTCCTGCATCAGCCGCGACAGGATCTTGGCGTCCCAAGGTTTGGGAAGCAGCGGTAGCCCGGCAAGGCGTGCCTTAAGCTCCGGTAGTTCCGCATAGCCGCTGCAGACGATCACCGGGATAGAGTGCTGTTGCAGGAGCTCGATGACCGGGAATGACAGCTCCCCGTGCAGGTTGAGGTCGACGATCGCGCAATCAAGCTCCGTCCGCCCGATCGCATCAACGGCATCCGCGACGCGGCCGAACGGTCCGACGATCGTGAAACCCTTGTCGATGAGGTAGTCCTCCATATCCATGGCAAGGAGAAGGTCGTCCTCCAGCAGGAGGATCCGTTGGGTATCTTTTTGCAACACGTGGGTACCACAGGTTCGGGTGACAATTTCCTGTCGACAGACTTAGCGGCCATGATCAGATCATCAAGGCCCGTGCGTTCTCAGCGCGACATGAGGAAGATGAGAATTAGCGCTTGGTTAAGCCCCGCGCGGCACCCGTTAACCATTTGTTAACCATCGAAGCAGTAAATCCAATCAACGATTTGTTTACGTAGATGACCAAAGTGCTAACAGACGCTCGCTCGATCCGCATCAAGGGCCGCTCATTCCTCGCGGTCGTTCTTTCTCCGGACCTTCCGGTAGAAGACTGGTTGACAAGGCTCGATGATCTGGCGTCGCGTTCGGCCGGCTTCTTCCTGGGCCGTCCGGTGGTGCTGGACGTTAACGACCTTGATATCGGCAAGGCCGACCTGAAGGAACTCGTCGCGCAGCTTTCGCAGCGCAACGTCAGCATCATGGGCATCGAGGGCGCGCGTCCGTCACTGCTCGGTCCCGGCATGCCACCGGCACTGAAGGGCGGCCGGCCGGTTTCCGACGAGGCGATTGCCAAGGAGCCTGTTATCGAGCTTCGCAACAGCGAGGCAGAGGTAAAGCCTGCTCCGGTAGAGGTGCGGCCGACGCTCCAGTCGCTGGTGATCAGCGAGCCGGTGCGTTCCGGACAGTCGGTGATCTTCCCGGAGGGTGACGTGACGGTGATCGGATCGGTTGCTTCCGGCGCGGAAATCATCGCTGGCGGATCGGTGCACATCTACGGCGCCCTGCGCGGTCGAGCCATGGCGGGTTCGCTTGGCAACGCCACGGCGCGGATATTCTGCCGCAAGCTCGAAGCCGAGCTGGTGGCAATCGACGGCATCTACAAGATGGCGGAAGACATGGCCGAAAACCTGCGCGGACAACCGGTCCAATGCTGGCTCGACGGCGATTCGATTATTGCAGAAATACTGACGTGAGCCGAGGCGGGCTCTTAAAGGAGATCGAGATGGGGAAGGTCATTGTAGTTACCTCAGGCAAGGGTGGCGTCGGCAAGACGACGTCTACCGCCGCACTCGGCGCGGCCCTGGCGCAGAGGAATGAGCGCGTCGTCGTCGTCGATTTTGACGTAGGGCTACGCAATCTCGACCTCGTCATGGGTGCCGAGCGCCGCGTCGTTTACGACCTGATCAATGTCATCCAGGGCGAAGCCAAGCTTTCCCAGGCGCTGATCCGCGACAAGCGGCTCGAAACCCTGTTCCTGCTGCCGGCCTCCCAGACCCGCGACAAGGACAACCTGACGCCAGAAGGCGTGGAGCGGGTGATCAATGAGTTGAAGCGCGTCTTCGACTGGGTCATCTGCGACAGCCCCGCCGGCATCGAAAGCGGCGCAACACTTGCCATGCGGCACGCCGACGTGGCGGTTGTCGTCACCAATCCGGAAGTCTCTTCCGTCCGCGACTCCGATCGCATCATCGGCCTGCTCGACGCCAAGACGCTGAAGGCCGAGCGCGGCGAACGGATGGAAAAGCACCTGCTGCTGACCCGTTATGACTCCAATCGTGCCGAGCGTGGCGACATGCTCAAGGTCGACGACGTTCTCGAAATCCTGTCGATCCCGCTTCTCGGCATCATCCCCGAAAGCATGGATGTGCTGCGCGCGTCCAACATCGGCTCCCCTGTCACCCTGGCAGACGCACGTTGCGCACCGGCCATGGCCTATTTCGACGCTGCTCGTCGTCTCGCAGGCGAGTCCGTGCCGATCACCGTCCCGAATGAAAAGCGGGGTATCTTCGACAAGATCTTCGGAAGGAAGGCGGCATGAGCATCCTCAATCTGTTCCGCAAGCAGCGTTCTGCTCCGATGGCGCGTGAGCGTCTGCAGGTCCTTCTGGCCCATGAGCGCGCTTCTTCCAACTCGGATCTCGTCGCGGTCCTGCGCGAAGAAATTCTCGCCGTGATCGCCAAGCATGTCGAGATCGACAGCGACAAGGTCCACATCAAGATCGACCGCGACGAAAACGTCTCGATCCTGGAGATCGATGTCGAAATTCCGGTCGCCGTCGCAGCCGAAGCGGCTTAATCCATACAAGTGTCACCGTCGTCCGAACAGGGCGGCGGTGATGGGCTTCTAGTGGTTGCGGAAGACGGTGCACGGAACGCCCGCGGCCTTGATCTGACCGCAGAGGTCGTTTGCCTCGGCGCGCGTCTGCATCCCGATCCGTGCCGCATAACGCGGGCGACGTCCGAAATTCCCGCCGCGCTGCCTGACGATCAGGGCTCGCTGTTCCTTCAGGTTTTTCGGCAAATGATCGACTGAGCGGGTGAAAAGCCTGCTCGCGACCGACGGGTTGTAATGGGCCGCCAACTGGACGCCCCAAGGCGCCCAATCTGCCGATGCAAGGATGGGCTCGGTAATGGATCTTCGACGGGCGAGATCCATACAGGCTTCATGGAAAGACTTATCCTTATCAAGCGCCGGTGCCGGATCGGCCGGTGGGGAGGTTTTCCACGTTTCCGCCGTGTGGCCAGTGATTGCGAAGACATAGTCTCGCGTTTCGAGCGGCAGCGCTCCTGATGAGAGGAACCGCTGGGCTCCGGCTTCACCCGAATTATAAGCCGCCGCCGCCAGGCCAAAATTTCCGAAGCGCTCCTTCAGTTCTTTCAGATAAGCGGCCGACGCCGTAAGCGCCTCGACGGGATCGAAGCTGTTCTGAAGCCCCTTAAGCTTGGCCGTCGCAGGCATGAATTGCGCGATGCCTTCCGCGCCTTTGGGGCTGACCGCATCGGGCTTGAACAGGCTCTCTCGCCAGATCAGCCGCGCAAAGAAATCAGGTGGAACGGAGTTTCGGAGGGCCACGGCCTCCATATGCGTGCAGAGATCCTCATGGTACGAGCTTCTCCGGATGCAGGCCGGAGGGGCGGCCGGTCCGGCGGGTCCGGAATAAAGGCACTGCTCGGGTTCGTTCTTTTTCTCCTCCGCCTGAGCAGGAATAGGAGATAGAAGCTGCGTCAGGCCCATCAAGGATCCTGCCAACAACATGCGGTAGGTCGGTTGGGCCCGCGGACTGCCAACATCATCTCCCACAACAGCAACATTCATGGTGATCAATCCGTCGTCGGTGATGTGTCTGTCGCTGGCATGCTCGCAGTGTTGGCCTGGTTCATCTGCCGGACCAAGGTATGGCTCGGCAGCTCCAGATCAAGCTCCAAAGCCTTGTGGTCTCGAAACGGCGCGAGTGGAACTTCTCGGCGGACTTGAGGTTGGTAGGGCCAAACAAGAGGAGTATCCGATGTCCCAAGAGCCGCGCGAACTATTCATTACCGGACTTAAAAATGCACATGCCATGGAAAACCAGGCATTATCGATCATGAAGCCGCAGCTTCAGCGCATCGAGAACTACCCGGAAGTCGCAGCCAAGCTTGATCAGCATATCCGCGAAACGGAAGGCCAGATCCGGCGTCTCGAAGAAGTTCTGAGCGGCCTTGCCGAGAGCCACTCATCAATCAAGGACGCCGCGCTTTCCTTCACGGGCGCGATGGCAGCGCTCGGGCATACGGTTGCCGGTGACGAGATCCTCAAGAACTCGATGGCGAACTTTGCCTTCGAGAATTTCGAGATCGCAGCCTACAAGTCGCTGATCGCGTTGGCTGACTATGCGGAGCTTCCGGCGCTTGCAACGCCGCTGAAGGCAAACCTTGAAGAAGAACTCGCCATGGCGAAGTGGCTTGATGAAAACATCGGCACCCTGACCACCAAGTTCGCCGCACTGAAGCAGCAGGGGGCGAGTGCCAAGGTTTGATTACAGCGACAAACGGCCGGCTCGAAGTCGATCCGGCCGTTGAGGTCCGTTGCCGCTCAGGCTGATCGGGCAGCCGAAACGGCAGATGCCACGCCCGCGCCGAGGAACATCGTGTCGCTGGCGATGAGGTAGAAGGTGATTTCGGCGTCCCTCCATTTTCCAACATCATCTGGCGATGGCCGGAAGATGCCGACTGCCTTGCCAGCGGCGCGCGCGGCCTTTGCGATCGTCAGGATCGCCGCTTCCAGTTTTTTCGCTCCCTCCGGCCCAAGAGCGTTTATAGAAACTGAGAGGTCGCCCGGGCCGATGAAGATCACATCCACCCCTTCAACGGCGACGATCTCCTCAACCTTCGCCAATCCTTCCGCCGTCTCTATCTGGACGGCGAGCAGGATCTCGTCATTCGCGCGCTTCAGGTAGTCCGGAATGCGGTAGCCATAGCCGGCTGCGCGCCCCGGGCCAACCCCACGTTCGCCAAGCGGCGGGTAACGCGTCGCCATCACGGCTGCCTTCGCCTGGGCGGCTGTCGAGACTCGTGGAACAAGAACGCCAGCGGCCCCGGCATCGAGAACCCCGGCAATGGATTCGGGGGCATGACCCGGCACGCGCACGATCGCCGGTACCCGGTGAACATCGGAGGCGCGGATGAGGTTTTCGATCAGTTCTCGTCCGATCTGCGAGTGCTCGGCGTCGATGCAGAGAAAGTCCACACCAGCCGCGGCCGTGACCTCGACAGTCACCGGATGAGGTACGGCGGCAAAGGTGCCGATCAGCCGTTCACCGCCAAGGCATTTCTGTCGAAAGTCACTCATTGTTCTGCATCCTCGATGATCAGGGTGGTGGAACTGGCCTCAATCAGCTTTAAGCCTGAAACGTCCCGCCCTACAAGATGTGGAAAACCGTATACTGATAACACGGCCAGTCTTCACATTTTATGTGCGGTAGCCGCTCAGTCCCTTGAATATAGCCATGAACGGTATACGGTTTCGGCAGGAGATGGGATGTTGAAGCCGGTTGATAATCTCGTGGATGGAATTTATGCCGACCTGCGCTTGAAGCTGCAGCGGAGTGCGATTGCACCATCGGAAAGGCTGGTGGATACCGATATTGCAGCCAGACACGGCATATCGCGCATGCCAGCCCGTGAAGCTTTATTGCGGCTGGTGGCGGAGGGTTATCTTGTTGGAACGACGCGGGGGTTTGCCGTGCGAGAGCTCTCGCCGGCCGACATCTCTGGCTTGTTCGAGGTTCGCCGGCAACTTGAGCCTCGCGCTGCGGCCTCAGCCGCGCGTGACCTGACGCCCGAGGTTGCCGGGAAACTATCGGAACTGTTCGCACTCATTGAAAAGGCGCTTGCTGAGGGAGATCTCCCGGCACTCCTGGCTGCCAATGTGGATTATCGCAATGCCTGGCTTGAGGCTGTTCGCAATCCCCACATGGCGGCAACGATCGCGCGCTTCATAGACTACTTCCAGTCGGTCCGCATCGGTACGTTCGCCGATCCCGCCACGGCCGCGACCTACATCTCCAGTCTTTCTCGAATCCAGTCAGCCTTCATGGCGCGCGATCCGCTGATGGCGCAGGACCGGATGATGCTTTTCCTATTTGCGGCGGAGGAGGCCTTCCTCTCCGTCCGTCATCGCCAGTTGCAAGAAGCCGAGAGGCAGGCGCTCTCGGGTCGAAGAAGAAGTCGGAGGACGAAATGAACCGCAAACCACACCCGCTCAAAGGTGCGAGCAAGCTGAAGCTTGGGGTATTTTCCGCCAATGCAGACGGTGGATTGGCTATTACGGATGTGCCGGAGCGGTGGCAGGCGCGGTGGGAGGACAACTTGAACGCCGTCCAGATCGCAGACCGCGGTGGTCTCGATTTCTTCCTCCCGATCGCGCGCTGGAAAGGTTTCGGTGGCAAGAATCGGGTGAGGGAGTGGTCGTTTGAAACTTTCACCTGGGCAGCCGGCCTTGCCTCGGTAACCGAACGGATAGGCCTCTTCATGACGGTCCACGTGCCGCTCGTGCATCCGCTATACGCGGCGAAGGCGCTCGCGACGGTCGACCATATCAGCGGCGGACGCGCCGGGCTCAATATCGTCTGCGGCTGGAACCCGAAGGAGTTCGGCATGTTTGGCGTACCACTGGTAGAGAAGGGTTATGACCAGGCCGCGGAATGGCTGGAGATTGTCGAACGGTCCTACACTTCCGACGCTCCCTTTGACTTCAACGGCCAGTATTACCAGCTGAAGGACGTGGTCAGCCGCCCTGCGAGTATCCAGACGCCGCGGCCTGTGACGATGAATGCAGCTTTCGGCGGACCGGGGCGCGATTTCGCCGCCAGGAACTGCGAATATCTGTTCACCACCTTCAGGGAAATCTCGGAAGCCGGCAAGCATGTAGAAGACATCCGCAACCGGGCCAGCGTCATCGGCCGCGATGTTGGCGCCTATACCGTCTGCCACGTTGTTTGTCGCGAGACGCAACGGGAGGCGGAGGATTACTACGAGCGTTATGCAGTGACGCTTGCCGATCATGAGGCTGTCGACGCTCATATGGCAGGCAAGAAGGAGTTCTCGCAGTCGCACGACAAGGAAAGCTACGACCGTTACCGCAAGCGCTTTGCCGGGGGCGCCGGCGGATATCCGCTCGTTGGCACGCCGGAGAAGATCGTCGAGGACATGCTGGCGATCTCCCAGCAGGGCTACTCCGGCATTGCCTTATCCTTCGTCAACTACACTTACGAACTGCCGTTCTTCTGCGACCGTGTTATGCCGCTGCTCAAGAAGGCAGGACTGCGAAGCGAATGACGAGTGAGATGATGCAGGACGACATCGAGGCGAGCCGCCTCGCCTTTCGAGAGGGTATGTCGCGGTTGGCGGCGGCGATCAATATCGTCACCACCAACGGGCCGGCCGGCGTGGCAGGGTTCACTGCCTCGGCAGTCTGTAGCGTAACAGACCAGCCGCCAACGCTGCTGGTTTGCCTGAACCGCTCCAGCTCGGTCGCGAAGATCTTCGAGACGAACCGGGTGCTTTGCGTCAATGCGTTAACGAGCCGGCACGAGGATTTGTCCAAGCTCTTCGGTGGTGCAACGCCGCAGGAGGAGCGGTTTTCTCGCGGCAACTGGACCGCGAGTGAGACGGGATCTCCGGTGCTCTCCGATGCAGTCGTATCCTTCGACTGCGAGGTTGCGGACGTCGTCCAAAGCGGCACGCATCATGTGCTGTTCTGCCGGGTGCGCGGCGTCATCCATGGCAATGACAATGACGAGGCGCTCGTTTATTTCCGTCGCCGTTATCATCACATCCGCTAGCAAATCGAGGGTCAGGACCGGATGAGGCGCACCGCTGAGGTTGAGCAACATGCTGTCGCGGCCCGCCACCGGGATTGCTCGCACCGAGACGATGCGAGGCGCAGTTTGTGCAAGGTGCGGGTCCGTCCTGCCTGCCGTGGTGGCATCTATTGGCATCATCTCGTCCTCCTCGGCTCGACCTTTGAGCGGCCGCGCTCACCGTTGGTGACTCATTCACCCTTTACCAAGCAAGGCGTCGCCCGGCTTCGGGTGACGAGAACTGATGCCTAAAGCCTGGCCATAGGCAGCGCGCGGATGACGATCTCCTCCTGCTGGAAGCGATTCTCGAGTGTCTTGCGATAGGTATGCCACCAGTCGCGATGCAGGTCATCGATCATCACCTCTGCAATGATGATAGCGTCCTTCTCCACGTCATCATCATTCGCCCAGAGCCCTTCGGCGGGCGCGTTCTTGTGGAAGGTCATCCCGCCAAACCGGCTGGTGAGCTCCTCGCGAAGCATTTCGTACGGATCAGGTCTGTCGCTCTGCGCGCCGATGATGGGCAGGAGGATTTGGATGAGGTACATCTCAGCCATGCGCGTAGCCCATGCGAACGAGAGCCGGTTTAATCAGGTTGAAGACGACGACCGCGGCAGCACCGATAACTAGGCCCAACACCGCCTGCTGCAGGGACGTAGCCAGCCACCCAACGACCGAAGGTAGCACCCGTACGACGGCGACGGCCTGTTCTGCAACATGTTCGATCATGTGCTCCGGTGCGTGGAAGCCGAGCTCCGCCAGACCATGGACGATGATGCTGCCGCCGACCCAAAGCATCGCGGCAGTTCCGATGCCGGCCAGCAGTTGCAGAAAAACAGGCACACCGCGGACGAGCAACTTTCCGAAACCGCGCACGGCCGCGGAGCCGCTCTTTGCCATCGCTAGCCCGATGTCGTCTGCCTTAACAATCAGCGCGACAACGCCATAGACCGCCACGGTGATGAAGATGCCGACGCCAGCCAGCACCGCAGCCTGCGTGTAGAAGCCGGACTCCGACACACCCGCCAGCGTCAGCGCCATGATTTCGGCCGACAGGATGAAGTCGGTACGGATTGCGCCGGACACTTTCTCCCTCTCGATTTGACTGGCATCCGTGCCATCCGCTTCCGTCGCGTCTTGCTCCCCATGATGGCCGAACACCGCTTCATGGAGCTTCTCCGTACCTTCAAAGCACAGGTAGATGCCGCCGAGCATCAACAGCGGCATGATCAGCCATGGTGCGAAGTAGCCGAGCAGCAGGCACAGAGGCAGGAGAAAGATCAGCTTGTTCTTGAGCGAGCCGAGGGCGATCTTGCCGATGATCGGAAGTTCGCGAGCAGGCGACAGACCGACGACATATCGCGGGGTGACCGCAGTATCATCAATCACGACACCCGCAGCCTTGGTGCTGGCTTTGATTGTTTGCGCGGCCACATCGTCAAGGGACGATGCCGCGAGTTTTGCAATCGCCGCCACGTCATCAAGAAGAGCAATCAATCCCGTTGCCATTCAACTCACCGACACTATCGTTGCATTGGATGATGAAGGCGAAGCCATGGCAGATGGTTCCGTTGAGGCGGGGGATCGTCGGTATTTGCTGCGCTCCGGTTTGCCAAAGCCCGTCCATCTTGTCGATGCCTGCGACAACGCAGCGCTCCGGAGCAGTTCATGGCCAAGACCAGTGCAGGTCTCTTGATCTATCGAATGACGGACAGCGAAGCGGAAGTTTTGCTGGTGCATCCGGGCGGACCGTTCTGGGCAAAGAAGGACGAGGGCGCCTGGTCGATCCCCAAAGGCTTGGTGGAGGACGACGAGGAACCTTTGGACGCGGCCATTCGCGAAGCGCAGGAAGAGCTGGGCGTAGCGGTCGACGGCGACTTTTCGGAGCTTGGGAGATATCGCCAGCCTGGCGGCAAGATCGTTCTGGTTTGGGCGGTGGAGGCAGAACCAGATGTCGACCTTGACCACCCACAAAGCAGCCCGTTCCAGATGGAATGGCCGCCGAGGTCGGGACGGATGCAGTCGTTCCCGGAGGTGGATCGCGCTGGCTGGTTCGACATCGCCGCCGCGCGCACGAAGATTCTGATCGGCCAAAAGCCAATGCTCGACGACCTTCTCACCAGCCTGGGCAAGGCAAAGGCTTCGGGCTGACAGCGGTCTACGTCGTGGTCAGGTTGCGTTGATCGTCGGCAGATGAAGCTCCACCTCGCGGCGCTTGTCTTCCGGCAGCGACTGGATGTGCTTGTCCCAGAATGCAGCCGCTTCCGGAGGGTCATTCTCCCACAGCCGTGTATTGACGATGTTGTCATCGATCTTGGCCCGCCGTGCACCGCCCAGGGAAAGGTACTCCTTGGCAAGCTTCAGGCTCTCCGTTTCCATCTCGCTCATCGATCGTCTCCACGTCATGTGTTGGGGTGTTGTCCTAACAACCCCTGATGCTGGAGAAGGTTTCGTACAAGCCGCCTCGTTGGACACGCGAGAAGCCGACGCTCGCGGTGAAGGTTGATCGCGGCCATCAACTTTCTTGCGACGCGACGAAACTTAATGCCGATCTCGTTGTTCTTTGCGCTCCCCCAACCAAAAGGAGAGCTTCATGTTCTACACTGACGGCAAGTTACAGTATCCGGTCCGCGTCGAGACCCCCGATCCTCTGTTTGCACGGGCGCTCCAGCAGGCGATCGGTGGTGTCGAGGGCGAGATCCGTGTCGCCATGCAGTATTTCTTCCAGGCCTGCGGTGCGCGTGGTAACCCGAAGTTCCGCGACCTGTTGATGAACACTGCTGCCGAAGAACTCGGTCACATCGAGATGCTGGCAACGGCTGTGGCTCTCAACCTCGAAGGCGCTCCGCTGAGCGTGAAGGAATCGGTTGCTGCTGACCCTGTGGGTGGTGCCGTGCTCGGCGGCCTGAACCTGAAGAACCTTCTGTCTGCAGGCCTCTCGGCTATGCCGGTTGATTCCGACGGAGTGCCGTTTGACATGTCGCACATCTATGCGAGCGGCAATATCGCTGCCGACATGACGGCTAATGTTATGGCCGAGTCGACCGGTCGCGTTCTCGCCGTTCGTCTCTACAACATGACAAACGATCCGGGCATGAAGGACATGCTGTCTTTCCTGATTGCCCGAGACACCATGCACCAGAACCAGTGGATGGCTGCGATCGAAGAGCTCGGCGGTGCTTCCGGCGCCTTCCCGATCCCGAACAGCTTCCCGCAGGAGCAGGAGAACCAGGAGTTCAACTACAGCTTCCTTGGATTCCAGGCTGACGGCAGTGATCCGGTTCCAGGCCGCTGGTCGGAAGGTGCATCGATCGACGGCAAGGGCCAGTTCAAGCCGATGCGCATGACCGAAGCGCTTGGCGAGAAACCGGTTCTGGGACCGGCCAAGCCGAACAGCGGCGCACAATCCGAGCAGATGTAAGGACCAGTCGACGCCGGCAGCCATGCCGGCGTCCTCTTCATGTATGAGCAAGCATCCAGGCAGGGTACATCCATGGCGGAAGGGCGGGACCCATTCGGCGCAAGAGACGAAAATACGGAGTATGACGGGCAGCAACGGCCCGCACCTCATACCGGAAATGGCCGGTCCGCGTGGTCGGTTGCGATAGCCGCCGGCGTTCTGGCGTTGATCCTCGCCATCATGTTCCTCCGGACACCGGAGAATACCGAGACTGCACCGAACCGGCCGACAACGGGTTCGGGTATTGACGGTAGCGCAGGTCCAACGGCGCCGAGACAGTGATGCCCTATCGCGTTTGAGTGTCCTTGACCTTCGCCGGAATTGGCGTGGTCGAGAGATAACGCCGTGCAATCAGCCAGCATCCGAGCGCCCACGTCGCGCCCGCGCACCAGCCGCCGAGTACGTCTGTCGGGAAATGCACGCCGAGATAGATGCGGCTGATGCCGATGAGCAAGGTCAGGAAGATCGCTGCGCCAAGAAGAAAGATCCGTGTCGAGCGATAAGGCTGCGCGCGGGACAGAAGGGCGCCAAGGGTGAGGTAGGTCGCGGCCGACAGCATCGCATGACCGCTCGGAAAGCTGAGGCTGTGCACATCCACCAAATGCGGCACGATGTCTGGCCTTGGGCGAGCAACCCCGAGCTTCAGCAGTGAACTTACCAGCAAGCCGCCAGCGATCGACAGAAAGGTGAAGATGGCAATTGCCCGCTGCCGCGACAGAAACAGGAAGATGGTGGCCATGATGGTCATCAGGCTGAGCACGGTGTGCCCGCCAAGGGCCGTAATATCGCCCATCGCCTGGCCGAGCCAAGCCGGCCCGAGCGGCGTCCCGAGGTCGGTGGTGTTACGAAGGGCAAGCAGGATCCGCTCATCGAAGGCATGGGTATTGCCCTCCATCACTTCGCCGGTGAGTTGGAAGAAGAGGAACAGGCCGCCCGCCACGACCGCGACCATGATGAGCCCCAGCGGCTCGAAGCTCTTGAACTTGTCGAGAACCCTGCGCGCGTAAACGTGATGAAAAGCCATGCCGAACCCCTAGATTGAGGCTCTAACCTAACGCCGAGCGCGCAGCGCTCAAGGGTCTCTGTAAGTCGGGGCTGCGGATCATCCTGTATCGGCTTGCGATCAGGCCATAGAGCCCGAAAGCAAACAGGCCAACGGCGACGAGAAGATAGAGTAGCGCGCCGAAAGGAAGCTCGCGGATCCATGACAGCGCATCCGCTGTTCCACCCGCTTGTTCTGGATCGATGGTGAAAGCAGCATAGGCAAGGAAGACGCCGAGTATCACCAGAACCGCTCCGCGGGCCACCAAGCCATAGATGCAGGCGGCGTTGAGGACCTTCTTGTGTTCGAAACTGTGTGAGAAGTACTTGAGGTACCCGCGCTTGGCACCCTTCAGGATCTGCGCTCCACCGGCACCAATGACAGCCAGGGCGACGAGGCCAACGACATAGCGGCCGAAAGGCTGCTGCATGAGCCATGCCGTCCAGTCCTGCCGGCTGTCGGATGATCCGCCGCCGAGGCTGAAATGCAGGGCGTGACTGATCGCATAAGCGGCAAGACCGGTATAGGTGGCTGCGCTGATCAGCAATCCGCCCCGGACTACGTAGCCCTTGAGGTCCTGCCCGTGCCCATCGGTATCAAGCGTCGCCTGTGCAATGCGCCACAGGATGAAGCCGACCAGTCCCAGGCCGATCAGCCCGAGCCAGATCTGACCGAAAGGTTGCTCGAGTACAGTCGTCAGCGCTGACTTGGAATCAGCCTTTCCGCCACCAAAGATCGGAAGGACTGCCAGGGCGGCGACGAGGATATAGACCACGCCTCGCGCCGCATATCCTCCACGCGCCAGCCATTCCAGTCTTTTGCCAGTCATACGGCCACCAATGTCTTTCAGCGAAGTCTCATGGAGGATGGAGCAGGTTGATTGCCAAGCAGTTCAACCTGCTCGACGTGTCATGCGTCGGGGGCTTAGCCGCTGGTCGTTTCAGACACGACCTCAGGCACATAAACCTTTGCCGAGGCGACCTTCGCGGGATCGTTGAGGAACGCCAGCGTAGCCGTCATGCCTACCATGAGAACGAGGATCGAGAAGATTGCAGATTTCATGCTCTTGAACCGTCTGTTGGATGCTGAAGGCGCGGTGGCCTTCATGCGAGTTCAGTTGATGGCGGGATAACGCAAGCTTCCTCCAAGCGTTCCGGCCTGGGCCTTAAGTCCCACCTGTTTTTGATGATGTTCGTTGACCGGGGATAGCAACCTTCAGAGTGCGTGATCTTGTATGAAGACGTGAATCGTGCGATATCGTGCAAACAACGTGGGAGGGTGTAATGGCGGTGGCGCAGAGAGTTCGGGTCGAGGATGTGACGATCCTTTCCGATGACTGGTATGTGCTGAAGAAGACGACCTTCAGCTTCCTGAGATCGGACGGGACGTGGCAGAGGCAAAGCCGCGAGACCTATGACCGCGGCAATGGCGCAACCATCCTGCTTTATGATCTTGAGCGTAGAAGGGTGCTGCTCACCCGCCAGTTCCGTTACCCCGCCTTCGTCAACGGGCATGACGATCTGCTGATTGAGACGCCGGCGGGGCTTCTCGATCACGCGAGCCCGGAGGAGCGGATCCGGGCCGAGGTGGAGGAGGAAACCGGCTATCGGGTGAGCGACGTGCGCGAGATCTTCGACGCCTTCATGAGCCCGGGCTCGGTAACGGAGCGGCTGCATTTCTTCGTTGGCGCTTATTCAGCCGCTGATCAGGTTTCTACTGGCGGCGGCAATGCGGAAGAGGGCGAGGACATCGAGCGGCTGGAGCCGACGATCGAGGAGGCGATGCAGATGATCTCGAACGGCCGGATCCGCGACGGCAAGACGATCATGCTGTTGCAACACGCGGCGCTGAACATCTTCAAGGAGAGCAGGTCACCTTGAAGCGCGGCGGCGGTTTGCCGGTCTAGCATACCTGACGTGAAGCCATATATCCTTCCAACCGACGACGTTAAATGGAGAGGTGGGATGGGTATCTTTGGTGCGCGCCAGCGCAGATTTGTCGCCCGGATGCTCGCAATTCTGTGGATGATCATGCCAGCTTCACTGTGGGCGCAGGACCGGGTGACTGTCTTTGCAGCGGCAAGTCTCAAGAACGCGTTGGACATGGCCAACAATGCCTGGGCCACGCAGGGCCAGCCACCGGTCACCGTTTCCTATGCCGCAAGTTCGGCGCTTGCCAGGCAGATCGAGGCAGGAGCGCCAGCCGACATCTTCATCTCCGCCGACCTCGACTGGATGCAATATCTATCCGAAAAGGGTCTGCTGCAGGAGGATTCGCGGACCAATCTTCTCGGGAACCGCCTGGTGCTCATCGCGCCGAAGGCCCATGCGACCCCCATCCAGATCGCGCCTGGATTTGATCTCGCCGCGCTGCTGAACGACGGCAAGCTCGCCATGGGGGAGCCGAACTCGGTGCCGGCCGGCAAATATGCCAAGGCGGCGCTGGAAAAACTCCGCCTTTGGTCGGTGGTCGAAAAGCATGTTGCGGGCGCCGAAAATGTTCGCGCGGCCCTTGCTCTAGTCTCGCGCGGAGAAGCGCCCTATGGCATCGTTTATCAGACGGATGCCGCGGCAGACCCGGGTGTCGCGGTCGTTGGCACCTTTCCCGAAGATCTCCATCCGCCGATCATTTACCCGATCGCGCTGCTGAAAAGTTCGGGGGCTAGTGCGGCGTCATCTTACCTGAACTTCCTGAAGTCTCCGCAAACGGCACCTTTTTTCGAGAAGGAAGGCTTCACGATCCTCCATTAAACGGAATTGTTGTGCCTGCGTCGAAACGAGGATTGCGTTCTGTTGGAATGGCTTCATCTTAGCGAGGATGAATGGGCGGCGGTCAGGCTTAGTCTGTGGGTGTCGACGATCGCGACACTGGTGGCGCTGCCGTTCGGCGTGTTTGTTGCTTACCTCCTGGCGCGCGGAAGGTTCTGGGGCAAGTCGGTGCTCAACGGCCTCGTGCATCTGCCTCTCATTCTGCCGCCGGTCGTGACTGGATATCTGCTGCTCATCGCCTTCGGCCGCCGCGGTGTGTTTGGCGCTTATCTCGAAAGCTTGTTCGGGATCGTCTTCTCGTTCCGCTGGACAGGGGCGGCACTGGCCTGTGGCGTGATGGGCTTTCCGCTGATGGTGCGTTCAATCCGGTTGTCGCTCGAGGCGGTGGATGGGAAGCTCGAGGAGGCCGCCGCGACGCTCGGCGCCAACCGGGCCTGGGTTTTCCTAACAGTGACGCTCCCTCTGAGCCTTCCGGGTATCATTGCTGGTATGGTCCTGGCGTTTGCGAAGGCGATGGGCGAATTCGGCGCGACGATCACCTTCGTGTCCAACATTCCCGGTGAGACGCAGACCTTGTCTGCGGCGATCTACACCCTGACCCAGGTCCCGGGTGGCGACGCGGGCGCAACGCGCCTGACGCTGGTGGCGATCGTAATTTCGTTCTCAGCGCTGATGGCTTCGGAGCTCATGGCACATTGGGCTGGGAGGAGGCAGCACCATGATCCTGTCCGTTGAAGCACAAAAGCATTTTGGTGCTTTCGCACTCGACGCAGGTTTCACGTCTGCGGCTGGTGTGACAGCTTTGTTTGGCCGCTCGGGATCGGGCAAAACAACGTTGCTGCGCGTTATCGCGGGGCTTGCGAGACCGGATGTTGGACGGCTGACTTTTGAGGATACGGTTCTGGTGGACACCCAGCGCAAGGTCTTTGTGCCGGTCCACCAGCGCCGCTTCGGGTACATCTTCCAGGACAGCCGGCTGTTTCCGCATCTTTCGGTGCGCAACAACCTGAACTTCGGATCCTGGTTCACGTCGCGAAAAAGGTCGGCAGATTTTGACGACATCGTGCATCTTCTCGGCATCGAGGCGCTGCTGGATCGCAAGCCTCATGGCCTTTCCGGCGGCGAAAGGCAGCGCGTCGCGATCGGCCGCGCCTTGCTGGCGTCCCCGCGTCTCCTCTTGATGGACGAGCCACTGGCTGCGCTGGATGATGCGCGCAAGAACGAGATCCTGCCTTATCTCGAAAAGCTGCGCGACGAGATGAAGACGCCGATGATCTATGTCAGCCATTCGGTCGCGGAGGTCACGCGGCTGGCAGATCGTGTCATCGTCCTGGCCGATGGAAAGATCGAAGCTGCAGGATCACCGGCCGAGGTGCTGGCAAGCCCCTCGATCGACCAAAGAGACACCGGGGTGATTATCAGCGGCACAGTGGCGTCAAGCAATGCGCAGCACCACGTTTCCCATGTCACGCTGAGGGCGGGGGAGGTGATCTTGCCAGCCGCGGGACTGGAGCGCGGCCGGCGGGTGAACGTCCATATTGCCGAGCGGGATGTCCTGGTCGCCGTCCAGCAACCTGAGGGCCTGAGCGCGCTCAACATCCTGGAGGGGTACATTATTGCCCTGGAGCCGCAGCGTGAAGGTACGGTCCGCGTGAGGATCGACGCCAAGGGTGATATCCTGCTGGCGCGCGTCACGACGCTTTCCGTCGACCGACTGGGACTGACCGTCGGCCGACCCATTTTTGCGGTCATCAAGGCGATGGCGCTCATCCATTGACGCGGCCGATCCAACAGTTCACGAAAGTCTCATGCCCGTCGAAGATCGCAAGAAAAGCCGAGTGACCCTCTTGGATGTAGCGCAGCGCGCGGGCGTGTCCCGCGCCACAGCTTCGCTCGTGGTCCGCAAGAGCCCGCTTGTCGGAGCACAGACGCGTGCCCGAGTCGAAGAGGCCATGGCGGCGCTTGGCTACGTCTACAACATGGGTGCCGCGAGACTCAGGGCTGAACGCAGCAATGCTGTCGGCGTCGTTGTTCCGAATCTGACCAACCCGTTCTTCGCCGAGCTTCTGTCGGGCATCGAGGCGGTCATCGACCGCGCAGGCATGGTGGTCCTGCTGGTCAACAGCGGCGATACGGTGGAGCGACAGGACGTGCTGATGCGCCGCCTTCGGGAGCATGGCGTAGACGGCATCATTCTGTGCGCCGCCGCGGGCACGCAAGCCGGGATTGTACAGCAATTGCTCGACTGGGATCTGCCCGTCGTGCAGACCCTGAGACATATTTCGCCAGAGCTCGACTATGCCGGTGCGGACTATGCCGCCGGCATGCGCCAAGCCGTGGATCATCTCGCAGACCTGGGGCACACGGCGATTTCCTTTGCCGTGCATGGCCCGGTTCACTCCGCCTACGACGAACGCATCAAGGGCTTCGGTGAAGCGATGCGGGCGAGGGGGCTCAAAAGCGATCATGTCATCCGCGTGCCGGACCAGACGGCGCAGATCCCCCAGGCTGCCAAGGCCCTCTTCGAAGCGTCACGACCCACCGCGATAATCTGCTTCAACGACGTCATTGCGGTCGGGCTGAATGCAGGATTGAGTGACCTTGGGCTGAAAGTCGGCAAGGACGTATCCCTCGTCGGCTTCGACGATGTTACCGAAGCTGACATTATCCGGCCGCGGCTGACCTCAATATCGACTGCGCCCGTGACCATTGGCGAGGATTCCGCGCGGTTGCTGCTGGATCGCATCCGCGAGCCGCAACTGCCGCCTCGCTGGATTATCAAGCCGACGCAATTGCATGTGCGGCACTCTTCTGCAGCGGCTGCGCTATCTTTGGGAATCCACAAGGCGGGTTGACCTCGCACTCGGACCCTATTAGATCGATCTAAATCGCAGCCTGCTCTGGGAGAAGAGACGGCTGCAAACGTGGTCGGGAGGTCACAGGTTGTACAACTTCAACTTTGAACCGGTACTCGCGGGCTTCGACAAGCTTCTGGTGGGTGCGGCGCTGACGATCCAGCTTTCGGTCGGCGCGATGCTGATCGGCCTGATCGTCTCGATCTTTTGCGCCTGGGGCAAGACATCCGGCCCTCTGCCTCTCCGCTGGTTGGTCAACGCCTATATCGAGATCATCCGCAACACGCCGTTCCTGGTGCAGATCTTCTTCATCTTCTTCGGTCTTCCATCGCTCGGGCTCCGCCTGACACCGAACAGCGCCGCGCTTCTTGCTCTGGTCGTCAACTTTGGCGCCTATGGAACGGAAATCATTCGCGCCGGCATCGAGTCGATCCAGAAGGGGCAGGTGGAGGCTGGCACGGCGCTCGGCCTGTCAAAGCTGCAGATCTTCCGCTACATCGTCATGAAGCCGGCGCTGCGCACCGTGTACCCGTCGCTGACCAGCCAGTTCATCTACCTGATGCTCAACACCAGCGTCGTTTCCGTCATATCCGCTGACGACCTTGCTGCGGCCGGTAACGACCTGCAATCGGCGACCTTCGCAAGCTTCGAGGTCTATGTCGTCATCACGGCCATGTACCTCGTGATGTCGGTTGCCTTCTCGACGCTGTTTGCGGCCATCCAGAAGGTGGCCTTCAAATATCCGCTGAGCCGATAGGGGAGACAGACATGCTGATCAGACCTTTCGGCTGGAACGAGTTTTGGATCATCGTCATGGCGGCGCAGTGGACGATCGCGCTGTCGGCGATCGCCTTTGCCGGCGGCGGTGTTGGTGGACTTCTCGTTGCTCTCGCCCGTGTTGCCGACCACAAGGTGCCGCGCCTCCTCGCCACGGGCTTCATCCGCCTTTTCCAGGGAACGCCGCTCCTGATGCAGCTTTTCCTGGTGTTCTTTGGCATGAACATCTTTGGCTTTGCCGTGAACCCGTGGATCGCTGCGATGATTGCGTTGACGCTTCATGCCAGCGCCTTCCTTGGCGAAATCTGGCGTGGCTGCATCGAGGCGGTGCCGCCGGGCCAGCGTGAGGCCGCAACCGCGCTTGGCCTGCGTTACATCAATCGCATGCGATACATCATCCTGCCGCAGGCGAGCCGTGTCGCGGTCGCACCGACCGTTGGCTTCCTCGTGCAGCTCATCAAGGGCACGTCCCTTGCGGCAATCATCGGTTTCGTTGAACTGACGCGCCAAGGCCAGATCATCAACAACGCGACGTTCAGCCCCTTCCTGGTCTTCTCCACGGTGGCGGCGATCTACTTCATCCTGTGCTGGCCGCTGTCGCTGCTGGCCGGACGCATGGAACGCAAATTCTCCCGCGCAACAACACGTTGACGGGACCCGCGCCGGAGGGAGGTAAACCGGCATAACTGAAAGGGTAGGAACATGAAAATTTCAAGACGAATGCTGACGGCAGCCATTGGTGCCGGTCTTCTTGCGGGCGCGATCGCATCGACAGCCGCCGCACAGACGGTTGAAAGCATCAAGTCGGCCGGTACCTTGAAGGTCGGCATGTTGGTTGACTTCCCGCCGTTCGGCATCATGAACACGTCGAACGAGCCGGACGGCTACGATGCAGACGTTGCCAAGCTTCTGGCCGAAGAACTGGGCGTCAAGCTGCAGATCGTGCCGGTCACTGGCCCGAACCGCATTCCGTATCTCCAGAGCAACCAGGTCGACGTGCTCGTTGCGTCGCTCGGCATCACCGAAGAGCGTGCGAAGAACGTGGACTTCTCCGCGCCTTACGCTGGCATCTCAGTTGGGGTCTTCGGCGGCAAGGACATCCAGGTTTCGAAGCCCGAGGATCTTTCCGGCAAGACCATTGGCGTCGCACGTGCATCCACGCAGGACACCGGCGTCACCAAGATTGCTCCGGCTGACGCGAAGATCCAGCGCTTCGATGACGACGCAAGCGCCATCCAGGCCCTGCTTTCCGGGCAGGTTCAACTGATCGGCGTATCCAACGTTGTGGCGGCGCAGATCGAGACGGCGGCTCCGGGCAAGTACGAGCAGAAGATCCAGCTCAGCCAGCAGGTCCAGGGCATTGCCGTGCGCAAGGGCTCCAGCGAGCTGTTGACTGCAGTCAACGCCTTTGTCGACAAGGTAAAGGCGAGCGGCGACCTCAACAAGATCCACGAAAAGTGGCTCGGTTCCCCGCTGCCGGCTTTTGTCACCGAAGCCAAGAAGTAAGCTAGTCAGAGATTGAAAGGAGTTCCTCGCATGGCTGAGGTAGGCGCAAACGCACCGGCATCGGAGATGCGGGGAGCTTCAGATCTGGCAGTACAGATGGAGGGCGTGAACAAGTGGTATGGTGCTTACCACGCCCTTCGCGACGTGAACCTTTCGGTCAACCGTGGCGAGCGCATCGTCATCTGCGGTCCGTCCGGGTCGGGTAAATCCACCCTCATTCGCTGCATCAACCAGCTGGAGACAATTCAGAAGGGCCGGATCGTCGTTGACGGTCACGATCTGACGGCTGGCGGCAAGAATGTCGATATCGTCCGTCAGGAGACCGGCATGGTCTTCCAGCAGTTCAATCTCTTCCCGCACATGACGGTGCTTGAGAACTGCACGCTTGCGCCGATGAAGGTCCGCGGCATTGCCAAGGCGGAAGCCGAGGCAACCGCCCGGCGCTACCTGGAACGCGTTCGGATTCCTGAGCAGGCGGAAAAGTATCCGGCACAGCTCTCCGGTGGCCAGCAGCAGCGTGTCGCCATTGCCCGTGCGCTTTGCATGAATCCCAAGATCATGCTTTTTGATGAACCGACCTCCGCGCTTGACCCGGAAATGGTCAAGGAAGTGCTCGACACCATGATCGACCTTGCGAAGGAAGGCATGACGATGTTGTGCGTGACCCACGAGATGGGCTTTGCTCGGCAGGTGGCGGACCGCGTAATTTTCATGGACCAGGGCCAGATCCTGGAGTCGGGCGCACCGGACGAATTCTTCGGCAACCCGAAGAACGAACGCCTGAAGCTTTTCCTCGGCCAAATCTCCTGAATTTTTTGAAAGAAGCGATATGAAACCGGATCTCCTGCTTGTCGAACCGATGATGGAATTCATCGAAGAACGTCTCGATGCAAATTACACGGTGCATCGCCTTTATGATGAGTCGCAGAAGGAAAGCCTTGAAGCTGCGCTTCCCAAGATCCGCGCAGTTGCCACGGGTGGCGGAACGGGCATCTCCAACGAGTGGATCGACAAGATGCCGTCGCTCGGCGTCATTGCCGTCAACGGCGTCGGCACGGACCGCATCGACCTCGCCCATGCGCGCAGCCGCAACATCGATGTTGCCACCACCCTCGGCGTTCTGACGGATGATGTGGCCGATCTCGGGATTGCCCTGATGCTCGGCGTTCTGCGCCAGATTGCGTCCGGTGACGCTTACATGCGCGCTGGCAAGTGGGGCAAGGAAGCCTTCCCGCTCGGCACAAGCCCGAAGGGCAAGCGCCTCGGCATCCTCGGGCTTGGTCAGATCGGCAAGGCCGTCGGTCGCCGTGCTGAAGTGTTCGGCATGGATGTGCGGTTCTGGAATCGCTCGCCGATCACTGACACCTCGTGGAAGTCTTGCGCCTCGCCGGTAGAGCTTGCCGAAGACAGCGACATCCTTTGCGTGATCGTTGCTGCGACAGCCCAGACCCAAAATATCGTCAATGCTGATGTCCTCAAGGCGCTTGGGCCAAAGGGCGTGCTGATCAACATCGCGCGCGGCAGCGTGGTGGATGAGGATGCGCTGCTCGCGGCGCTCAACGATCGAACGATCGCCGGGGCCGGTCTCGACGTGTTCGTCAACGAACCGAACATTCGCTCGGAGTTCTACTCGGCTCCTAACACGCTGCTCCTGCCTCACCAGGGTAGCGCGACGATGGAAACACGCATCGCCATGGGCGAGCTTGTGCTTTCTAATCTTGAAGCGCATTTCGCCGGCAAGAAACCGCCGACCACAGTCAACTGATCGAAGAGAGTATCATGATCATTCGCCAGGCCTTCTTCGAAGGCACGATCAAGCCCGGCCAAGACGATGCGTTTCGCGCCTATGTCGCCGAGAAGCTGATGCCCATGTGGCTGGCTTTCCCGGGCGTGAAGGAAGTGCGCGTCCTCTACAACATCGAGCGGGACGAGGGCGCACCGTCTTACGCCATGGCTCTTTCGACGATGTACGAGGATCAGGCCGCGCTCGCAGCTGCCCTGGAATCGCCGGTGCGCTACGAGAGCCGTGAAATGACCAAGGGCTTGCTTGAGATGTTCGACGGCCATATCCATCACCACGTCTTCGACATGGGTCCGTCCAGCTAAGCCCGATCGGTTTGAAGCACAGATCTGAAAGGGAGCGTCTCATCGAGACGCTCCCTTTTTATTGCTTAGTCCAGAAGGTCCGCCGGCACCTTGCCACCGTTGTCGGAGAGCTTCTTCAGCAGTGCCTTGTGCAGCCACATGTTCATCGTAGCCGAGTCGTTCTTGTCACCTGTGTAGCCCAATTCGTCGGCCAGTTCCTTGCGCTCGGTGAGGCTCGCGTCCATTCCGAGCGCCTTCATCAGGTCGACGATCGAGCGGCGCCAATCAAGCTTCTGGCCGTTCTTCTTGACGGCCTCGTCAAGGATGGCCGCCACGTCTACGTTCTGCGCCGGAGTGCTGCCGGCCGGCTGCGCTGGACTGCTCGATGCAGAAGACGGTGCAGCAGATGATGCCGGTGCGGGTGCTGCGGATGCGGCCGAGGGTGCGGCAGGCGATGCGGTTGCGGCTTGCGTCGGCGCCGTAGTGGACGTGGTCGGTGCGGCGGCAGGTGCGGCCTGTGCCGGGCTCCCGAAGATGGCCGACTTGATTTTGCTGAATATGCTCATGAAACCTCTCCTCTAACTGACAAGTGCCAACTCTGCTGGCATTTCGCTGTTCCGGCACTCCTGCCGTCTTGCAACGATAGAGCAGTTCTCGACATTGAACACGGGTGTTTCACAAAAACTTCAACATGGAACCTCCCGACGCGAACGGGGTTTATCCCTCCTGTCGTACGAAAGGATTCCACAATGCGCACAATGTCCAAATTGCTTTCTGCAGGCGCCATGAGCGTCATGATGTTTGCATCGTCCCTCACGCCAGCGGGCGCGGTCATGATGCCGAAGGTCAAGTCTCCTGAAGCTTCCGCCGTCGAGCAGGTGCAGTTTCGCCGGGATCGCCGCGACCGCCGTGGCTGGTATCATGGTCATCGTGGACATCGCGAGTACCGCCGTGGCTATCGCCGACACAGTGACGGTTTCTGGTATCCGCTCGCCGCCTTCGGTGCTGGCGCGATTATTGGTGGCGCAATCGCCAACCAGCCGACGCGCGCTTACGCCGGCTCCAGCCGCCATGTTCAGTGGTGCACTGAACGCTACCGCACCTACCGCGCATCGGACAATACCTACGTCCCGCGTGTTGGCGTACGCGCGCAGTGCAACTCGCCGTACAACTAAGCCGTCTTCGGTAACCCGATGAAAAGCCCGCCATTAGGCGGGCTTTTTTTTGCCTTTTAAAGTCACCCCTTCAGCCGAGCTTGGCTGGCCTTGGGCCGCCATAGGCCCAGTCCAGCAGTTCCACCGTATGGACGATCGGCATTGCTGTTCCGGACGCGATCTGCGTCATGCAGCCGATGTTTCCGGTGGCAATGATGTTGGCCTTCGTGGCTTCGATGTTCTTTACCTTGCGGGCTTTAAGCTGTGCCGAAATCTCCGGCTGGAGGATGTTGTACGTGCCGGCCGAGCCGCAACACAGGTGGCCTTCAGCCGGATCGCGGACGGTGAAGCCTGCTGCTCTCAGGAGCGCCTTCGGCTGCAGCGTGATCCTCTGTCCGTGCTGCATCGAACAGGCGGAATGGTAGGCGACGGTCTCGGCTTTCGGTTCCAGCTTCGGCAGGTCCAGCGTCGCCAGGTATTCCGTCACGTCCTTGGCCAGCGATGAGACCTTATCGGCCTTGGCGGCATAGGCCGGGTCGAGGCGCAGCATGTGGCCGTAATCCTTGATCGTCGTGCCGCAGCCAGATGCCGTGATGATGATCGCGTCAAGGCCGCCGTCCTTCTCCATCTCGCGACACCAGACATCGATGTTGCGGCGCGCGAAGTCGAGCGCCTGTTCCTCGCGGCCCATGTGATGCACTAGTGCGCCGCAACAGCCTTCGCCCGCCGGTGTCACCACTTCGACGCCGAGGCGGGTCAGGAGGCGGATCGCGGCTTCGTTGATGCCAGCATCGAGCACGCTTTGGGCGCAGCCGGCGAGGATCGCGACGCGCCCACGCTTCGGCACGTCGACCGGCGGCAGTGCGCGTACGGAAGTGTCGGCCTTGCCCAGCCGAGACGTCGGCGCGAGATCCAACATTGCGCCGAGCGGCCTCAAGGCCGGCATGCGTTTGAATAGCGGGGCAAGCGGTCGGCCGAGCTTTGCCAGCAACAGGGCGGCGCGGAAGCGGCGAGGGTAGGGTAGCACGGCGGCCAGGGTGGAGCGTATCAGCCGGTCCACCGGCGGCCGGGTGTATGTTTTCTCAATATGAACGCGGGCGTGGTCGACGAGATGCATGTAGTCGACGCCGGAGGGGCAGGTTGTAACGCAGGACAGGCAGGAAAGGCAGCGGTCGATATGCGTGACAACCTCCTCGTCGGCTGGTCGTCCGTTTTCCAGCATGTCCTTGATCAGGTAGATGCGGCCACGCGGACTGTCGAGTTCGTTGCCAAGCGTCACATAGGTTGGGCAGGTGGCAGTACAGAAACCACAATGAACGCAACGGCGCAGGATCCTCTCCGACTCCGCCACATGCGGGTCGGCAAGCTGTTCGGCGGTAAACGAAGTCTGCATTCTCTAAAAGCCCATCTTCCCTGGCGCAAAGATGCCCCACGGATCCAGTTTCTCCTTGACGCGAGCCGACAGTGCCGCGACGGCCTCTGGCAAGGGTTCGAAAGCCGGGGTCTGCTGCCGCACAAGCTCGGAAGCCCGCACGAGGGTCGCATGGCCGCCGCCAAGTGCGCGGATATAGCGGCGGATAAGCTCGGCTTCAGGGTCGGCCTCCATCCGCATCCAGACAAGGCCTCCTTGCCAATCGTAGAAAGCATCTATGCCCGCTTCAAGGCGAAGTGCTGCCACCAACTGATGCCCGGCCGACGGTGCGACTGATACCCGCCAAAGCGGCTTTTCCGTGCCGTCTGCATACGGATGGACGTCGCGGACCTGGCGCCAAAGAGTGAGGCTGTCGTCCATGCCAAGACGCGTTACCGGGCCGAAGGTCTGCATGACAGCTTCGAGTTTGTCTGCCCGGACACCAACGGATGCCGCCAGACCTTCGAGCCGCAGAACGGTCGCCTCACCCTCCGGAAGCTTGTCGTCGATGAATTTCGACCGCACCGTCTGCGGCAGGTGCGCGGCACCCGAGACCTCGACCGGCATCGCCATGGCTGCTGCCATCGCATTGGTCGCGGCGTCATCATAAAGGCCGGAGATGACGATGGTTTCCACCGTCTGCGGCACCGGCAGAACCCGGAACGTCACTTCCGTCAGGAAACCTAGCGTTCCTTGGGAGCCAGCGAGTAGCTTAACCAGGTCGAGCCCAGTGACATTCTTCATGACCCGGCCACCGGCGCGCACCGTCTCACCTTTGCCGTTGATGAAGCGGATGCCGAGCAGGCTGTCACGCGCAGCACCCGCCACGAACCGACGGGGCCCTGAAACATTTGCCGCAAACACGCCACCGATGGTGGGCTCGCCGGAGGTCTTCAGGATCCCGCGGTGGTCCATCGGCTCGAACGCCATCATCTGGCGGTTTTCGGCCAAGGTCGCTTCGATCTCCGCAACGGGGGTGCCGGCGCGGGTCGTCATTACCATTTCGGCAGGGTCATAGGTGACGATGCCGGACAGGCCGCGCGAACTGACCACTTCTATGTCAGCAAGCGGATCGACGTCCGGCGAGCGGGTCTGCCCGCCGCACAGAATGAGCGCCTTCTTGTTTGCTGCCGCCGTGCGTATCACATAGGCAGCATCATTTTCAGAATGGGGTATCAGCATCACGCGTCTTGTCGGCCCTCGGGCCTCCCTTCGAGCGGGAAGACCTTTGACGGGTTGAGGATCCAGCCGTCGTCGAATGCGGAGCGGACTGCCATCTGCTGGTTTAGATCCACGTCATTGTATTGGTGGCGCATCAGGTCGCGTTTCTCGATGCCAACGCCGTGCTCGCCAGTCAGGCATCCACCGGCATCGACACAGAGCTTCAGTATCTCGTTGCCAGCCGCTTCGGCCTTGGCGGCATCTTCGGGATCATTGGCATTGAACAGGATCAGGGGATGCATGTTGCCGTCGCCCGCGTGGAAGACATTCGCCACCCGCAGGCCGAACCGGTCGGTGATCTCCGATGTCTTGTTCAGCACATAGGACAGCTTGCTGAGCGGCACCGTGCCGTCCATGCAGATATAGTCCGCGATACGGCCTGTCGCGCCGAAGGCGGACTTGCGACCCTTCCAGATCAGTGCCGCTTCCGTCGCAGACTGGCATTCGCGCACCGTCTGCACGCTGTGGCGGCCGGCGATGTCGACGATGCTCTTCAGCATCGCGTCCATCTCGGCCTCAGACCCCTCGACCTCGACAATCAGTAGGGCCTCGACATCCAGCGGATAACCAGCCTTGGCGAAGGCCTCACAGATCTCGATCGCTGGCTTGTCCATGAACTCGATCGCAACGGGAATGATCCCGGAGCCGATGATGTCGGCCACACATGCCCCTGCGGCCTCGGAACTGGGAAAGCCGAAGAGAACCGGGCGTGCACCCTCGGGCTTGGCAATCAGCCGTACCGTTGCTTCGGTCACAATGCCCAACTGTCCCTCGGACCCACAAACAAGACCAAGCAGATCGTAACCCGCGGCATCCAGGTGCTTTCCACCGAGCTCGATGATGGTGCCATCGACCAGCACCATCTTGACACCAAGCAGGTTGTTGGTCGTGACGCCATATTTCAGGCAGTGTGCGCCGCCTGAGTTCATGCCGATATTGCCGCCGATCGTGCAGGCGAGCTGTGAGCTGGGGTCGGGCGCATAGAAGAAGCCGTCGGCACCGACGGTTTCCGAAATGCTCAGGTTGGTGACGCCGGCCTGAACCGTGGCCGTCCTGTTGGGATAATCCAGTTCCAGGATGCGCGACATCTTGGAAAGGCAGAGGACAATCGCATCCTCCTGGGGAATGGCTCCTCCGGAAAGGGACGTACCTGCGCCGCGCGGCACAACGGGGATCTTGTAGCGGTGGCAGTATTTCATCACGGCGGCGACCTGCGCCGTCGTCTTCGGCAAGGCTACCGCCAGCGGCACCCGCCGATAGGAAATGAAGGCGTCCGTTTCGAAGGGTACGAGTTCGCGCGCTTCATGCACAAGGCATTCGGCAGGCAAGAGCTCCGCAAGATCCTCGATGATGATCTTCCTTCGGGACAGGACATCTTCCCGTGCCGGCAGAAAGGCGATCTGGTTCAAGTGCTGCTCCTTCCCATTGCGGAACGACTCTAACTGAAAGAGCGAATACAAGACAATCGCCTTATGGCGAGCATCACCGGGTTTAGAGCCTATGTCAGAGGTGGGCGCGCCAGTGAACTTCGGAAACGATGGAAATAGGCACGCCCTTTCTCCGGTACTCAACGGCGTTGGAAATCGTGCTTCCGATGGTGGAGTCCTGCCAGATGTCGGTCGTGTACATGCCGATCACCAGCACATTCGTCTTGCTGTTCAGCCCGCTAGCGAGCGCACCGCGTTCGATGACAGCCTCTTCGCAGAGACGCCGCCGGCCGTAGTTGAAGATGCCCGTGAAGCAATAGATGGTCGAGTGGAAAGCAAGAGCTGGCGCCGGGCTGCAGAGCGGCAAGGCGTTTCCGCGCAGCGCTTCGAGCTGTTTCAGGTCCCCGCCGGACAGGCGATGCAGGGTTTCCAGAAGCTCCGCCCTTTCAGCGTCATCGGCGATGCCGTCGGTCATGATTTCACGAACTCGGCGGTAGAGCGTGTTGACGGCGGGAAGGTCGCTCATGTCCCGGTTGGCGATCAGCCAATTCTCGAGAAACTCGACTTCATCCTGGTTGATAACGCCATCGGCAACCAGACCACGCGCCACGCCGACAAGTTCATCTAGTTGGCCAGCCGAAACACGGTCGTTTGCAGTCTCTTGAAGAAGCAGCCCGTCCACCTGACGCCTCGCGAGGATCGTTTCCGCAGAGGCAGTGTTTTCCTCTCCGGCTTATCACCTGTCAAGCTTGGGCTAGAGGAGCCGCTTCCGCCAGATGACATAGGTGATGCCGCCACTCATCAGCGCCATGGAAAACCATGTCAGCGCGTAAACCAGATGTGTGTTGCGGAACCGGATGACGGTCAGGCCACCAACCGGATATCCGCCCGGATTGGGCGTCGCATCGGCGTCGATGAAATAAGGTGCCGTTTCAGGCAAGTCCTTGGCGGAAGCGATGGCCGAGACATCGCGTGAATACCAGCGACCTGCCTCCGGCGAGTTGGATCGCAGGAAGCCGCCGCCTTCCTCGCTGATCCGCAGAAGGCCCTTAACCTCGACGGTGCCTTCCGGCTGCCCCTGTGGGCGACTCGCCTGGTCCCGCCGTTCGGGCGGCACGAACCCACGGTTGATGAGGATGGTTGAACCGTCTTGCGTTGCCAGTGGCGTCAGGACCCAGAAACCGGGCCCGAGCTCGGTGACAGCCTGCACGAAGGTCTCCTTCGTGTGATCGAACTGCCCGGTCGCCGTCACGTGCCGATATTCGTCACGCTCCGCGGTCACATCCGGCCATTGGGTGCGCGTCGGTGCCTGCACGGGTTCGGCATTGACCCGGCTCTCGACGCGTTCGATCAGGTCGAGCTTCCAGAAGAGGCGCTGAACCTGCCATGCACCCAAAGCGGTGAACACCAGCATGAGAACCAGCATGGCGCCGGTAAAGGCGAGGCGGCGACGCGACGAGCCATCGCGTTGCGATGGGCGGTCCACCGCCTCTGCACCGTTTTCAGGAAGATGCATGGCGATGCCTCGTCAGGGCATGTTCTTCATCATCTCCGGCGTCATCGGCATCATGTTGGCATTGAGGTGATGCATGACCCAAAGCGAGCCGGCTAGCGTGATGCCGACGAGCACGAGGGTGAAGATCAGCGCCATCAATGTCCAACCGCCTTCCGAGCGCGGGTTCATGTGAAGGAAGTAGATCATGTGCACCACGATCTGCACGACACCGAGCGCCATGACCATGAAGGCCGTGGCGAGCTTGCTGTCGAAGACGCCGCCCATCACCAGCCAGAACGGGATGGCGGTGAGGATGACCGAAAGCACGAAGCCGATCATATAGCTCTTGAAGGAGCCGTGGGCCGCTTCATGACCATGGGAGTGGCCGTGATGCGTATTGCTCGCGCTTTCGTGTGAAGGTGCTTGGGTGTTCGAGGTCATCCGAGGACTCCCATCAGATAAACAAAGGAGAAGACGCCGATCCAGACAACGTCAAGGAAGTGCCAGAACATCGAAAGGCACATAAGGCGACGCCGGTTCTCCGGGATCAGGCCGAACTTGCCGACCTGCACCATCAGGGTAACGAGCCAGATGATGCCGAAGGTGACGTGCAGGCCGTGTGTACCGACGAGCGTAAAGAAGGACGACAGGAAGGCCGAGCGCGTCGGGCCGGCGCCTTCATGGATCAGGTGCGCGAACTCATAGAGTTCGAGCCCGAGGAAGATCAGCCCGAAGATGCCGGTGATGCCAAGCCAGAACAACGTCTCGGCCTTGGCGCCCCGCTCCATCTGCAGCATGGCGAAGCCATAGGTGATGGAGGAGAGAAGCAGCATCGCGGTGTTGATGGCGACGAGCGGCAGGTCGAACAGATCAGCAGGGGAGGGCCCGGCCGCATAGGAACGGCCGAGCACGCCGTGGGTCGCAAAGAGCACGGCAAAAATCAGGCAGTCGCTCATCAGGTAGAGCCAGAAGCCAAGCATCGTGCTGCCTTCTGGATGATGCTCTTCCGTCAGGTAGAACTGCGGAGCGTCCGTGGTGGAGCCTTGGGTTTCAACGTGTGTCTGGCTCATGGGTCAGCTCCGTTGCGCGAGCAGCTTGGTCCGCTCGTCTTCTGTTGCAGCCACATTCTCGGCTGGGATGTAGAAGTCACGGTTGTAGTTGAACGTATGTCCGATCGCGACGGCAAGCAGCGCCAGGAAGGAGACGATCGCCAGCCACCAGATGTACCAGATCATCGCGAAAGCGAGCACCACGCTCAGCCCGGCCAAGATCACGCCCGCGCCGGTGTTCTTCGGCATGTGGATCGGCATGAAACCCTGGAGCGGACGCTTGTAGCCGCGGTTTTTCATATCGTACCAGCTGTCATGATCGTGCACGACCGGCGTGAAGGCGAAGTTGTAGTCCGGCGGGGGCGACGAGGTCGACCACTCGAGCGTGCGGCCATGCCACGGGTCACCGGTCTCGTCACGCAGTTGGTCACGCTTCAGGAAGGAAACGATCAACTGGATGATGAAGGCGGCGATGCCGACAGCGATCATGGCCGCGCCGATCGCGGCGATGATGAACCAGATCTGCAGCGAGGAATCCTCGAACTGGCTCAGGCGACGCGTGACACCCATCAGGCCCAGCACATAGAGCGGCATGAAGGCAACAAAGAAGCCGATCTGCCAGAACCAGAAGCTGATCTTGCCCCAGAACGGGTCGAGCTTGTAGCCGAAGGCCTTCGGGAACCAGTAGTTCACGCCGGCGAGCAGGCCGAACAGCACGCCGCCGATGATCACGTTATGGAAGTGCGCGATCAGGAAGAGCGAGTTGTGCAGCACGAAGTCGGCGGGAGGTACCGCCAGCATCACGCCCGTCATGCCACCGATGACGAAGGTGACCATGAAGCCGACGGTCCACAGCATCGGCACTTCATATCGGATGCGGCCGCGATACATTGTGAAGAGCCAGTTGAAGATCTTCGCACCCGTTGGGATGGAGATGATCATCGTGGTGATGCCGAAGAAGGCGTTCACAGATGCGCCCGAGCCCATCGTGAAGAAGTGGTGCAGCCACACGATGTACGACAGGATCATGATCACGCAGGTCGCATAGACCATCGAGGCGTAACCGAAGAGGCGCTTGCCGCAGAAGGTCGCAACCACTTCCGAGAAGATGCCGAAGGCGGGCAGAACGAGGATGTAGACCTCCGGGTGACCCCAGATCCAGATGAGGTTGATATACATCATCGGGTTGCCGCCGAGGTCGTTCGTGAAGAAGTTCGTGCCGGCATAGCGGTCGAGCGTCAGCAGAACGAGGGTGGCCGTCAGGATCGGGAAGGTCGCAACGATGAGGATGTTGGTGCAGAGCGAGGTCCAGGTGAAGATTGGCATCTTCATGAAGGTCATGCCTGGGGCGCGCATCTTCACGATGGTCGCAACGAGGTTGATCCCGGACAAGGTTGTCCCAACGCCCGCCACCTGCAGGCCCCAGATATAATAGTCCACACCGACGCCTGGGCTGTAGTCCGCGCCAGACAGCGGCGGATAGGCGAGCCAGCCCGTGCGGGCGAATTCGCCGACGAACAGCGACATCATGATGATGACGGCACCAGCCGTGGTCATCCAGAAGGAGAAGTTATTGAGGAACGGGAAGGAAACGTCGCGCGCGCCGATCTGAAGCGGCACCACGTAGTTCATGAAGCCGGTGACGAACGGCATCGCCACGAAGAAGATCATGATCACGCCATGCGCGGTAAAGATCTGGTCGTAGTGGTGCGGGTTGAGATAGCCCTCATTACCGTTGAAGGCGATCGCCTGCTGCACGCGCATCATGATTGCGTCGGCAAAGCCGCGCAAAAGCATGATGATGGCGAGCACGATATACATGATGCCGATCTTCTTGTGATCGACACTCGTGAACCATTCGTTCCAGAGGTAACCCCAGAGCTTGTACTTGGTGATCAGCGCCAACAGCCCGAGGCCGCCGATCGCGACCGCGATGAAGGTCACGACAAGGATTGGCTCGTGGTAAGGGATGGCTTCAAAGGAAAGCCTTCCGAAGAGAAACTGCGTCAGGGTGGTATTACCGAACATGGGTCCCTACCAAATATTGTCTGCCGAGTTCACGGCTGGGGTGCAGGCTGAGCCGGCGGATTGTTGTTGAGCTGAGGAGGTGCGGCGCCGCTCTGATCTCGGTTCATGTCCTTCATGTCATGATCAGTCGTTTGCGGCTGGCTTTCCGTGCGATCGTTGACGCCCTGCGCAGGCTGATCGGTCTTTGCGGGGTTACCTGTTGCCGGGAAGGTCGCGCCAGGGCCGGGGCGGCCGCTTTCCTCGTTCTCATTGGCCTCGCCTGCATGGCGGTTGTCATGCTCTAGACGGGCGCGGTTCTCGTGGCTCTCGACGCCGGCACCGCCGGACATGTCGATATGCATCATTTCGTCCATGCACATCTGTCCGGGGCGCGTGCACATGTTGAGAATGGTGCGGTAGAGCCCGTCCTCGACATTGGCGTAGTAGCGCACCGGCTCCTTGGCGCTCGGCTTTTCAAGCTTGAGGTATGCGTCGCGGTTGAGCGCCGTGCCGTTCTGCTTCACACGTGCAATCCACTGGTCGAAGCCGTCCTGATCCGTGCCGTGGAACTTGAAGCGCATGTGGGAGAAGCCATCGCCGCTGTAGTTGGCGGAGATGCCCTCATATTCACCCGGCTTGTTGATGACCGCGTGGAGCTTCGTCTCCATGCCCGGCATGGCGTAGATCATGCCCGCGAGCGCCGGAACGTAAAACGAGTTCATGACCGACGACGCGGTGATCTTGAAGTTGATCGGCACATCGACCGGTGCTGCCATCTCGTTAACCGTGGCAATGCCGTAGTCCGGATAGAAGAACAACCACTTCCAGTCGAGCGCGACGACCTCAACCGTGAGCGGTTTGGTATCGGCGGGGACCGGACGTTCTGCGTCGATCCGCTCCAGCGGTCGGTAAGGGTCTAGCTTGTGGGTGCTGATCCAGGTGATCGCTCCAAGGGCGACGATGATCGCCAGCGGTGCCGACCAGATGATGACTTCAAGACGCGTGGAGTGGTGCCATTCGGGATCGTAGGGCGCATCGGTATTGGAGCTGCGATACCGCCAGGCGAAGAACAGGGTGAGGAAGATCACCGGGACGATGATGAGGAGCATCAGCACCGTCGACACGACGATCAGTTCTGCCTGCTGTTGCGCGATATCGCCGGAAGGCGACATCACCACCAAGTTGCAGCCTGAAAGCATGACCAGTGTCAGCAATGCCAACAAGCGTCCAACGATTTTAAACTGAGGGATCATCTCAAGCTCGATCTACGTTTTTGCTGGCCCGGACTACGCCCGTTCCAATGTCCACTGGAATGAGGCCGGTTGTCGCACTGCAGCAATCCGTCGCACTGCAACAAAAAACCGCATGGCATTCGTCATGTATCTAAGGCAAGAACCGGAACAGGCTCAGCCGGAAGTCCACTACCGGTCAATCTAGGTCATCGTTCCAAGGTGACCAGAGGCCGCAGCGGGAGGAACGCTGCACGTACTACGCAGGCTGTTTTTTGTTCGCCCTTCCTTGATCTCCAACGCGTGTTGATCAACATTCAAGGCAAGAGGCGAATATCGCCAGGAGGAATCTATGACCACGGCCGTCAACACCGCGTCCGCAGGCCCTACATCATCCGGCCTTGAAGAGGATGCCCGCCGCATCCACGACGACAAGCCCATCTCCGCCGGTAATATCGCGATCGGCGTGATCATCGGCCGCACATCCGAATTCTTCGACTTCTTCGTCTATGCGCTTGGCTCGGTTCTCGTCTTCCCGAAGCTGATCTTCCCGTTTGCGCCAAATCCGGTTGCGGCAACGCTGATGTCGTTTGCGATCTTCCCGCTGGCCTTCATGGCACGGCCGGTCGGATCCTTCGTGTTCATGTGGATTGACCGAAATTACGGGCGCGGCACGAAACTCACGATCGCGCTCTTCCTGCTTGGCGGCTCGACAGCATCGATCGCCTTCCTGCCGGGCTACGAGACCATCGGTTATTGGGCCGTCGCCTTGCTGGCGCTGTTCCGCATGGGGCAGGGCTTTGCGCTGGGGGGCGCCTGGGATGGGCTTGCTTCGCTTCTGAACCTCAACGCGCCGCAGAACCGTCGTGGCTGGTACGCGATGATCCCGCAGCTCGGTGCGCCGATCGGTTTTGCGCTGGCAAGCCTGCTGTTCGGTTATTTCGTCGCCAATCTCTCGGAAGAGGAGTTCCTGTCCTGGGGCTGGCGTTATCCGTTCTTCGTTGCCTTTGCGATCAACGTCGTCGCGCTGTTCGCTCGCTTGCGCATCGTCGCGAGCAGAGAGTTTGGTGCTGCGATGGACGCCAACGAACTGCAGGCGCGGCCGATCTTCGAGATGCTCAGCAAGCACGGCTATGACGTGATCCTTGGCGCGTTTGCGCCGCTGGCAAGCTTCGCGATGTTCCACCTCGTCACGATCTTCCCGTTGAGCTGGGTGATCCTTAACGGCGGCCAATCTGCGGCGGAATTCCTTCTGGTGCAGGTTGCCGGTGCGGCGGTGGGCCTGGTTGGCATCGTGCTGTCGGGCATCATCGCTGACCGTATCGGCCGCCGCAGCCAGTTGATGATCGGCGCGAGCCTGATTGCGATCTTCTCGTTCTCGGCACCCTTCCTGCTCGACGCCGGCGGCAAGGGCCAGGATGCTTACATCATCATCGGCTTCTTTATCCTCGGCCTGACATTCGGCCAGGCGTCCGGCTCGGTGTCGTCGCGCTTCACCCAGTATTATCGTTATACGGGTGCAGCCCTGACATCCGACCTGGCATGGCTGGTGGGCGCTGGCTTTGCGCCGCTGGTAGCGCTGGGGCTTGCCACCAACTTCGGCATCATCTTCATCGGCGGGTACCTGATCTCCGGGGCCATCTGCACACTCGTGGCGCTGAGCCTCACCCGCGTGCTTGACCAGGCGAATGAGCCGGGTCCTCGCTAAACCCACAAAAAAATGCCGGGCCTCGGCCCGGCATTGCTTTCCATGACGTAACCCGCGGCAGGTCAAGCGAACGGTTCGGTCGGACCTTTCGCAGGCTCGGTAAACCATCTGGGGCCTTCTGCCGACATGTAGATGTGGTCTTCGAGCCGGATGCCGAAACGGTTGGGATAGACGATCATCGGTTCGTTTGAGAAGCACATTCCCGGCTGCAGGACCGTTTGGTTGCCGCGCACGATATATGGTTCTTCGTGGATCTCCATGCCGAGCCCGTGCCCGGCGCGATGCGGTAACCCCGGCACGGCGTAGTCCGGGCCCAGGCCGTGGCGAGCGAGCACCGCACGGGCGGCATCATCCAGGCTACCGCAGGTGGCGCCGAGTTGAGCGGCATCGAACACTGCCTGCTGCGCCTCTCGTTCGATCGCCCACGCTGCCGCGAACTCCGGTGTAGGCTCTTCCATCACATACGTTCTCGTGAGGTCGGAGTGGTAGCCGTCGAGCCGGCAGCCGGTATCGACAAGCACCACGTCACCCGGCTGATAGGTCTGGTCGCCATCAGCGCCATGCGGAAGCGAGGTCGCCACCCCGAAGGATACGATGCAGAAGCTCGATCCGCTGGCGCCAAGCGCGCGATGTTGTTCATCGATAAAGCGAACCACCTCCGAAGACTTTACCCCCGGCTTGATCATCGCATGAGCGCGGCGGTGGACCTCCAGCGTCAGGCCCATCGCGTACTTGATCAGCGCGATCTCGTTCTGCGACTTGCGCAGACGCAGGCCGCGGATGAACGGGCCCCCGTCAACGAGGCGGTCGGCACCGAAGACATGGGCAAGCTGATGATATACGAAGAGCGGCAATGCATCATCCAAGCCAAGCTTGCCGCCTTGCGGCATGAGGCGTGCAACGAGTTCTGCACTCGACTGATCTTCCTGCCAGACAACGATCTCGCCCGGAAGATGCCGCAGGCTCTCGACGCGGCTCTGCTCGAAGCCAGGGACGACATAGGTCACCGCGTCCGGCGTCACCAAGGCGCCAACAAGCCTTTCGCTCGCTTGCCAGACCAGACCGGTGAAATAGCGGAGGCTTTCGGTGGATCCTAGCAGCAGTCCCTGGATGTTCTGCTCCGAGAGCCGCTCCTGCAGCCGCTTGAGGCGCCCGCGTCGTTCATCATCGGATATAGGGGGAACGGGGTGCTTCCACGACATTCTGGACCTCACTGCACTACAAGCTGGATGGCCACTGCGTTAGCGCGTCGTGGATGCAAAGTCGATCATGGATCGGTAGGATTGGACGCTGGCTTCAGCGTTACGAAGCGTGTGCTAGTCCATTATGGATCTGAAGCGGGCGCGGTCGGCGCCTGTCGCCGGGCGGCTGATGATCGTGCGTCCCCGTCGGTCACGCATCGTGTAACGGTCGCGCGTCAGGACTTCCTGGATGCCGGAGCGGTGCCGCACCTCCACAGATGACCCGTTGACGCTTACGCTGTCTCCATTGCGCGAACTCGTGCGACTGCCTTGGCCCTTTGAGCCCCCGCGACCTGGTGAGCCTCCACTCGCACCTGAGCTTGCGCCGCCACGGCCGCTATTGCCTCCGGAGTTTCCTCCGCCATTGCTGTTGCCGCCGCCGGCACCGGCACCACTATTCCCACCACCGTTGCCATTGCCGCCGCCGTTGCCTCCGCCGTTACCACCGCCGTTGCCGCCCCCGTTACCACCGCCGTTGCCGCCGCCGTTACCGCCCCCATTGCCATTGCCTTGCGCAAAGGCCACCTGGCGGTTGAAGGCGGCCTCCAACAGCAGGACGGTTGCACCCAAGAGGATCGTTCTGCGCGCTAACACCGCAAACTCCTAAAACTTCTCATACTCTACGCAAAAAGGGCGTCGCTTGACCATACCATCGGCAAGACGCGCTGCCGCGTGTCAACTTGCGAGGGCACCAAGAGTGGTCACTCCGACCGTCAGAGCAAAGATGATAAACAGCAGCCAGCGTGCTTGATGTATGCTTTCTTCCATGGTTGCCTCCTTTTCAACGGGGCAACACCCGCTCCTTTGCGGCGGTTCCGCCCCAGGACCTTATCCTCAGGCTCCGCCGTCATAGGTCCGAAACCGGATGGCCATTGGTCCAGCAGCACGTCGGACTGAAGGCTGACGCGGGGTAGTGACGCGAGCATCCAGAGAGCGCACGCGATGCCGCAGCCTGATTGATCGCACGTGGTCGCGCGCGATCGATCAATTGCTGGATAAGCTATATCAGGTCGGAGGTTAGTGGTCCTGCTGTCTCGATAACCGCATCGCCCGAAGCCGCGCGGTCTTCTCGTCGCGCGCCTTCTTTTCAGCTTCCGCCGCGAGCTTTGCGAACTCGGTCGTTTGCTCGAAAGCGGCTCGTTTCATTTCGGTGGTGGTGGGCTTTTTCTGTGTCGTGTCCGTCATGCACGAGTAGTTAGGCCAGCGTCGGGTCGCGGCAAGGCTGAACCTGAGCTTCCCACGCCAGAAATCAACGGGCGTGCTCAGAGGCCGGCTTGCTCGCGCAAACGGGTAAGTTCATCCTCAGTGAGCGGTCGGCTTTTGCCCTTGGCCAGCTGCCCCAGCTCGATATCCCCCATCCGGACGCGAACGAGCCTCAGGCACTCGAAACCGAGCGCTTCGAGCATTCGTCTGATCTGGCGGTTCTTTCCCTCTTGCAGTTCCACTTCGATCCAGGCGTTCTTGTCGCCCTGTCGGAGCAGTTTGACCGCAGAAGCCCTCAGGAACTCGCCGTCATGCTGCACGCCGGCCGCCATTTGCTCAAGAAACTCGCTGTCTACCGATCCCCTAACCTGAACGTGATAGGTCTTCGCCACATGCCTCTCGGGATCGAGCAGACGCTGCGCGAACACAGTGTCGTTCGTAAACAGCAGCAAGCCTTCGCTCGCCTTGTCCAGTCGGCCGACCGGCGACAGGTGGGGCACGTCAAAGGCTTCCAGGCAGCTGAATACGGTCGGCCGCCCCTCGGGATCGTCCCTGGTCGTGACCAGACCCCGCGGCTTGTTCAGCACGAGATAGACCTTGGATGCCGCGGCGACACGAACGTCATCGACGGAGATCTTGTCGCGGGTGATGTCCACCCAGCTGTTCAGGCTTTTGTCGACGCGACCATTTACCTTTACCTGGCCGCCCGCCACGAGCTGCTCCGCTTGCTTGCGGGAACAAAAGCCAAGCTTGGAAAGCGCACGGGGTAGCGTGACCCTGACGCCAACTGCCGCGGACCGGCTGTTCTTCAAGATCCACTCCTTCTTGCCGTTGCTTCGGTCTTTGACCTAACCTGACATTCGATGGAGCGCCAGAGCTAGACGTTCTCCGTTCTGGCGGGTTGGATGTGCTGTGGTGAGTTCAACTGCAGGTCCGCCAGGCAGGTCTCTATCCTGTGCACCAATGCCTCGCGGGTCGGGCGAACCGACCACAGGATGTCGCGGAACAGCCTTTCATCAATGCCGCCAGCGATGTACTCGGACAGGCAGAAGGCAAAGCGACATGGTTTATGCCCCAGCACGTCCTGAACCTCTGTGATCGCGCAGAAAGCCTTTGCCGCTCGGCGGGACACGTAAACCACGCCCTGTAGCGACCCCCTGCGAAAAGCGTCGAGGGTCGTTTCGCGGACGTCCTCAACCTGGTCCGCCACATAAGCGATGGCACGGCTCGCCTTGTAACCCCATGACCGAAGCTCAAGCGCGATATCGCATTTGACGTGTTTCCCGGAGACATGGACGATCTTGCCGTCGGTCGGTCTCCAGGTCGAGAAGATCAGGCGGAGCAGGCTGTCAGCGTCTCCCTCTCCGACGACCGCATCTCGATACCCGCGCTGTGCGAGGCAGGCTGCCGTCTGCGGACCCACTGCATAAAGCCGGACATTGTCACCGATCCGTCCCTGCCTGAGAAAGGCTTCAACGCCGTTCGCAGAGGTGAAGACAAGAGCGGCTGCATCCGCCGCCTCGTCTCTCTCGATGGTGAGGTCGCGCGTCACCAGCATAGGCTCTGCAAGGCAATTGACGCCGATCCCCGCCAACGCTTCCACGGTGCCGCGCGTGTGCGGCGCGGATTGGGTCAGCAGAAGCTTTGGTCGCTGCGCGTAGTGGTCGAAGTGCAACATCGACGTCAGGCGGCCTGCGACTTGGCCATAGGCTCGACGGAAAGGATCGTCAGCCGGTGGACCTGACCGTCCCGGGCCGTCCAGTTGATGGACTGACGCGGCGAAAGACCAAGAAGGGCCACGCCGATCGGCGTCATGACGCTGACCATCGAGCGCCCGATATCCGCTTCGCCGGGGTAGCAAAGGGTGACGGTTCGGGTCTGGCCAAGCTCGGTTTGGTAAGACACCGTCGAACCAATACCGACGACATTCGCCGGCAGCTTCTTGTCAGGAACGATCTTTGCGCGTTCCAGTTCGGCAAGCAGTTCGTCTGCGACTTCGAGGTCACGGCCTGGAGCCGCCAGGGCAAGCGACGTCAGGCGAGCGTGTTCAGTTTCGCGAACGGTAATCAGCGGCTTGCTGACCTTCTTCGATACGGAGTTCATGTTCATAGCCTCTCGCGCAGCCGCCAGCCGCGCACCGGATGTGTAGAAGATGGGTGATTGGGTCGCGCAAAAACTTAAGCGAGGTGCCTAAGAATCCCGGTCCTGACGCGCGACAGCAGTCAAGGAGCCGGGCTAGTGTCCTTCGATGGGACACTCACGGCGGAGGCGATAGCTATGGAGATCCGAAATCTTCATCATGGCAGCCTGATGATGTCACGCTTCCACGGGAAGTCAACCACCGCAGCGGAGGTCGATCTGTCGCACAGTTTTTTATTTCCCTCGTCCGCACGGTTGGGTTACTGCACGCTTCCAGTCAATGGATAGCACCAAGGAGTGAAATAATTGCAGGTCCATGAGAAGCTGGAACCGATCCTGACCGAAGTACTGCGTCGCAATGGTGGCGAGCAAGAATTCCACCAAGCGGTACGCGAAGTCCTCGAGAGCCTTGGCCGGGTGATCGCCAAACATCCGCGATACGCGGACAATGCTCTGATCGAGCGTATTTGCGAACCGGAGCGCCAGATCATCTTCCGCGTGCCGTGGGTAGATGACACGGGGCAGGTGCAGATCAACCGCGGTTTCCGCGTGCAGTTCAATTCGGCCCTTGGCCCTTACAAGGGCGGCATCCGCTTCCATCCCTCGGTCAATGTCGGGATCATCAAGTTCCTCGGCTTCGAGCAGACCTTCAAGAACGCGTTGACCGGCATGCCGATCGGCGGCGGCAAGGGCGGCTCGGACTTCAATCCACGCGGCCGCTCACAGGGCGAAATCATGCGCTTCTGCCAGTCCTTCATGACCGAGCTACACCGCCATCTGGGTGAATATACCGACGTGCCGGCCGGCGATATCGGTGTTGGTGGTCGTGAGATCGGTTACATGTTCGGCCAGTACAAGCGCCTGACCAACCGGTATGAAGCCGGCGTCCTTACGGGTAAGGCCCTGTTCTACGGCGGGTCGCGCGCTCGCAAGGAAGCGACAGGCTATGGCGCGACTTATTTCGTGCAGCGCATGCTCGGCACAAAGGGGCAGTCCTTTGAGGGCAAGCGCGTCGTTGTTTCCGGCTCCGGTAACGTCGCCATCTACACGATGGAGAAGGTCATCGAGTTTGGTGGCAAGGTGGTGGCCTGCTCGGATTCTAACGGCTTCATCGTCGACGACAGCGGGATCGACCTGGACCTGGTGAAGGAGATCAAGGAAGTCCGTCGCGCTCGCATCAGCGAATATGCAAATCTCAAGAAGGGTACCGCGCGCTATGTCGAGGGCGGCTCGATCTGGGACGTAGCCTGCGATGTGGCAATGCCATCGGCAACGCAGAACGAGCTGACCGGCAAGGATGCCCGCACGCTGGTGAGAAACGGGGTCGTCGCTGTAGGCGAGGGTGCCAACATGCCCTCAACGCCGGAGGCAGTTCGCATCTTCCAGGATGCTGGCGTTCTGTTTGCGCCCGGCAAGGCAGCCAACGCCGGTGGCGTCGCGACTTCGGCACTCGAAATGCAGCAGAACGCCTCGCGTGACAGCTGGACCTTCGAGCAGACGGAGAGCCGCCTCGCATACATCATGGAATCCATCCATGACCGCTGCGCGGAAACGGCAGAGGAATATGGCGCGCCGGGCGATTACGTTCTGGGCGCCAATATCGCTGGCTTCGTACGCGTTGCCGAAGCAATGGACGCGCTTGGCGTCATCTGATCCACGAAAGTTGTTACAAGACGAAGTGCCGCAGGCCTACCGCCTGCGGCACCGCGCCGCGCGGCTTGACTTCCGTGATCGGCCAACCGATCTTATGGCCATGTTGACGAACCGCGACATACTTCGGCTGAGCGCCTTTCGGGTGTGCCCCATCGCAGGATCCTGACCCGGGTCCGGTGTTTCGTCGCCTATCGGACCCTGGGATACAGATCAGCTTTAGCGCTGATTCTCGCGACAACCTTCATCACTTAGGTTGATTTGGGCAGACTGCCCCAGAGGTACTGACATGATTTCCGGAAATTCTCATTGGCCCCCTTTGGTGGGAATAAGCGACCATGCGCGCCTGAGCGCGCTGATGCATAGGGCGCCTGCCGATTCCAAGCTGCGGCGGCGACTGGCGGAAAAGCTTCGGCAATCCTGCCTGATGCTGGACGACCAGCTTCCACCGAATGCCATACGGCTTGGCTCCACCGTCACCTTCGAGGCCGAGGGTGAGTCGGCGAGAACCATTACGGTGGTGCATCCAAGCGAGATTGATGCAGAGGAGGCCCGGATCTCGATCCTGGCGCCGGTCGGCCTCGCGCTGTTTGGCCTGCGTCCACGCCAGCGCAGCGAATGGATCGCCCAGGACGGGCGCAAGAGGCGGGCGATCATACTGGGTGTGGAAGGCCGGGCTTAAGGTCCCACCCACAAACCCGCAGAACCAGTTTCGAGAGACAGGTGGAAATGACGCAGATCGTATCCAGAGGAGGTTGCGTTACCGCAGGCCCGTAGCCCTGTGCCGCCGACACGGCCGGCACAGGGAGTTCTTGTTTCGCCCACTTGAACGCCATCGGGAGACGAAAATGCCTGCCGCCAATGCCCTTGCATTCCTCACCGCCGAGGATGCTGCCGTCCTGCGAATACTGCTTCAGGATCCTGCCCTCACGGATGCAGAAAAAGCGACCATCTTCCGCAAGCTCGATACCGCTCGCATCATCGAGGGCGGTCGGGTGCCTGCAGATGTCGCGACCATCAACAGCCGGATCACCTACCAAGTGAACTGCGGCGTGCCTGTGTCCGCCTTCCTCGTCAATATCAGAAAACCGTTCCGCTCGTTCCAGGGCGTCATTCCGCTTCGCGGGATCGGCCTGTCTCTGCTCGGCATGCGGGAGGGAAGCCGAGCACAAATCGTGCTGCCTGGAGATGCAGCAGCGGAGCTTGTGCTTAAGCGCGTGCTTTACCAGCCACAGCGCGTGGGGGCAGACGTGTTCGGTTGTGTGGCGCAAAAGACGAAAGCGCACCCGGCACCACGTCTCCGGCCACGGTTGGATCAGCGTACGGTGCAATCGGCTGCGGGAGGGGAGCAATGACCGGCGTCCATGGCGACCTCGCGGCCCGCTCCAGGCCGTGGATCGATGTGCAACTGCATTACGATCACTTCAGCGGCAGGGCACTGATCTGCTTTCCCTCGGGCGAGCGGATCATGCCGTCCCGGTACCCCAGCCGTGAAGCGGCCGCAGATGCGGCACGTGAGCTTGTCGCTCTCACGAGTGCGGAGAACGGCGCGCAGATTGAGCAAGATCGCATCCGCATCTGGCTGCGCTAGCCGATCTGCCTCTGAATTCAAGACCAAACTTGGATCGCACCTGACGATCCTGTCGAAACCAGCACGCTGGAGGATTACGATGTCCCGTGAAGCTTTTTGCCAACTGACTGCAGGCGACCTGAACGTCCTGATGTCGATGCTCGACCAGGAGAATGATTTCTCTGAACGCTTTCTCGTTCTGCTTCGCGAGAAGCTGAACCATTCGAGTATCTTCTTCCGCGAGGATATTCCCGCGAACGTGGTGACAATCGACTCGCAGGTTTTCTATCAGGTCAACGGGGTGCAGGCTGGGCCGCACGTGCTTGTCCGCAACCCTGGCGATGACCTTCCCAACTTCGCGATCTCGGTGCAGTCGCTGCGCGGACTGGCCCTGCTCGGCCTCGCGGTCGGCGAGTCCACCGAGATCTGCACCGATGACGGCTACTGCGAGACGATTACGGTCGAGAAAGTAATCTTTCAGCCGGAGGCCGAGGCGCGACGCAGGTCTGCGCGGGTTGAGCCGCGCGAACTGCTGGATCACGCCCCGCAGATCCTGAGCTTTCGACCGAAGCCGCGAAGGGTGTTCACGGGTTACGACGACGATCCCGGTCCCAGCGCGGCCTGATCTTTATTCAGACACTCCGGTGACCATGGCGGCAGCCATGGTCACGCCTGTATAATTCTCGTTTCTGCTAGGCTCCGGGCACAACCGGCGTGGATGCCTGCGCCTTTTCGCGTTCCCGGCCTGTCAGGAATGACTTGTATTCCCAGCCGCCGTCGTGGCCGCGGTTGCGATAAAGCGTCTCGAGCCAGAACAGTCCGTCGTCGTCATGAGGCTGGACCGGATACCAGGCATACCACTCATGCCAGATCGTCTTTCTGCCTCCAGGTTGCATGCCGTGCCTCCTCCTTGCATCAACAATACGCCTGAACCATTGCTACCGTTCGTGAGGGTCACGAGCGGGTAGACTCTTCCTGCTCGTCCGATGGCGCACTCCGCAGAGCCGTGGCGTCCTTGTTCTTCTTGCGCTCGTTCTTGCGCGGCAAGGGCGTGTCGAGCCCCATGTAGGCGGGATCCACTTCGTGCATTGAACATGCCGGCGAAGAATACTCGTTCTGCTCGTCTTTGCTCATCTAGACGCTCTCCTAGAAAGCCTTTCCTATCTTCGAGATGATTTTGGTCATCCGAACTCAGGTCGGCCATTGCCATCATTCTCTTTTGCGGAATAATAAGCAAGAATTTTCCACAAGTGAGATCGATGGATCTGTCCTCAGTTGAAATCTTCGTTGCGGTGGCCGACAGCCAGAGCGTGACGCGTTCCGCGCAGCGGCTTGAGCGTGCGCCCTCGAACGTGACGACGCGTATCCAGCAGCTTGAGCAGAAGCTGGGCGTCAACCTTTTCAGCCGCAATTCGAAGAAGATGACGCTGACGGAAGAGGGCAGGGCCTTCTTGCCCTATGCCAAGAAGTTGATCGCGCTGGAGCAGGAGGCGAGAAATGCCGTCAAGGCGCTCGACGTCCCGCCCGTCCTCAACGTCGGCACGATGGAAAGCACGGCCGCAAGTCGCCTGCCGCCCGTGCTGGCCGCCTTCAGCAGCGAGTGCGGCACGCCTCTCCAACTGACGCTCGGTGCGACGCGCGAGCTGATCCGCGCCGTGGAGTCCGAAGCGCTCCACTGTGCGTTGATCGCGGCGCCGCATGACGAGCCCGAGTGGTTTGCGCAGGCCGTTGGGCGCCTCGACCACCTTCATTCGGTCCGCGTCTTCCAGGAAGACCTGCTGCTGGTTTTTCCCTCGACACACCGCTCCGTGGAGCAGCCCGCTGACATCGCCGTGCCGTCGCTGGCCGCGCTGGAGCCCGGTTGCACCTATCGACAGGTTGCGGAACGCTGGATCGGCTCAGCGGCGCGTTGCCCGACGCTGGAGCTGTCTTCCTATCATTCCATTCTCGCGCATGTCGTTGCCGGCAATGCCGTGGGCGTCATGCCGCTTTCGGTGTTGAACATGCTCCCCTGGAACAGCGAGGTTCGCAACCGCCCGATCGGGGTCATCGACACCCTGCTGATCTCCCGCGCTGGAAATCGGCCCCCAACGCTCGAGCAGTTCGAGCAGATCCTCCTTGCATCATCGGCTGCAACGGCTGACAAGATGCAGCAATCCCAGTTCGTCCAATAAACTCCCAAGAGCGTTCATGCCTCCCTCCTTGCCTGATGAGCCATCTCATCGTTCAAAGCCGTCACGCTGGTTCAACCCGATACTGGCCGGGGCGACGCTCCCCGATCGACTGCTCGCCTGTGCGGCGGCGCTGGTTGCGATCATCCTGACGGGGCTGATTTGCGGCCTCATGTTTGGCGAAGGCTCGCACCTGCCTCTCATCGTTGCCCCGATGGGTGCCTCGGCTGTTCTTCTCTTTGCAGTGCCTTCCAGTCCGCTGGCGCAGCCTTGGCCGATCATCGGCGGCAATACGATCTCCGCGCTTATCGGCGTTGCTGCCGCGAGCGCCATCAGCGACCCGATCATCGCGACCGGTGTTGGCGTTTCGCTCGCCATCGCGGCGATGTCCTTTACCCGTTGCCTCCATCCACCCGGAGGCGCCGCGGCCTTGACCGCGGTGCTCGGCGGTCCGGCTGTTGCAAGCTGGGGTATATTGTTTCCATTCGTGCCGGTTGCGCTGAACTCCTGCCTGCTGGTCGCTATTGGCCTGGCGTTCCACAAGCTCTCCAAGCACAATTACCCGCATGTCGCGACGCCGCCCGTGAACACCCACCTGACCGCAGATCGCCCGGCGGCCGAACGCGCGGGCTTCCAGGAGCAGGATGTGGATGCGGCACTTGCGGCCTTGAAAGACAGCTTCGACATCGATCGCGACAGCCTCCTTCGGCTCTTGCGCCAGGTGGAGCTTGAAGCCGTTGCCCGCTCTAACAGCGAGATCAAGTGCGCCGACATCATGTCGCGCGACGTCGTTTCCGTCGATATCGATGCAAGCGTTGAACAGGCGCGATGGCTGCTGCTTCATCACAATGTCAGGACGCTGCCGGTGAGGGACCACGACCGGAAGCTTGTAGGGACCGTCGGCCTTCGCGAACTGGCCGTGGCTGCCGGCTCCGTCGAGCCGCTGATTGCGCGGCCGATTTCAGCTCGACCTGACGATCCGGCGCTGGCGCTTCTTCCAGTGCTGACGGATGGGCGGGCGCATGCCGTCATCATCACGGACGCGCAGCGCAATATTCTGGGGCTGATTTCCCAGACGGATCTCCTGAGCGCCGTTGCCCGGTCACTGCCCAAGCCGGTGCAGCCTCAGACCGTCGCAGCGTAAGCGTCAGCGCGCTCCAACATAAGCGAGGAGACAGGCCGCCGCGCAGAGAACGGGAAGCACCGAGCGTGTCGGATTTCCTAAGAATGCGATCGGCACCGCTGCCGCGAGGATAAGGCTGAAGGCTGCAAGCTCGGTGTCCGCCAGCGCCAGTCCCAGCGCGCCGAGAAATACCGCTGTGGCAATGGTTGGCATCAACGGCGAAGCATCAACTCGCGCGGGCGCTGCCGTGTAAAGCAGCATGAACTGCCTGAAACTTAAGCCCGCGGCGCAGGCCAGGAGGAAACAGTTGAGGAAGACCTGCATTTTGCGCCTCGCCGACTGATTGTTTTCAGTTCACGCTGCAATCTTCGTGCCAGTGCGGCATGGAGCGGATTTTCGCGATCCTCTTGATCAATCGGCTCCAACCTGATCAAGACGAAGTTGTCGCCATAACCGGGGCGGTGATCAAGCAGGAAATCGGCAGTCTATGGCTCGTGAATTCGAAAGAACTGGCAGCGAAACATCCGGGTCGGTGGCATCGGATGCATTCCTTCGTCTGCACGAAGTCTCCCGCTCCTTTGGCAAGACAGCGGCCGTCAACTCGGTGTCGCTGGCGGTGCGCGCAGGCGAAGTGCTGTCGCTCGTCGGCCCTTCCGGCTGCGGCAAGTCCACGCTCCTGCGCATGATTGCCGGCGTCGAGCATGCCGATCAGGGGCAAATCGTTATTGATGGTGTCGAAGTGGACGGCGCCAGCTTCGTACAGCCGGAAGAGCGCAGCGTCGGCTTCGTGTTCCAGGACTACGCGCTATTCCCACATCTGACGGTGCGGGAGAATGTGCTTTTCGGTCTGAAGCGCCTCGACCGCTCGTCGGCCCGCGCGAAGGCGGACGCGGTGATCGACCGCATCGGCATCATGCACCTGGCGGAGCGTTATCCAGCAAGCTTGTCGGGTGGCGAGCAGCAGCGTGTCGCCCTAGCGCGTGCGCTGGCGCCGGACCCAAAGATCGTCCTGATGGACGAGCCGTTCTCAAATCTCGATCAGGGGCTTCGTGCCCAGGTGCGGGGTGAGACGCTGGCTCTGTTGAAGGGGCTGGAGACCACGGTCGTTCTTGTGACCCATGATCCGCAGGAGGCGCTTTCGGCCGCCGACCAGGTTGTCCTGATGAAGCGGGGTGAGGTTATTCAGGCTGGCAGCCCTTATGATCTCTATGATCGCCCAGCCAGTGCTTATGCGGCCGAGTTCTTTGCGCCATCCAACAAGGTGCCAGGCGTCCTGCGCCGCGATCATGTTGACACGCCGCTCGGGGCGTTTCCTGTCCTTAAGCGTACGTTCGAGACGTCTTCTCCCATCGTCTACATCCGCCCGCACACGATCACGCTGTCGCCGGACGGTGGCGAGCTTGTAGGCAAGGTGGAGCGCCGTGTCTTTTCTGGCGACACCGAGGAAGTGGTGCTGCGGATCGAGGGATTGCAGGAACCGCTTCGTGCGGTGGCGTCGAAGCGCCTGCCGCTCAACACGGATACGGTTGGGATCCACATCGAGCGCGACAAGGTGCTGATGTTCGACCCGGCCTGAGGGCGCGGCGCGTCACCGTTCACGTTATCGTGAACCGCAGTCAGTATTAGAAATTAAACTTGACCGTCAGCATCCACAAATGCTGGAAGCGTTCCCGTGTTTCTCACGTCTCGGGGGGAGTTCCAGATGACATCACGCACGATCCTTCAGGCCGCTCTTATGGCAACGGCCGCCATGTTGCCGTCCTATGCCGTGTCGGCAGAGCTGAACCTCTACACGACCCGCGAACCCGCTCTGATCGCTCCCTTGATCGAAGCCTTCACCAAGTCGAGTGGCACCAAGATCAACACCATCTTCCTGAAGGATGGCCTCGCTGAGCGGGTCGCCTCGGAAGGTGGAAGCTCTCCGGCCGATATCCTCATGGCCGTCGATGCGGGCAACCTTGTCGATCTTGCAGAGAAGGGTGTGACGCAGCCGGTTGATTCAGAGGTGCTGAAGACAGCCGTTCCTGAACAACTGCGGGATGCCAACGGGCACTGGTTTGCGCTTTCGATGCGCGCTCGTGTTCTTTATGCCGCCAAGGATCTCGATCTGGTCAGCTTCAATTACGAGGATCTGGCGGATCCCAAGTGGAAGGGCAAGGTCTGCATTCGTTCTGGCCAGCACCCTTACAACACTGCGCTTTTTGCGGACTACATCGCCCACCATGGCGTTGAAGAAACAGAAAAGTGGCTGGCCGGCGTCAAGGCCAACCTCGCCCGCAAGGCCGCCGGGGGTGATCGCGACGCTGCCAAGGACATTCTTGGTGGGATCTGCGACATCGGCATCGCGAACTCCTATTACGTCGGCCTGATGAAGTCGGGTGCCGGTGGTCCGGAACAGGAGAAGTGGGCAGAAGCCATCAAGGTCATCCTGCCGACCTTCAAGGACGGTGGAACCCAGGTCAACATCAGCGGTGCTGCGGTTGCCAAGCATGCGCCGAACAAGGCCGAAGCGGTCAAATTTCTGGAGTATCTGGTCTCGGACGAAGCACAGCAGATCTATGCCAAGGCGAACTTCGAATACCCGGTAAAGGCTGGCGCCCAGATCGATCCGATCATCGCGTCCTTCGGCGAACTCAAGATCGACAACAAGTCGCTCGCCGAGATCGTCAGCCATCGCAAGGAAGCCAGCGCCCTTGTCGACAAAGTCGGCTTCGACAACTGACGCGGGGGAAGGCGCCGTTTCGTGGCGCCCGCCTCTTTCGCGTGATCGGCTCCTGAATGCTGCATCCGTTCCAGTCCACCTCTGCTTCCAAATCCGGCGGCGCAGTCGTTCCAACAGCCTTGTTGGTGATTGCGCTTCTCGTCATTTTGCCGTTCGGCGGCCTGGTTCGCGAGGCACTGCGCGGCTCGCCCGGGCTTTGGGAGCATCTCGCTTCCACTGTTCTACCCACCGCTTTTCTCGACACGGCGATCCTGCTTGCGGGCGTCGGGGTGATCACGACCCTGATTGGCACATCCGCCGCCTGGCTCGTCAGTGCCTACCAGTTTCCGGGACGAAACGTTCTCCAGTGGGCGCTGCTGCTGCCGCTCGCCGTTCCGACCTACATTATTGCCTATGCCTATCTCGACATCCTGCATCCGGTGGGTCCGGTTCAGGAGGCCGTTCGCTGGCTGCTGGGTTATGAGAGCCCCCGCCATTTCCGCCTGCCGGATATCCGCTCCATGCCAGGATGTATCCTGCTCCTGGGTTTCGTCCTTTACCCCTATGTCTATATTCCAACGCGGGCGATGTTCCTGACCCAGTCGGGTAACCTCGTCGATGCTGCGCGCACGCTTGGCGTCTCCAGGCGGGCGATCTTCTGGCGGGTGGCGCTTCCGCTTGCGCGGCCCGCGATTGCCGTGGGGGTCAGCCTCGCGCTGATGGAAACCCTGAATGATGTCGGTGCCGCGGAATTCCTGGGTGTCCGGACGCTGACGGTCACCATCTATACGACCTGGATTACCCGTACGGACCTGCCCGGCGCCGCGCAGATCGCTCTCGCGCTTCTCACCATTGTGGTGTTGCTGGTCATGCTGGAGCGCTGGGCGCGGCAAAAACAGAGTTTTGTCACAGACGCACGCCGCAACCGTCCCATGCCTTTGCAGCAGACTTCCACGCTTCACGGTCTTGCCCTGCTCCTGGCGGGGACAATCCCGGTTGTCATTGGTTTTGCAGCGCCGGCGCTCTACCTGGTGAAGGAGGCCTGGCAGCGATACCAGTTCGCCGGCATATCTCCCCGGCTGTTTGATGAAGCCATTGCGACGCTTGGCATTGCTGCTGCCGCGACCGGCGCGACCATCCTGCTCGGACTTGCAGCCGCTTATGCGATCCGGTTCAACAAGGGGCGCCCCGTCTCCGGGTTGTTCCGGATCTTGATGCTGGGTTACGCTGCTCCCGGCACGGTGATCGCCATCGCGGTCCTGATCGTGCTGGCTGGCGCCGATCGTGCAATCGACGCTGCCTTGCGCCAGTGGCTGGGTGTCTCTGTTGGCCTCGTCTTCCTGGGCTCGGGCGCGGCTGTCGTCTACGCACTGACGGTGCGGTTCCTCGCCATCTCCGTCGGCAGCATCGAAGCGGGGTTTGCGCGCATCCCCGGCTCCTTCGACCAGGCCGCCAGAACGCTTGGCCATACGCCTTCCGACACGTTTCGCAAGATCCACATCCCGCTGTCGAAGACGATGATCTCGGCCGCCGCCATTCTGGTCTTCGTGGACTGCGTCAAGGAACTGCCCGCAACGCTTCTTCTGCGCCCGCTGAACGTCGAGACATTTGCCACGCACCTTTACGGCGAAGCAGCCCGAGGAACCTATGAAGAAGGATCAATCGTCGCGCTTGCGATCGTGGCAATTGGCATCATCCCGGTCATCCTGCTGTCGCGTGTGGGCGCGAAACACTAGGCGCGAAGCGCTCCTTGAGGGTCTCTTCCAGGACGTCCCAGACTCGGGCGTCCAGCATCTGTGAAACGTTGAAGCGCATGAAACCGGTTGCGGATTGTGACAGGCTGAAAACATTGCCGGGTGCTAGGATCACCTTCCGCTTTAAGGCACTTCGAGCGATATCCGCGGCATCCATGTCCTCCGGCAGCTGACACCACAAAAACATGCCGGCCTGCGGCTCCAGCCATGGCGTGACACCGAGGTTCTTGAGCTTTGAAGATACCTCGCGCATCGCCTTCGACAGTCTCACGCGCGTCGCTTCAAGATGTTTTCGGTAGCCGCCATCGCTCATGACGTTGAACACGAGTTCGGCCGCCAACCGGCCACCGCCGAAGGAGGTTGCAATCTTCAGATCCGTCAGACCTTCGATCCAATCCGGCTTGGCGATGATGAAGCCGCAGCGGGCCGAAGCAGACAGGGTCTTCGAAAAGCTGCCGATGTGGATGACGCGGTCGAAACCGTCGAAGGCTGCGAGGCGTGGCGCGGACATGTGTTCGAAGTCGGCGAAGATATCATCCTCAACGATGGTCAAGTCGAACTGGTCCGCCAGCTTCAGGACCTTATGCGCAATGACAGGCGACAAGACGGCTCCCGTCGGATTGTGGATCCCGGAATTGGTGATGTAGAGGCGCGGCCAGTGCTCCCGCAGAATATGGGCGAAGGCCTCAACATCTGGTCCAGCCGGTGTGTAAGGCACCCCGACGATCTTCGCCCGGTGCGCCCGAAGAAGCGCATGGAAGTTGAAGTAGCACGGGTCATCGACCATCACCGTGTCACCGGGCTCCAGCAGGAAACGACACAGGAGGTCGATTGACTGGGTACCGGATTCGGTGAGCATGATCTGGTCAGGCGAGGCTTCGATGCCCTTTTCGGCCATCCGCCGGGATAGAAGCTGGCGCAGCGGCGGCAGCCCAAGCGGTGAACCGTAGTCACCCAGCGTGCCTTCCCGGGCACGTGCAAGCTTCCGGAGCGCTCGACGGAGTGAATCATTGGGCAGCCAGGACTGCGGAAGCCAGCCGCAACCTGGCTTCAGATCATCCTCACCCGCTTCGAGCGACTGCCGCGACACCCAGAACGGGTCCACTGCGCGGTCTGTCCTCGGCCCGACCTCAGCTACCGTGAAAGGGAGCGCCTGGTTGGCAACGTAGAAGCCGGATCCTGGCCGGGAAAAGATTACGCCTTCTGCGGCGAGCCGGTCATAGGCCTCGACCACGGTGGCGGGAGAGAGCTTCATTGATGACGCTAGGCTTCGGACAGATGGGAGCTTCGCACCCGGCCCCAAGGCGCGGCTGGCTATACGCTGTCGGATCGTGTCCATCACCAGCGTTATCCGCGTCTGCCTTACGCCATGCTCAACCATCTGTATTACACTCTCGCCCATAACAGTTTGGCTCAACTGTATCACACTGTAACTGGCTCCGCCACGGCTGCTCGTCGATGGATATGACCTTCAACATTGGAGCAGATGATGGATCGGATAACAGTTGGCTGGATCAACGGCTTTATCGGGATGGTGATATTCAGCGGCTCGCTGCCGGCGACACGGGTAGCGGTGATGCAGTTCGATCCGGTGTTCCTCACCGTCGTGCGAGCCGCCATTGCGGGGATGCTCGCGCTCGCGCTTCTCCTTCTGCTCAAGCAGAAGCGGCCGCCTGCTGGAGATGTGATGTCGCTGGTCATCGTCGGAGCCGGCGTGGTGGTGGGTTTTCCGTTGCTAACCGCGCTGGCGCTGCAACACGTGACCTCAGCCCATTCCATCGTCTTCATCGGCTTGCTGCCGCTCGCAACGGCGTTCTTCGGTGTCATCCGCGGCGGTGAGCGGCCAAGGCCAGCCATCTGGTTGTTCTCGGGCCTGGGCTCCCTGTTGGTTGCCGGCTTTGCCCTGTCGCAAGGGTCGGATCTGTCGCCGGTGGGAGATCTCCTGATGCTTGCCGCCGTCCTCGTCTGCGGGCTTGGTTATGCGGAAGGTGCCAAGCTTTCGCGTCAGCTTGGTGGATGGCAGGTCATCTGCTGGGCACTCGTCTTGTCATTGCCGCTGATGGCAATCGTCGCCGTGATCACCATGCCGCCCACATTCGCCGGAATAGGCGCGCCCGCGTTGATCGGCCTTGGATATGTCTCGCTCTTCAGCATGCTGATCGGCTTTGTGTTCTGGTACCGCGGGCTGTCGGAAGGCGGAATCGCCGCCGTGGGTCAGTTGCAGCTTCTGCAGCCGTTCTTCGGACTGGCGCTCGCCGCGACGCTGCTGCGCGAGCCGGTCTCTCCCGGGATGGTTTTTGTCACCCTCGCCGTTATCCTGTGTGTGTTCGGCGCCAAACGGTTTGCTCGCTGAGGCGCGCCGTGCCGTAACTTTTACGTCGTGCACGCGTTCTAAAGAACCGTGACCATCAGGAGGCTGGGATGCCGGTTCGAGTGTCAGTGTGTGCGAGGCCCAGTTGTGCTCATGCCTGGGCCAAACAGTGAAGATCGCCACTTACAACGTCAACGGAGTGAATGGTCGCCTCGAAGTCCTGCTGCGGTGGCTCGAGCAGGCCTCCCCGCACATCGTCTGCCTGCAGGAGTTGAAGGCACCGGACGAGAAGTTTCCCGCCAAAGCACTCGAGGCTGCCGGCTACGGGGCGATCTGGCACGGCCAGAAAAGCTGGAACGGCGTCGCGATCCTCGCGAAGGGAAAGGAGCCTCTGCTGACCCGCAAGGGTCTGCCCGGCGGTTCCGATGACGTGCAAAGTCGTTACATTGAAGCGGCGATCGACGGCATGGTCATCGGCTGCCTCTATCTTCCCAATGGCAACCCTTTCCCCGGTCCGAAGTTCGACTACAAGCTTGCATGGTTCGAGCGCCTTCATTCCTATGCGGCAGAGCTTCTCGCGCTGGAAGTCCCGGTGATCCTCGCCGGCGACTACAACGTGATGCCCACGGATCTCGACGTGTACAAGCCGGAGCGCTGGAAAAACGACGCCCTATTTCGCGTCGAGGTGCGCGACGCTTTCCGCCGCCTCGTGGAGCAGGGTTGGACGGATGCGCTGAGAAAGCTTCATCCTGACGAGCGCATCTACACGTTCTGGGACTATTTCCGGAATGCCTTCGCACGGGACGCCGGGCTGAGGATCGACCATTTCCTGCTTAGCGCAGACATTGCCGCGCGATTGTCGGCCGCAGGCGTTGATCGGGAGGTTCGCGGCTGGGACCATACCAGCGACCATGCCCCCACCTGGATCGAAATCTCCGACAAAGCCACCAAACGCAGGAAGGTGCGGTAGCCACACACACGGAACAAGTCAGAGCTCTTCGTGTTGACCACCCTCAACAACGAGGAGACATCAATGGTAACGATGGTAGGAAACGAATCCGACATCAAGGGTCTGGTGAAGGACCTGATCTATCTCGAGCACGATGCAATCGCCGCTTACGACTCCTGCATCGAGCGGCTGAACGATAGCAGCCTCTCTGCCCAAATCGCCACGTTCAAGCAGGATCATCTCCAGCACCTCGTGGTGCTCAACGAGATGGCGCGTGAGCTTGGCATTGAAGCGCCGACAGAAGGTGACATGAAGCAGATGCTGACCACCGGCAAGATCGCCCTCGCCGACCTGCTCGGCGACGCTGCAATCCTCAAGGCCATGAAGACCAATGAGGACGACACGGTCACCGCGTATGAACGTGCGGCGCGCCATCCTGATGCCATCCCGGCCTCCAAGGCCTTTTTCGAAAAGGCCCACCAGGACGAAGAGCGTCACCGCGCCTGGATGGAAACCACCGCCATGGCCCTTTGAGCCGTGATCAGATGGAGACGCCTGCGGCGTCTTCATCTCCTTGCACGGAGCGCGCATGTCGGGAACGTCATCGGCGGTCGATAGTTCTTCTTCCCGAAAACAAGGAGATCGGATCATGAAAGTGCTGTTTGCTGCGGTGCTGGCGTCGGCCGCAATGTTATCCGGCAACGCATATGCGGCCGAAGAAGACTTCCTGAGGTCCATCGAAGGCAACTGGACGGGCGGAGGCAAGGTTCTTCGAAAGCTCGGCGGCGAGAATGTCAGCGTGACCTGCAACATGAAGTCGGACGCACAAGCTTCGAGTTTCTCGATGGACGGTTCTTGCCGTGCGCTTGTTGTCGTGACGCGCGGCTTCAATGCCAAGGTCAAGACGTCCGGCAACTCCTATTCCGGCACCTATGTCGGTGTATCAGGCAAGCCTTCCACTCTCTCGGGCAGCCGGAAGGGTAACACGATCAATCTCAACGTCACCTGGGCGAACGAGATGTATGGTGACCGGAAGGCGACCATGACCATCCAGAAGGTTGGAAACAATGGCTTGCGCATCCGCACGATCGATCGTCATCCGTCGTCCGGCAAGTCCATCGTCACGACCCATCTTGACTTGCGGCGAAGCTGATCGCTCTGGCGGAGCAGAACTAGAGGCCAAGGTCGAACTGCTGTTCCGTCACCGTTGCGTTCCGCCGTTCAAGCGAGGAGAGGGTGACGCCAAGCAGCCGCACGCCCTTGTCGCTTAGAAACTCGCCTGCGAGGATCGTGTTGCAGATCTCGCGGATCATTTTGGCCGACTCGATCGGCGTAGCGGTTGATCGGCTCCGCGTCACCTGCCGGAAGTCCGCATACTTGATCTTCACCGTTACAGTTCGCGGCCGTATGTCGTTTGCCTCGCAATAGCGCCAGACCTTGTCGATCAGCGGTATGACCTCGGTTTCCGCCGCTTCCAGGCTATGGATGTCCTGCGAGAACGTGTCCTCAGCACCCACGGACTTCCGCACCCGGTCTGGCCGCACCTGCCGCTCATCGATCCCCCGCGACAGTCCGTAGAAGTAGGGACCGGATTTGCCGAAGTGCTGGACCAGGAAGTCGAGCGACTTCGACTTGAGGTCGGCGCCGGTCTTGATGCCGAGCCGGTGCATCTTTTCGGCTGTCGCTGGGCCGACGCCGTGAAACTTCTTGATCGGAAGGGCCTCCATGAAAGCCGGCCCGTACTTTGGCGTGATCACCGCCTGGCCGTTCGGTTTGTTGAGGTCGCTCGCCATCTTCGCCAGGAATTTGCAGTAAGAGATCCCGGCAGAGGCGTTGAGGCCGGTGACCTGCTTGATCTTTGCCCTGATTTCCTGCGCGATCTCCGTAGCGACCTGCATGCCCTTCAGGTTTTCCGTCACGTCGAGATAGGCCTCATCGAGCGATAAGGGTTCTATCAACGGCGTATATTCCAAAAAGATCTCCCGGATCTGCAGCGACACCGCCTTGTAGACGTCAAACCGCGGCCGCACGAAGATGAGGTCCGGGCACTTCCGCATTGCCGTAACGGAGGCCATGGCCGAATGGATGCCAAACCTGCGAGCCTCATAACTTGCAGCAGCCACGACGCCACGAGCCTGCCCATGGCCGACGGCGACCGGCTTGCCTCGGAGTTCAGGATTATCGCGCTGTTCGACGGAGGCATAAAAGGCATCCATGTCTACATGGATGATCTTCCGGATCGGCCGCGCGTCGTTCTGGTCAGGCACCGCGCCCATCAAACCTGCCTGTCCTCTTCATCCGCGTTGCCAAGGTCTTGCTGTTCAATCGCTACCTAATGGAACAGATACGGAACATCAATGACTATCAACCGCGACCGGAAAATGTCGCCGCCCACCGATTGCAACCGGGGGTAACCTCATCCATCTTCGCACACGACTATGTCGCTCCGGAGCTTGCTGCATGCCACAGCCACGTCCGCCACGTCTTGCGGTGCTCATCGATGCGGAGAACGCATCGGCCCGGATTGTCGACGGGCTGTTCGACGAGATTGCCAAGATCGGCGAGGCGAGTGTCAGGCGCATCTATGGCGACTTTACCAGCAGCCGCTCCAGACCATGGATCGACGTGTTGGCGCGGCATGCGATTATCCCTCAGCAACAGTTTGCCTATACGACGGGCAAGAATGCCTCGGACATCACGCTCGTGATCGACGCGATGGATCTGTTGCATAGCGGTCGGTTCGACGGCTTTTGCCTCGTCTCCTCCGATAGCGATTTCACCCGCCTTGCTTCCCGTATCCGCGAACAAGGCGTGGATGTGTTCGGTTTTGGCGAACAGAAGACGCTGGAGAGCTTCCGCCAGGCCTGCCGGCGCTTCATCTACACAGGAAACCTCATACCGCATCAAACGGTAGAGGGGGCAGATGCTGCCCCACCCGCACCGCCACTTCAGCCACTGAGTGCCGCCACGCGTATCATCAGGAAAGTGATCGCCCAGATGGAAACGGAAGATGGATGGGTGTCTTTGGGCCCTGTTGGAAGTCAACTGGGGAACATGGCGTCAGACTTCGACCCGCGAACCTTCGGGTTCAAGAAACTGAGCGACCTGGTCAAGAAGACGAATGCCTTCGACGTCGATCATGTAGAGGGGCGACCTCTGCGTATCAGGTTGAAACAGCAGCCAAAACCGGTGCAGGTCAAGGCCGCTAACGGATCAGCGTGATCAGCTTCTTCCGCCAGAAGCGCGTTTGGGGCTGCTGGCGGGAGTATCTGCCTGATTGTCGCGCTTCCGCACCTCGTGATCTCCGCCGCTCATCGAGAGCGCCGCATACGGGACACGGATCTCGCATTCTACCCCTCCCGGCTTGAAGTGCCAGGCGACATCGCCGCCGACGCTCTTGGCGAATGCCATCTTGATCATCCGTGACCCAAATCCCTTGCGGGCCGGTTCCGCCACAGGCGGGCCATTGCGCTCAACCCACCGGAACACCAGTTGCTCTGGATCGGTTGCAGCGTCATGGCGCCAAGTGATTTCCACTTCGCCCGCGCTGTTGCTGAGCGCCCCGTATTTCGTGGCGTTGGTGCAGAGCTCATGAATGGACAGCGCAAACGGCAAGATCAGTTGCGACGGCAGCCGCACGTCTGGTCCCTGGACCTTGAAACGCTCGCTACCATTGCGGAACGGCGAGGTCGCCAGGTTGTCGACCAGGTCGTGCACTCTGACGCTGGTCCAGTTCGTTTGTGTGAGCAGGGATTGCACGCGCGCGAGCGCCGTCAGGCGTTGCTCGAAATCACTGTAGCGGGATTTTTCGACATGCCGTCTCAGCGTGTTGGAGGCGATGGCACTGACGACAGCGAAGGAGTTCTTCATCCGATGCGCCAGTTCCTGCAGCAGAAGATGGCGTTGCTCGCGACTGCGCTCCCTTTCGATCGCAAGCGAAGCAATCTTGACGAGCAGTGTGACGATCTCGATGTCCCGTGACTCCGGTGAGCGGGGCTCGCGGTGATAAACCGCAAAAGTCCCTAAAACCGTGTTCATGCGTGACATGATCGGGGTGGACCAGCAGGCTCGGAGTTGGTGCTGCCGCGCCAAGGCGCGAAAATCTTCCCATTCGGGAGCTGTCTCGACATCGGCAACATAAACTGGCTGTGCGCGGAATGCGGCCGATCCACATGAGCCGGTCGATGGTCCGATCTCCAATCCGTCGATCGCCTGGTTGTAGCTGTCGGGCAGGCTGGGTGCGGCACAATGGCGGAGACGCTTGCCATCGTCATCGAGCAGAAGAACGGATGCGAGGACGGTATTGTCTGAATACACCTCAATTGTCCGGGCAACGCTGGAAAGCGTCTCGGCCAGCGGCTTGTCTTCTGCGATCAAGGTCAGCGTGTCGTTTTCGGCGCTGATCAGCCGCATCTGTCGCTCGGTCTGCTTCTGGCGCTCCTGCGAACGCCGCAGCAGGCGCCGATACTCATCCGAAATCCAGATGATGAGGCCGGAGATCAGCGCGTATTGAAGCAGGCCGGTGACGGAGAACTGCTCGGGCACATGCTCCACGAACACGAGCCACGCCAAAACAAGCCCGAGCACCGCGCCGACGAGCCCTGCCATGCTGCCTGCGACGATCGCCGTGATCATCGTCGCAACGAGAAATGCGGGGAACGGCGGTGCAGCAGGATCAAGCATTCCAATCGCTGCGCGAAAGCCCAGTGCCGCTGCCGAACAGATCACTGCAAAGGCAAACGCTTTCCCCGTCCGCGGTTCGATGGTGACAGTGGGCAGTCGTTCGAATACCCGGATCCCCGCCTGGGGCATTTGCGCCTCCCTTCCGTCAACCACGCTGATTATGCATGAGTCTGGAGGCGTGACAACGCCCCCTCGCTATCGCGGAAACCGGAGTCCTTGGCGCCGGGCGGTAGGCTTAACGGCTTCTTAACCTCTGCAGACACACGGACGATCCGATCGAACGAATGGCTACAGGCGGTATCCGTTGGTCCGGAAGTAGGTTTCGAGAGACTGATCGGCATTCGCGATAGGTTCATTCAGCGCGACATATCCGTCCGGGCGCAGAAGGATGGCGCGATCCGCCGTTTCGGCTGTTTCTGAAACAACAATACGCAGTGGGGCCGCAAGGCCTGCCGGAGGTTCGAATGTTGACGAGCCGGTGACAAGAACAAAACCTTCAGCCGGCCGGATCGGTCCTGGATCGACACAGTCAGCATGTCGCGACAGCTTGAAGCCTGGTAGGGCCGAGAACTGATGGCTGCCGAGGGCCGAGGGGAGGCCTTGCGTCCCATAAGATAGAGGCGAGCCGGTATAATGCGGCGCGAACTGCTCTACCTCGCGAACGCTGAACTCGCGCCGACGTGCCAGTTCGGCGGCGAAAGCCTCTGCATTGCGATCAGGGTGGAAGTTGTTCAGGAAGTCAGCGTCGCTCTCGATGGATCTGCGAATAAAATCGCGGATGGTGGAGTCGAACACATGACGGCGCTCGAAGTCATAGGTATCCAGAAGACCGTCCGAGGCCCAGCCTTTGACAATGGCCTCAAGCTTCCAGCCGAGATTACGGGCATCCTCGAAGCCGGAATTGATCCCGTAACCACCATAAGGTGGGTGGGAATGTGCCGCGTCTCCCGCGATCAGCAGCCGCTTGTTGCGGTAGCAATCCGCAAGCCCAAATCGCAGGTCCCAGAAGCCGAGGTAGACAAGCTCGACATCAAACGGCTTGCCGACCACTGTCGCGAGCAGTTTGGCGAGGTCGCCGGCGCTGAATTCCTGTTCGAGCCCCACGGGGGCATGAAAAAACCATTCCCGCTGGTCATCAACACGCCCGAGGAACTGCCAGTAACCCTTCAACTCAGGCGACAGGTTGTTGAAGATGGAATAGTGCCGATGCTCGCCGAGCACTTCGTCAAGCTGGGTTGAGCGAAACACCGCCAGCAGCATGCGCTTGTCGTGGTCGTCCACGGTCTGGACGAGGCCAGCTTGCTCGCGCAAGCGGGACCGGCTTCCGTCACAGCCAACGACGTAGCTGGCCGTCAGTTGGAGTTCCGTCTCATCATCCTTGCGACTGGCGGACACGCAGCAGCCGGACTCGTCCTGGGTAACATTCGTGAACTCCACACCGTATTCTACAGTCACCGTGCCAATCTCGGCCGCGCGTGTGCGAAGTGCTTCTTCCGTCTTGTACTGTGGCAGACGCTCGTTCGGCTCGTCGTAATAGTGTGAAACCAAACCGCGGTTCAGCCACTCGTAGTTATACCCTGAGAGCAGCGTCCCCCAGCTAACCAAACCGCCAGTGTTCTTGGCGCGATCTGTGGTGCGCAGCGCCCGAAGCCGCTTGTCGACCCCCCAGCTGACAGCAATCTCCATCGTGCGGCCGGTGAGGTTCTGGCCCTTCGGTACCGGCTGAGGCTGCGCGTATTTCTCAAGAACGGCGACGTGCAGCCCGCGTTGTCCAAGATCGATTGCCAGCCCCATGCCGACCGGCCCACCTCCAACGATGATGACGTCATAGTGGCTCATACACGCCTACAGCTCGTAATCATTCTCGAGATAAACATGCTTCGTCTCCTGGAAATCCAGGAGCGCCTCGACTCCGTGCAGCCTACCGATGCCTGACGATTTGTAGCCGCCGGTCTCCACCTCAACGAACAGCCGGTTATGGCAGTTGATCCAAACGGTCCCGCTGTCGATGCGGCTCGCTACCCACCGCGCGCGGTTGATGTCTGTGCTGTGGACGCTCGCCGCGAGCCCGAAATCAGGAACGTTGGCAAGCGCGACGGCCTCTTCGGGATTCTCGAAAGTCTCGAACGACGCCATCGGCGTGAAAAGTTCGTTCTGGATTAGCGGATGGCCGGTGGTGCGGCTCGAGAACAAGGCCGGCGTGACAAAACAGCCGCCGGTTTCATCGCGACGGTCCTCGCCCGCCAGCAGGACTTCCATGTCAGGGTGAGCGCGTGCCGTCTGCTGGTTCGTCATGTGACGCTCGACCGCGCCATCATCGAACATCGCACCCATGGTTGATGATGGGAGGTGTCCCGGGCCCGGCCGGACCGCTGAAAGCTCCCCTACGAGCTTATCCCGGAACGCCTCCGCAACCCGACGGTCAACGAGAACGCGGGAAATGCAGACGCACATCTGCCCGGAAAGAACGGTGATGCCCTTGGCGATCTCGCGCGCTGCACGATCGAGATCGGCATCTTCCAAAACAACGGCGGGCGCCTTGCCTCCGAGCTCAAGGGATAGCTTCTTGAAGCGAGAGGCCGCCGAACCTGCGATTTTCGCCCCGGTCGCGGTGGAACCCGTGAAGGAAATGACCCGAATATGTTCATGGTTCACCAGCCATGCGCCGACCCAATCCTCCGGATCGTTAAGCGATTGAAGGACGCCCGTTGGTAGATTTGGGACCGATGTGATCGCGCGCATGAAGAGATTGCTGACAACCGACGTCGCGCGGTGCGGCTTGACGATGACGGTGCACCCTGCAGCCAGGGCAGGACCGAGCGAGCGCACAAGGAGCGTCAGCGGTGCGTTCCATGGCGTGATGACGGCGCAAACACCCGCAGGTTCCTTATCGATCAGAGACAACTGGCCTGCCTGGCCGGAAAATGTCCTGCCGAAGATATCGCGTGAGAGCCCCGCGTAGTAGCGAAGCTCAGAAATAGACGCCATTACCTCACCAGTCGCTTCGGCGCGCAGCTTGCCGTTCTCCCGCACGAGAAGATCGATAAGGTCATTGGCGATGGCGGCAGCCGCATCCGCCATCGCATTCAATGCGGCAGCGCGCGTCCGGGGACTGCGCGCCCACTGGCCTTTGCGGAACTCGCGCACGGCCGCCGCAACGGCTTGTTCAGCGACGGCCGTGTCTGGACCATGCACCTCGCCGACTGGCGATCGATCAGCCGGATTGAGGCTGACGTAGCAACCATTCGTGCCTTGAAGCCAGACGCCATCCACAAGACTGAAGTGACCGTGGTCCATCATGCTCGCTCTCCTCAAACCTTCAGCCCGAGGAGATTGGCGGCATTATCCTGGTAAAGCTTACGGCGAACCTTCTCCGAGACGTCGAGCTCATCAAGGATGCGGATCGTCTCGCGGATATACATCGGGCCGCCTTCCGGATCGAAGGGAGCATCGGAGGCAAACAGCACGTGGTCTTCACCAAAAAACTCGATTGCATGCTTGATCGCCATGCGTGAGCCGAAGCTTGCTGTATCGGCGTAGAAGTCCTTGAAATACTCGAGGTGGGGCCGCTTGAGAGAGCGGCGCACCGCTCCCAGATCACGGTCCGTCGTGCGTTTGCCCATCTGGTCCCAGCCGGGGCCGACCCGACCTTCGAAGAAGGGGATCATGCCGCCGGCATGGTGCGTGATGACCTTCAGACCCGGGTATTTGTCGAACATGCCGGAGAACACCATACGCGCCATCGCGGCTGAGGTCTCGTACGGCCAGCCGAAGGTCCACCAGATCTCATATTCGGAGCGCTTTTCGCTGAGGTAGTCCGGGAAGTTTTCGCCGCGGGCAGGATGCATCCAGACCGGCTTGCCGACGGAGGCCATGTATTCGAAGAACGGACCAAACTCTGGAAGATCGAGCGGCTTGCCACCGACATTGGTGAAGATCTGCATGCCGACGGCGCCTAGATCTTCCACAGCGCGCCGTGCCTCCGCAACAGCCGCGTCGGGATTGTTAAGCGCCGCCGTGCCGATGAAGGCCGGGAAGCGTTCGGGATACTTCTGGCATAGCTCGGCCATTGAGTCAGAGCCAATGCGGCTGAGATCGGCGGCCTTTTCAGGTCCGGCGAGTTTTTCAAGCGGGGGCGAGGCGAGGGACAGCACCTGCTGGTAGTCCTCGCCGAACATGTCCATGACCTCGAACCGTCGATCCAGTTCCGTCATCATTGGAACGGCGCCGGAGCGCATGGTGATGTCGGTCATCGTGCCGATATGGTTGATCAACGCATCGAAGAAGGGCTTTGGCCAGATGTGGTTGAAAATATCGATCTTCTTCATGAATGGCCTCCTCCTGCCGTGCTGCCGGGCCCACTCCAGAGATGAATGGCCCGTCCGTTCGTCGTGAGGTGAGGCTAGGCGATCGCTGATGCCCCACGCTCCTCCCGCAGCCAAGATGCGGAGGGGCACCGTACAAGTCAACACGTTTTCTCTTATGATGAGATTTTATGGCGTATGTTGATGCCGGCGCGATGCAAGGGCGGTGCTAAGTTCGCCGCCTGCCTGGCGAACTTGCTGGCCAATTGCATCGATGGTGGTGCCGTCAACGAGGCTTCCGGAAATCGTGCAGCAGATACTGGCGATCGGGCTACGCCCGGCGTCGAAAACGGGCGCCGCGATACCAACCACACCTGGCGTGACTTCACCATAAGCGACCGCGAAGCCGGCCTTTCGCACTCGTTTTAAGCTCTCCTGAACCTCTTCTGGTGTATCTCCAAGCCCAACGGCCTTCATATCGGCCATGGTCTTCTTAATCAGCGGTACCAGATGACGCTTGGGGAGGAATGCCATGATGGAACGACCGATCGCGCCGCGGCTCAATGGCATTGGCCGCCCCCGTGGATAGGAGCTGATGGGGTTCTTTACCGAACTGCGGGAATCCACGCAGAGGATCTTCTCACCATACCAGCGCACCAGAAGTGCTGTGCAACTGTATTGCGAGACGAGATTTTCGAGAAATGGCGCGCCGCTGTTCATCAACGCGTCTGATTTTCTCAGGAGGTAGTCGAGCTCGACGATCTTGGGGCCGAGGGTAAAGCCGGTATTGGGCATTGACGTCAACAGACCAGCGGCCTTGAGGATCTTCAGGTAGCGATAGAGGGTGGGGCGGCTATAGCCCAGCGCCTCCATCATTTCCTCGGGCGTCCATTCCAGGCGGTCTTCGGTGAAGACCTCCAGCACAGCCTGTAGGCGTTCGAGACTGTTGACCGCCGTTGTCGTCAAGTTGCCGCCTGCTGAACCGTTTTTCTACCGTTGACGTAGGCGAATATCATTGCCGGTACCCCTATCACAAGTCCAACAGCGTCCGTGTAAATCGCGCCTGGGAAAGCGCCGGCAGGGATGAGCGCAAGCAGGCCTGCCACGGCGAAGATGATCCGCATCTGCATCGACAGACGGTTGGCGAAATATCCCGCAAGCGCAGCCGAAACAAGCCACATGCCGAAGGTTGCCGTGATCACGGCCCAGGTCACCTCACCCGTGTCGCCGATAAGAAGCAGGCTCGGCGAATAGGCGAACATGAACGGGATCACGAAGGCGATCCAGCCGAACTTGCAAGACGCAATCCCGGTCTTGATAGGATCGGCCTTGGCGATGCTTGCGGCTGCAAACGAGGCCAGCGCGATGGGTGGCGTTATCATGGACATCATGCCGAAATAGAGCACGAAGAGATGTGCCGCCATCGGATGCAGCCCCACCTCGACCAGTGCCGGTGCAACAAGCGAAGCCAGCAGCACATAAACGGCAAGCGTGGGAAGCCCCATGCCAAGAATGATGCAGACCACGGCCGACATCAGCAGCAGCACGATTGCGCTGCCGCCGCCGAGTTGCACCAGCGCATAGGTGAGGTTGAAACTAAGGCCGGTAATGTTCATCACGCCGATGACGATGCCGGCGGCGGCCGAGATGACGACGATTTCGACCACGGCCTCTCCCGTGTCCACGACCGTCATCAGAAGCTGGCGGAGAGAGGCTCGCATCCCGTCATAACCGAAGACGGCTGCTGTCGCGACGACACTCGCGCAGGCGAGGAACGCCGCGCGCTCTGGAAGCCAGTTCATCGAAAAGAGGGCGTAGATCAACAACCCGAACGCGATGAGGAAGTGCAGGCCGCCGACAATGGTTCGGCCGCTGGGAATTTGGTCTTCGGGCGCGCTCTTGATGCCAAGCTTGGCTGCCTCGAGGTCGGCTTGGATGAAGAGTGCGCCGTAGTAGAGCAGCGCAGGAACGAGGGCTGCGAGCGCAACATCGGAATACGGTACCTGCAGGAATTCAGCCATCAGGAATGCGGCCGCACCCATCACGGGCGGCATCAACTGTCCGCCGGTGGAGGCAACCGCTTCGATGGCGCCGGCCTTGTGCGCAGGATATCTGTCGCGCTTGATCATCGGGATGGTGACGACGCCAGTCGCCACCACATTCGCCACGGCAGAGCCGGAGATCGAGCCGAACAAACCGGAAGCGGCTACTGCAATCTTCATCGAGCCGCCGCGATAGCGACCCATGGATAGAAGTGCTGCATCCGTGAAGAACCTGGCGCCGCCGGTCGTCTGCAAAAGCGCGCCGAAGAAGATGAAGGCGACAACGATGGTCGCGCCAACTGAGAGCGACAATCCGAAGATGCCGTTCACGTCATAGGCCATGTAGCCGGCAAGCTTCTGCCAGTCCTGGGGACGGCCTGCCAGGCGGCCCGGGATGATATTGCCGAACATCGCGTAAAGCAGGAAGACGACCATGATGACGACCAGCACCCAGCCGGTCGACCGCCGCAATCCCTCGAGAAGCAGGATCAGCAGGATGACGCCCGGCAGCCAGGCTTCAACGGGTCGGGTGAAGACGAAGTTCACCACGGATGCATAGTTGATGGCGATGTAGGCACAGGCGCCGAGGCTCAGGATCGCGCAGGCGATGTCATACCAGGGCAGGGTTTCGTCGAGCCGCCGCTCGCGATTGGGCCGGTAAAGCATGAAGGTCAGCGGCAGGGTCAGCGCGAGGATGATGGCCAGGAACTGCTGAGGATAATACGACACGCCCATCATGCGCGGCACGTCCAGCGACCACGCCATTGCGGCGAGCGTGATAGCCGCGGCAAGCGCCGCAGCTATCGGTTTCCACAGATGGGCGGGAACGCCGAAAGCGGGCTCCCTCGTGCGTTCCGCGTCCATGGTTGTCACTCTTTCCAAAGCCCCACTTCCTTGTAGAAGCGGATGGCGCCTGGATGATATTCGCCGGGTGCTGTCTCGCCGATCATGTCCTTCGGCTCGAACTCCGCGAAGGGCGGGAAGGCAGCCTTCATGGAGTCCTTGCTCTCGTAGATGACCTTGGTCATCTTGTAGACCGCTTCCTCATCGGCTGCGGCATTGGTGAAAACGAGCTGCGGATAGGCGATGTAAGTTCCCGCTTCCAGCACCCCTGGCGTTGCCGGTCCGGGCTCCATCTTCACGACATAACCGGATTTCCAGTGCTTGCGGATCGCTGCCTTCGCCTCTTCCGTGTCGGGAATGGTCAGCGCGCGCAGCCCGCCAACGGCCGCATCTGCCTCTCGCACCTTGCCAGCGCCATGAGCGAAGATGAACCCGACACTCTGGCCGGAAATGAAGGCATCGGCGCCTGCAACGACGCTTGGTACCTGCACCGGCTTCATGTCGGCGCGGGTCAAGCCCGCCGTGGCGTAGATCGCGTCGAGCTGCGGCAGGATTGTCTGCTGCGCGGTATAACCGTCCACCATCGGTTTGCCCTTAAGGTCAGCCGTTGTCTTGATGTCGCTATCGGCGCGAACGAAGATCGCTTCCTTGATGGGCATGATGAGCCCGACCACGCGAAGGTTTTCGTTGACGCTGCCTTTGAACCAGGCCTCGCCCTTCAGGGCGTTATTGAATTCTTCGAGATTGCCGACGCCGAATTCCACGTCGTTCTGATTCACCAGCGGCATGTACTGATTGGGGCTGGTGGCTGGTTGAATGGTAGCGTTGAGGCCTGCATCGTTGGCCGCTTTTGCGACTGCCGTGCCGATATTGTGGAAGATCGAACCAGGGTTCGAGGTAGCGATGCCCACGGTCTGGGCGTCTGCATTGCCGAAGACGGCAAGGCCGGCCGCAAGGGCGGCTGCGAACAGCTTATGCTTCATGTCTTGTTCCTCCCGCTCGTTTCCTCCATCGGTCGAGCTACCGATACAAAATCTCAATATGAGAGATTATTACAGGATACTCTCTTGCATTTGTCAATTTTACAAGTGCATTTTTGGTGCAGGAGCTTGAGTGCGTACCATCGAAGGCTTCGCCTTGAATGCTGTCTGGGAGGAAATCGTGGACGTAAAAAATGAAACATCGACATCGCAGTCGGAGATGACAGGTGCTGAATCCCTGCTGCTGGGGCTGAAGCGCAACGGAATAGATTACATCTTCGCCAACGCTGGGACCGACTTCCCGCCAATCATCGAGGCGTTTGTATCGCTGTCGGAGGATGTTGTTCCCGAACCGATCACCGTTCCTCATGAGACGGCAAGTGTCGCAATGGCACACGGCTACTACCTCGTGACCGGCGAACCGCAGGCAACGATGGTGCATGTGAATGTGGGGTTGGCCAATTCAGTGATGGGAGTCATCAACGCGGCAAGCGACAATATTCCCGTCGTGGTGCTGTCGGGCCGGACCCCAATAACCGAAAGCGGCCGTCGCGGTGCCCGGGTCACGCCGATCCAATACGGTCAGGAGATGTACGATCAGTCGTCGATGGTCAGCGATGTCACCAAGTTCCATTATGAGATGCGGTATCCGGAGCAGGGAGACTTGCTGGCGGGACGTGCAACGACACTAGCGATGAGCGAGCCGCGCGGCCCCGTTTACGTCAGCCTGCCGCGCGAACCTCTCATGGAAACGGTGCCAGCCTCGGCGGCACGTCCTGCCTCGCCGCAGGCGGTGTCGTCGCGAGCCTACCCGGATCCGGAGGCAATCCGCATCGCGGCAGACTGGCTTTCCGACGCGCGCGCTCCACTCGTCATCTGCCAGCGCAGCAGCCCCGATGGAAGTGCTGCTCGGGAGATCCTGCAATTGGCCGAGGAATTCGCGATTCCGGTGGTTGAGCCATTCACCGTCCGCAACGTCATGCCTTCGGCGCATCCGATGTTCCTCGGCTATGACGTGAAGGCGCCGCTCGCTGAAGCGGATGTCGTTATCGTTGTCGACAGCGCCATTCCTTGGATGGAGTCTCTGCATCATCCGGGCGAGGGCACCCGCGTTATTCACCTTGGTCCTGATCCGCAGTTTCAACGTATGCCGATTAGAGGCTTCCGCAGCGACCTTTCCATTCTCGGCGATCCCGCCGCAGGCGTCGCTGCGCTTGCGGAAGCGATGCGGCCACTCTTGAGGGATGTCGCGGAACGGCGGAACCTGATCGCCGGGCGCAGTCGGCAGCGACTGGAGCGAGCAGCCTCGCTCGCGGTGGCGGGCTGCGAAGACCCGATGACGGCGGAGTGGATGAGCCACTGCCTCTCAGAGGCGATGGACGAGCGTGCAGTGGTGTTCTCCGAGCTTGGGATCGTGCCCGACATGATGAAGGTGACCGGACCAAACCGCATCTTCAACAACCCGCATTCCGGCGGCCTCGGCTGGGGGCTACCTGCGGCACTGGGCGCTCAGCTCGCGGACCGCGACCGGCTCTGCATCGCCTGCGTCGGCGATGGATCCTACATGTTCTCCAACCCTGTTGCCTGTCACCAGATTGCCGAGGCGCTTCAGCTTCCGGTGCTGACGATCGTGAAGAACAACGGGATCTGGAACGCGGTGCGGCGCTCGGTCGTGCGGAGTTATCCGGAGGGCGCTGCGGTAAAAGCCAACAGGATGCCGCTCGTGTCGCTCGAGCCGGCGCCCGACTATACAAATATCGCGGCCGCAAGCCGCGCCTATACCGAACGCGTCGAACATGGCCAAGACCTGCCCGCGGCACTCGAGAGGGCAATCGACGTAATCCGCCGTGAGAAGCGGCAGGCGATGCTGGAGCTCAAGATCGCCGTTTCTGACGACCGGTGAACGGCCTATCGGAGAGTGCTTTGGTCGCGGCTCAAAACACTTTACCCAGCATGGTGGCCAGCTGCTCCTGGGTATAGGGCTTTGCCAGGCGTGCCACGTCTATCTCTATGCCGGAAGGCAGGTCGGCGTAGCCGGAGGCAAGGAGGATCGGCAGGCTCGGCAAGCGGTCGCGGGCGGCCTTCGCCAGTTCCGCGCCCGTCATGCCGGGCATCGAATAATCTGTGATCATCAGGTCGAAGGTGGCGCCACCGTCGATCAAGGCAAGCGCCTCCTTGCCGGAATGCGCCTCGACCACCTCATGGCCGAGGTCGCTCAGCATGTCGGCTGAGCTCATGGCGATCAGCACGTCGTCATCGACGAGCAGGATTCGTTTTGGGCTGGCTTCGGCGGAGGTTTCGGTCGCTGTTCGTTGCTCCTGTTCCGGAACATCAGTGGTCGAGACCGGGATCCAGAGTTCGGCGGTCGTTCCCCTGCCCGGAGCACTCGTCAGCTTCAACCGGCCGTTTAGCTGTAGAGCAAGACCGTGGACCATCGAAAGACCGAGTCCGGTACCCTTGCCGAGCTCCTTCGTTGAGAAGAAGGGCTCGATCGCCTTTTGCAAAGTGGCCGCATCCATGCCCTGGCCCTGGTCGATGACCGCAAGCACGACATAGCGACCGGGCACAAGCCCATCGGCTTCCGCAGTGTGTTCAATCTCCTTAAGTTCGATGCGGATCGCGCCGCCGTCCGGCATCGCATCACGCGCATTGACCGCGAGGTTGAGCAGGGCGAGTTCCACCTGGTTGGCATCGGCGGAGACCGGAGGGAGGCGTTCCGGAACGGCGACCCCCACCGCGATGCGCGAGCCGACTGACCGCTGCAAGAGGTCTTCCATTTCGGTGACGAGGCGCGCGAGGTCAACCGGCCCCACCTGAAGGTCCTGCCGGCGGGCAAAGGCAAGCAGCCGCTGGGTGAGCGAGGCGCCGCGTTTTGCGCCCTGAAGCGCGCCATCGATCAGCCGAGTTGCCTTCACGTCGCCAGCTAGGTGCTTGCGCAGAAGCTCCAGATTGCCCAGTACCGCCATCAGCAGGTTGTTGAAGTCGTGGGCTACCCCGCCCGTCAGCTGGCCGATCGCCTCCATCTTCTGTGCCTGGCGAAGCTGTTCTTCGGCACGTTCGCGCTGGCTCACCTCCGCCAGCACCAGCTGATGCGCCTCTTCAAGCTCGCGTGTGCGTTCGGCGACACGCTCCTCCAGAACCTCGTTGAGGTGACGTTGCTGCTCCTCCGCCTTCAGCCGTTCGGTGATGTCTGCCGAGACGCCGACGAGCTTGACCGGCCGGCCCGTGCGGTCGCGGTGAAGCTGTGCGCGGATTTCAGCGCCATGGACGGAGCCGTTGGGCCAGACAGTGCGATAGGCGACCGCGTAGTCAGCTCCCGTTTCGATCGTGTTGCGAACCGCTTCCTTCATGCGCCCGATGTCTTCGGGATGGATGGATCGCAGCAGGTCCTCATAGGTAAAGTCGTCTTCCGGCCCACGGCCGAATATGCTCCTGCAGGTGGAAGATGTCGTCAGTGCATTGGTTGCGAGGTCGAGCTCCCATGCGCCAAGCCGACCCGCCTGCAGGGCCGTCTGGAGGCGGCGCTCCCCTTCGTCCAGCGCTTCCATGCGCATGCGTGCTTCATATTGCCGGCGGCGGGCGCGCATGGCGGAGCGGGTAACACTGATGAATGTCGTGGCGTGGAAAGGTCGCTCGATAAAGCTGACATTGCCGAGCACCTCCAACAGCCGGGCAGCAGCTGGATTATGCTCCGGCCCACCGCCGCGCGCCGTCATGATGATGAAGGGCAAGTCCGACCAGCTTGGCTGGGCGTCGATCCAGGCGGAAAGTGGACGCAGGTCCGCCCAGCGCAAGGACTCCTCGGTCATCACGACGAAGGCGGTCCTGTCGTCGAGGCTTATCACCAGATCATCCAACGTGGGCGCGACTTTCGCGCAGAGTCCCGCTTCCTTAAGCAAGGTTGCGGCGATCTGCGCATCGCGGCCCAGCGGGGCATGGATCAGGCCAAGCACGTCGCGCTCAAGAATGGGAGCCATCCTCGTCATGGTTCTGCAGCAAGGGTTGCCTGTCGCCCACAAAAAGGGGGACGCCGCGCAGGATCCCCTGGAAGCCGCAAAGTGGCTCGCCGAGCGTCAGCCCCTTGGTGCCGATCTTGTATTCGCGAATGGTGTCCTCGTGATGGCCCGTACGCTTCTTGATGACGGAAATTGCGCGGCGAACCCGCCCTTCCGCCTCGAAATAACGGAGCAGGATGACGGTGTCTGCAAGGTAGGTCACGTCCACCGGTGACTTCATGTCCCCGACCAGGCCGTGTTGTGCGACGGTGATGAAGGTATTGGCGCCCTGCCGGTTCAGGTATTGCAGCAATTCGTGCATGTGGAGAATGAGGGCATTTTCCCCCGGCATCGCAGCCTGATAACCGTTGATGCTATCGATCACGACGGTCTTTGCGGAGAAGCTGGCGACCCTGTCGCGCACACGCTGGGCGAATTCGCCGGGTGACAATTCGGCAGCGTCGAGCTGCTCGATGTAAACGAGCCCGTCAGCCTGCATGGCCTCAAGATCGAGCCCCATGGCCTTGGTGCGGGAGAACAGCAGGCCGAGTTCTTCATCGAAGACGAACACCGCCGCGCGCTCGCCGCGTCGAATGGCAGGTTCGACGAACTGCAAAGCAAACAGGCTTTTTCCCGTACCGGCCGGGCCAATCAGCAACGTGCTTGATCCGCGCGCGATGCCGCCGCCGAGCAGATCGTCAAACCCGCTGATGCCGCTGGGCAGGATCGTCCGCTCGAAGCCGGACCTGTGCTCGATGGAACGCAGCCGCGGAAACACGGCGACGCCGCCGGTCTTGATGATAAAATCGTGGTAGCCGCCGCGGAAGGCTTGGCCACGGTATTTCAGGACGCGAAGTCTACGCCGCTCAGATCCATAATCCGGTGCAAGCTGTTCCAGGTGAATGACGCCGTGCACCACGCTGTGAACCGTCTTGTCCATGGCTTCCGAAGTCATGTCATCGAGCAGCAGGACCGTGGCATCGGAGCGGGAAAAGAAGTGTTTCAGTGCCAGGATCTGGCGTCGGTATCGCAGCGAACTCTGGGCGAGCAGCCGGATTTCCGAAAGGCTGTCGATGACCACCCGATGCGGCTTCACCCGCTCAAAGGTTTCGAAGATGAGCTTGGTGGTTTCGCCGAGCTCCAGGTCGGAGGAATAGAGCAGGCTCTGCTGCTGGTCCGCATCAAGCAGGCTTTCGGGCGGAACAAGCTCGAAGATCGTGATCTGGTCTCCGATTTCCTTGTCGTGCGACAGAGCGCTTTCGCGCAGCTCTTCTTCAGTCTCGGACAACGTAATGTAGAGGCAGCGTTCGCCGATACTGGCACCTTCCAGCAGGAATTGCAGCGCAATCGTCGTCTTGCCAGAGCCGGGTTCACCCTCCAGCAGGAAGACGTGACGGCGTGAAAGTCCGCCGGATAGAACGTCGTCCAGCCCGTCTACCCCGGTCTTCGCTTTCGCTGCTGAGATGTCTGTCATTCATCCTCCATGACGGCGTGTGAGATAGTGCGATCGTTGTCTTTTGGTAGAAGGCAAGACGCGGAGGCAGTAAGAATCGTTCCGGTTGAAGAAATGCCGGCGGAGATGGGCCGCAAATCCGAGTAACTGTTACTTTTGCGTTCGGTTGCGGTTCGCTCGCCAGTCAGGGTTCTCCTGCCTCGCTCGACCGACCGATCTTTCTGCGTAGGTTGGCGATGATTGTTTCCAGCCCGTTCAGTACCTCGTTCCGCTGTTCAGCGGACAGGGTCTCACAGAGCACCTGTTCGTGCTGGTCCGCCTGTTCCACCAGCGTGCGGACGACCTTCTCTCCCTCCGGCGTCAGCCAGACGGATTTTGCGCGACGGTCTGTTTCCGAACTGCGACGCTCCAAGAGCCCGTCGGCTTCGAGACGATCAAGGATCGTCACGAGGCTGGAGCGCTGCAGGGCTATTGCCTCTGCCAGCTTCGTCTGGGTCTGTCCGGGATTGGCGCGGATCACACAGAGCAGACCGAGGTAGCGAGGCGCGGCGCCAAAACCTTTCACCTGTTCCTCGAACGCCTGATAGGCCATGATCTGGGCAAGGCGCAGCTTGTAGGCGATCGAGCGTTCTTGGGAGCCGGCTTTCAACTCACCGCCGTTTTGATCTTCCACGCTCAACCCCTCATTGACTTCCATCACATCAACTATATAGTTCGATATCGAACAATTCGACATCGACCAATGATGCCATTCTAGCGGATTGCACGATCGTGTCGAAGACTTTCGTTGTCGGGGAGGAGAACGCAAGGTGGCAGTTCATGACGGCGTTGCACACTGGCATCCGGAAGGGGAAGGTGCGCCGCTACACGATCTGACGGTGGGCGAGGCGCTTCGGCGGCGCGCTCGAAAAGATCCGCAGGCGTCGGCCTTGGTCTTTGAAGATCCGGCGAGTGGTCGACAGCTCCGCTGGACCTATGCCGAGCTTGATCAGCAGGCAGACCGTGTGGCTCAAGCGCTGCTCCGCTGGGGCGTCCGCGCCGGCGATCATGTCGCTGTCATGGCTGTGAACTCTCCCGAATGGGTCCTCCTGGAATACGGTCTTGCGCGGATCGGCGCCGTTCTGGTGACGATCAACACCGCGCTGCGGCGCGACGAAGTCGGCTATATCCTTGCCAAATCCAAGGCGAGCGTCTTCTTCTTTAACGCCGAGCAGCGCGGGTATGATGTCTCCTCGGCCCTCTCGTCGCTGCGGCCAGGCCTCCCGCACCTGGAGAAGCTCTGTGTAATTGGTGATGCGGCCGCGCCGGGAGCGATTAGGTGGGACGAGTTCCTGTCGCTTGCCGATCAAGCCGACCCTGAGGCGCTGGCACAAGCGGAAGCCGCCGTCTCTCCGTCCGATATTGCCCAGATCCAGTTTACCAGCGGCACCACGGGCTCGCCGAAAGGCGCGATGCTGCGGCATCTCAGCATCGTCAACAATGCCAATCTCATGTCTGCGCGAGCGGGTTTTTGTCCGGACGACAGGCTTCTGAGCGCCATGCCCCTGTTTCACACCGCAGGTTGTGTCTGCAATGTGCTTGGCATGCTGATGTCGGGTGGATGCCTCGTGCTGATGCCGGGCTTTGATGCGCGTCACATGGTGGAATTTGGCGCAAGGGAACGCATAACCGCCATCAACGCCGTACCGACGATGTATCTGCGCATGCTTGAAGAACTGGACCGTCTTGGGGATCGCGCACCAGACCTATCTTCCCTTCGCATCGCCTTCACGGGAGGCACCTCGATTCCACCGGAGATGATGCGGCGTCTCCATGACGGCTTCGGTGCCGAACCGATGATTATCATGGGCATGACGGAAGCGAGCCCGATTATCACGCAGACGAGCCCGGATGACGACTTCGAGCAGAAGATTTCTACCGCCGGCATACCCTTGCCATATACCGAACTGCACATCGCCCACCCGGAAACCGGCGTCACGCTGAAGTGCGGTGAAATCGGCGAGTTGAAGATCCGCGGCTACCAGATCACGGCCGGCTATTTCGACATGCCGGACGCGACGGAGAAGGCGATCGATGGAGAGGGCTGGCTCTCATCGGGCGATCTCGCGGTTCTCGAAGCCGATGGCCATCTTCGCATCGTCGGCCGGATCAAGGACATGCTGATCCGCGGCGGCGAAAACATCTATCCGGTAGAGATCGAGAAGTTTCTGCAGAGCCACCCGGATGTCGCGGATGCCTATGTGGTTGGCGTGCCCGACCGGGATCTCGGCGAGGAGATCTTCGCTTTCGTCAAGCTCCGACCGGGAGTGACCCTGTTGCCTGAAGCTCTACGGCAGCATTGCAAGGACAACATGAGCCGCCAGAAGGTGCCGCGCTACATTCATTTTGTCGACACCCTGCCGATGACCGCAAACGGGAAGGTGCAGAAATTTGCGCTGCGGGAGATGGCCGCGGCGATCGTCAGTGAGAATTTGGGAGGAAGATGAAGGACCAGGAACCGGCCCTGCTCAGCGAAACGCGTGACGGCATTCTGCTGTTGACGCTCAATCGCCCACAGGCGCGCAACGCCATCAGCCCCGAAATGGCGTGCCGGCTGTCAGATGCCTTTGCCGCTTTTGCAGAGGATCCGGACCAGCGGGTGTGCATCCTGACAGGCGCGGGCGATAAGGCATTCTGTTCCGGCGGCGATCTCGCGCTCACCCTGCCGCTTCTGACGGGTGCGCGCAAACCTGAAACGGAATGGGATCATCGCGTGCTGGACGATCCGACTGTCATGAGCCGGTCGGCGCTGCGTAACTTCGAACTCAACAAGCCCATCATCGCTGCCATCAACGGCGCCTGTCTTGCCGGCGGCATGGAAACGATGCTGGCTACCGACATCCGGATCGCCGCGAGCCACGCCACCTTTGGCCTTCCGGAAGCCAAGCGAGCTTTGATTCCATTCGCCGGCTCGCTCGTCCGGCTGCCGCGGCAGGTCTCTTATTGCGTTGCGATGGAGATGCTGCTCGTCGGCGACAGCCTCGATGCAGAGTCCGCGCGCCTGGCGGGGTTGGTGAATTATGTTGTTCCGCCTGAAGAGGTGCTGCCGCGCGCCTGGGCGCTGGCGACCAAGATCGCGGCCAACGGTCCCGTTGCCGTCAGCGAGATCAAGAGGACGGTGCTCGCCTCCAGCGGGCGCACCCTGGAGGAGGGTTATGCGCTGGAAGACGCCGCCAAGGATCGCGTGATGGCGACCAGTGACGCACGCGAGGGCCCGCGCGCCTTCATGGAAAAGAGGCAGCCCGCCTATGTCGGACGATAACATGGCAACATCGATCGACCTCTCGGGTAAGTCGGCAATCGTAACCGGTTCGGGACGCGGTATTGGCCGCGCCACTGCGCTCGCCCTGGCGCACGCCGGCGCCTCAGTTGTCGTCAATGATCTCGATGGTGATGCGGTGGAGGAAGTCGTCGCCACCATATCCGAGGCTGGCGGAAAGGCAGCGCCTGCCGTTCATGCCATCGGCTCCAGCGAGGCGGCACAGGCCTGCGTCGAGACCGCTCTTTCGGCTTTCGGTCGTCTCGACATCATGGTGACGAACGCTGGCAACCTTCGCGACCGCGTGCTCTGGAACACCGGCGACGAGGACTTCGATTCCGTCATAGAAACGCACTTGCGCGGAACCTTCACCTGCGCGCGTGCCGCTGCGCGTCACTTCCGTGAAGCCGGCGGCGGTGGACGGCTGATCCTCGTGTCGTCGCTGGCAGGCCAACGCGGCAACTTTGGGCAGACAGCTTATTCCGCAGCAAAGGCCGGAATTGCCGCCATGACCCGCACTTGGTCGATGGAACTCGCTAAGACGCGTGTCACGGTGAATGCGATCCTCCCGAACGCTCTGACGCGGATGACGAGTACGATACCCGCGCTCCAAGGGTATGCGGAAGCCGCCGAACGCGGGGAGCCTCTGCCGGACAACCTGCGCGCCAGCTTCGGTATCGGCACGGCTGAAGATGTCGCGCCGCTTGCCGTGTTCCTGGCATCTGACAGGTCTTCAACGATCACCGGCCAATGCATCGGCATCGGGGGGGACAGATTATCGCTTTGGTCTCACCCGCAGGAAAAGCAGGTGGCGCTTTGCAAGGGCGGCTGGAGCGCGGACGAGATTGCGGAACGATGGGCGTCAGATTTTGCCGGACTGGAGGAGAGTGTCGGCATCACGATGGACGGTCTTTGATCAACACGACCGCATAGGAGAGCGGTCATTGGGAGGAGAAGGAAGATGAAAGCTACATCCACTTTAGTGGCACTTGGCATGGCAGCAGTCGCCGCTCAGGCAGCAGGAGCCGCTGAGCTCAGGCTCGCCCACTGGCTGCCGCCGCAGCACACGCTGCAAACCACGGGTTTCGAGCCCTGGATCAAGTCGATCAGCGATGCTTCAGGCGGCAAGGTCACGATGACGATCTTCCCGGCCCAGCAACTGGGCTCGGCGACCGACCACTATGACATGGCGCGTGACGGTATCGCCGACATCACCTTCGTAAACCCGGGTTACCAGCCGGGACGTTTCCCGATCATCTCTGCAGGCGAGCTTCCCTTCATGGTGACGAATGCCAAGGGCGGGTCCAAGGCGTTCGACAGCTGGTATCGTGCCTATGCCGAAAAGGAGATGGCGGACGTCCATGTCTGCATGGCTTTCGTCCAAGATCCCGGCACGATCCACTCCCGCGAAGCGATGCGTGTGCCGGGCGACATCAAGGGCAAGAACATCCGGCCTGCCCAGGCAACCATGGGGAGCTACGTGAACCTGCTCGGCGGGGCGAGCGTCCAGGTGCCGGCACCGGAAGCCCGAGAAGTCATCGCCCGTGGTGCGGCTGACGCCATCACCTTCCCTTGGGACAGCGTCTATCTCTTCGGCGTCGATGCGGTGACGAAGCACCATATCGACATGCCGCTCTACACGACAACCTTCGTCATGGCGATGAACAAGGCGAGCTACGAAGGGCTGGCTGACGACGAGCGCAAGGTCATCGACGACCATTGCACCAGCGAATGGGCCGAAAAGATCTCTGCGGGCTGGGCTGACCAGGAAGCCTCGGGACGTGAGAAGGCGCTCTCGCAGAAGGATCACACTGTCTACAAGCCGACCGCGGAAGAGATGAACGCATGGAAGGAATCAGCCAAGCCGCTGACGGACAAGTGGCATGAGCAAGTGAAGGCTGCCGGTGGAGACTCGGAGGCCATTTTCTCGGCGTTCAAGTCTGCTCTCGCCGCTGAAAAGGCTCTCGCGGAATAGGCTGAAAAACATGGACAGGCTGGAACGGGCCTTGAATCAACTGACGCGTGGCGTGGAAGTGATGGCGGGGCTTTGCCTCGCCATCGTCACCGTCGTGATCTTCGCGTCGGCGATCGGGCGGTATCTATTCGCTTACCCGATCCCGGATTCCTTCGACATCGCCCGGTTGCTGCTCGGCATCACCGTGATGTGGGGTTTTGCCGTACTTGGCTTCTCAGGCCGGCACATCACCGTCGACCTGCTGGCCGAAGCTGTGCGGCCAGCGTTCCGGCGTGCCATTGATGTCTTCGCACAGGCCGTGTTGCTACTGTTTTCGGTGCTTCTTGCATGGAAGATCTTTTCGCGGCTTGCCAGTGCCTATGCCAGCCACGAGGCAACATTCGATCTGAGGCTGCCGGTGTGGCCTTTCATCGGCATCATCTGGATTGGCGCGCTCATGGCAGTGGCCATGGCCATGCTGCGCTTTGGCATGCTCGCAGCCGGCCGGCAGGCAAGCCCGATCTCACCAAGCGAGAACATTCATGACTAGCCTGGACTGGATTGCCATCGGCGGCTTTGTCGCCTTGTTCGCCATGCTCGCGTTCCGGGTGCCGATCGGCGTAGCCATGAGCCTCGTCGGGGTCGGCGGCTTTGCCGTTGTTGCCGGCTGGAAACCGGCGCTGAACCAGCTCGCGATCTCGCCGCTGCGTACGATAACCGACTACAACCTCTCCCTTATCCCGATGTTCGTGCTGATGGGGGTTTTCGCCACCCATTCCGGCATGTCGCGTGAGCTGTTTCGAGCCGGACAGGCATGGCTTGGGCAGTTGCGAGGCGGGCTGGCGCTCGCCACCATCTCCGCCTGTGCCGGCTTTGCCGCGATCTCGGGTTCATCGGTCGCCACGGCGGCGACCATGAGCAACGTGGCGCTGCCGGAGATGCGCCGCTTCGGCTACTCCGACAAGCTTGCGACTGGGGTCATTGCCGGTGGCGGCACGCTCGGAATCCTCATTCCGCCATCGGTGGTGCTGGCGATCTACGGCTACATCACCGAGCAGGATGTGGGAAAACTGTTCATCGCAGGCATTATTCCCGGACTGGTCGCCGTCCTGATGTACATGGCCTGCGTTTACGTCGCTTATTGGAAACACCTCCCGCCGGGTGCCAAGGTGTCAGGCAGCGAGCGGCTGCAGTCGCTGAAGGGCATCTGGGCCGTTGCCCTCTTGTTCATCGCCATCATCGGCGGGATCTATGCGGGCGTCGTGACGCCCACGGAAGCCGCAGCCGCAGGTGCGTTCCTGACGGCGCTGATCGGTATCCTGCGCGGCAGGCTGAATACCCGCCGGATCATGGAGTCGCTTGTCGAGGCGCTGACGACCTCGGTCGCGATCTACACGATCCTGATCGGCGCGATGCTCTTCAACTACTTTCTGGTGATCACCCAGACGCCGCAGAAAATCGCCGCCTTTCTGGTCCATCTCGATCTCGGGCCCTATCCGACGCTGTGGCTGATCCTCGGCTTCTTCCTGCTGATGGGCTGCATCCTCGATGCAATGGCGATGGTGATCCTCCTGGTGCCGATCGTCTTCCCCGTGATCACCCAGCTTGGCTTTGATCCGATCTGGTTCGGCATCATAGTGGTGATGACCGTAGAACTTGGCCTGATCACCCCGCCAATCGGCATGAACGTCTTCGTCATCAACTCCATCAACAAGGACGTCAGCCTCGTCACGATCTTCAAGGGCATCATCCCCTTCGTGATTACGGACCTGTTGCGGCTGATCCTCTTCGTGGCGTTCCCCGCGATCGTGATGTTCTTGCCGAACTCTATGTAGCGACCAGCCTCAAGCCATGGCGGAAGCGGGCAGCTGCTCGAGAAGAGCCGCGACTCTGGCGCGCGCATCGGCTTCGCGAACGTCGAGGAACATCATACCGGCGCGTCGCGCAGCCTCGATGCCCTGCGTGCTGTCTTCCAGCACGAGGCAATCGGCAGGCGTGGTGGCCAGACGTTCGGCGGCAAGCAGGAACATGCTCGGGTCCGGTTTTCCCTCCGCGACATCGTCAACCGTGACAATTGCGTCGAACAGGTGAAGTAGCTGGCAGGCCTCCAGCGTGGCTTTCACGACGGAGGCCTCGCCGTTGGATGCCACGGCGGACGGCCGGGCTCCCCAAGCGTGGGCGAGTTCGGCGACCGGTGGATTGGGGGCCGCATGACCTCCAGCGGCAAGCGCACGCGCTTGCTCAAGGCTTTCTCGGTAAAGCCGGGCAGGTTCGACCTGCCGGGCTGAAGCGCTGTTCCACTCTTCGATCAGCGCCTGCCTAGAGAGGCCGGTGCGTGTGTCGTAGAACGAACGCTCAAGCGTTGCCCCTTGGGCAACGAAGGCATTCGCAAACGCCTTGAAATGCAGTTCGCCTGTGAGCGCGAGCGTGCCGTCGCAGTCGAAGATGAGGGCTTTGGGCATTGCGATCATGCAGGCAGGCTTTCATGGATGCAGGCCGCCAGGGCGGCAGATGTCAGCGGCTTGGTGAGGCAGAAAATGCGGCCGGCAAAGCGACCGGCAAGAGGTGAGCTGTCCGGAAGATTGCCGGACACGACGATGACCTTCGTTTCGGCGGAGCGGGTGAGCGCCGTCTCAGCGATACGCCAGCCGGCGGCTTCGCCCAGCAGGTTGAAGTCTGTCACGACGAGTTCGAACGGGTCGCGTGAAGCAAGAATATCCAGCGCCTCAGCTACCGAGCAGGCTTCGATGAGCTTGGGAGTCTCGAGCAAGCGCCGGGCATGCGCGGCGTCGACGGGATTGTCTTCCACCAGAAGGACCGGGCCTGGAACGATGAACTTCCTGTGTTCGGCCGAGGCGAGAGGCAGAAGCAGGCGTACCGTCGTGCCATTGCCGACGGTCGAAGTCATTTCCAGGTCACCGCCCGACTGGCGGATGAAGCCGTATACCATCGCAAGCCCAAGCCCGGTCCCGGTGCCGTCAGCGCGGGTCGTGAAAAACGGTTCGGTCGCCTGTGCCAGTACTTCCGGCGACATGCCCCGCCCGGTATCCGAAACCTCTATCTGGGCGATTTCGTGTGACTTCAGGCTCAGGCGGATCTCGACGCGACCGGCCCCGCTGATCGCCTGCCCGGCGTTCAGGCAGAGGTTGAGGAGCGCGCTTTCCATCTGACCAGGATCGACCCTCACCATCAACGGCTTATCGGTCACCTTGATTTCGAACTCAATCTCTTCGGAGAGGGCAAACCCGATAAGATCCTCGACGCCCTGAAGCAGGGTATTGAGGTCCACGACCTCGGGCTCGAGGTTCAGCCGGCGGGCGAAGGCAAGCAGTCGTTGCGTGAGCGATGTACCGACTTCGAGCGCCGAACCGATCGACTGCCGCAGACCCGACATTCGCTCCGGGGAAGCTGTTTCCATGAGATGAAGGCTGGTGGAGATCGTCGAAAGAATATTGCCGAAGTCGTGTGCGACTTCTCCGGAAATCTTGCCCAGCGCTTCCGTCCGCTGGACCGATCGAAGCCTGTCTTCCAGCTCTCTTCGTTTCGACGCATCCGAGAACAACATCACCGAGCCGCCTGTCGCCAACCGGCTTTCGCGCAGTTCCAAAACGCGCCCATTGGGATGATGCAGTTCGGCAAAGCCATCAGCACCATCAACGCGCGTCCAACCTGCTTCCGCTAAAAGACCCGCCATCACGGGCCGGCCAGCCAATGCTTCTGTTGCGAAGCCCGCTACTTGCGCAAATCGGCTGTTACGCGCGACCAGGGCACCGGTTTCCGATAGGATCGCAAGGCCGTCGCTCATTCCGTCATAGAGGTTCTGGAACAGCGCATTGCGCTGGGCAAGCTGTCGGTTGGAGCGATCCAGCCGGAGTGCGTTCGCGCGGAATGCGCGGAAGGACTGGAACAGCTTGCCGATCTCATCGCCCGGGTGGGTGGTGCGCGGCAGGCGGCTGGAGCGGTCGCCGACCGCCAGGCGCGACATGGCCTCCGATATGGCCCGCAGGTTCGCTGCCACGTAACTCGAGACAAAGATGCCGGCCGTGATCGCGACGACAGCGCTCGCAAGAACCGCAATCAGGATGATGCTTTTCGCAAGCGTCAACGAGGAGCGGGCGCGGTCCCGCTCGGCGGCGATATCCGCCTGCGCACGAGCGCCGGTTTGCGCTGCGTAAAGATTGGTGGCTTCGGCTCCAAGCCGGATGCGATCGAGGGCAGCTTCCGCCTCGATCTGGCGCGCGAGTTCCTGCCTGCGCAGCTCGAACAGGCCGTCCGGCCCCTCGGCGCGAGAACGTAGGTCCCATGCTTCGCCGGACGCACGAGACCCCAGGCGGGCGATCATGACGCGAAACTCGCGTTGATACTCTCCAACTGCAACCAGATTTCCAGCACGTCCTGCGCCAATAAGTGCGCCAGCCATCCGCTGCAGTTCAAGCCATCGATGCGCCTCGGCAAGTGACCTGTCGGTTTGGCGGGCGTTGTCAGAATAACGCCGTTCAAGGATCGCTATCTCGGCGTTGATGCGCAGGATTCGGTCGGTCAGGCGGGCACGTTCGCTCGCAACGTCCGCCAATCGGTCGACGTTCTCCGAAAGCTTGCGAAGATTGGCGACCATCTCGGCATCATCGGGCGAAACGCCACCGAGGATCTCGTTAACCGTGCGGTTGGCCTCGTCCGCTTGCTGGCGAATACGAAATGGGCTCGGCAGCGTCAGCAAATACGGCGCCTTGGTCGCAAGATCGGAGGCGCGACGCGACAGAGCGAGCGCCTGTTCCGCAGATGCCAGCGTCACGTCGTGCAGATGGTCGAGCTTGGAGTTCGCCAGGCTTAACGCTGTCCAACTCGTGCCGCCCACGACGAGGGTCGCCAGGGAAAGGGCGATCAGCGTGAGAAGCAGGCGGGTGCGGACAGACGTACGTGTGGCTGTCATGTGGTCGTGACGAAGATGTAGCCGTGTCCACGGCGGGTCTGGAGGTGGACGGGCTTGGCGGGAACAGGCTCGATCTTGCGCCGCAAGCGCATGATGAGCACGTCGATCGTGCGATCCATGTATTGCGACAGGTCGCTGCCGAGTTCACGCAGGAGGTCTGTGCGCGGGATCACCCGGTCTGGATTTCGGACGAAATATTCGAGCATCCGGTATTCGGCATTCGTCAACGGTATTTCATTGCCGTCAGGGCCGATGAGCTCGCGCCGGCTCTGGTCGAGGCGGAAACGGCCGAAGGTGCGGATCTGGTTCTGGCTGCGGTCGGGCAGCGACAAGCTGGCATGCCCGGTGCGGCGCAACACCGCCCGCAGGCGTGCAACGAGTTCACGCGGGTTGAACGGCTTCATGATGTAATCGTCGGCACCTGTTTCCAGCCCGATGATCTTGTCCGTCTCGTCGCCGCGGCCGGTCAGCATGACGATGGGCAGGCCCATCCGCTCGCGAATATGAATTGCCAGTGTCAGTCCGCTTTCTCCCTGAAGGCGAAGATCGATCATGGCGAGATCGATCGTCTGGTTGGCTGCCGCCGCAAAAAAGCCTGCACTGTCTGCGACTGGTACCGGCACGAAGCCGTTGTCGATCAGCAGGGTGGCGATGGATTGACGCAGTTCCGTATCGTCGTCGACGATCGCCACCACGGCGCTCCCCGCAGGCGCAAGAGAAGACATATGACCTCCTTCGGCGAACCTCCCTGCCGTCATTCTCTATATTGCCGTATTACAAAGAACGGGACGAGGATTATCGCGTGTCGTTTATGACCGCCGGGAAGCGGCCTCTGTAACATTGTTCATCAAGTTCCCCGGTAGCTGAAGTGTTGTTAATCAATGACCATTAGTCACTGCTGAGGCGCCTGTGGCAGGTTCTCCGGGAGCGGATTTGGAGATCCGTGGATTCCCTTGGGAGGACATTATCATGAAGACGATAGCGATTAGCGCACTGGCGCTGGCAGCTTTTTTTACCGCCAATTCTGCGAATGCTGAACAGTTGAACGTCGTTTGCTCCAATGAGCAGGCGTGGTGCGACCTGATGGCGCAGAATTTCAAGATCGACACCGGCATCGACGCGGCCATGGTCCGCAAGTCGACCGGCGAAGTGCTCGCACAGCTGCGCGCTGAAAAGGGCAACCCGAAGGTAGACGTCTGGTGGGGCGGCACGGGCGACCCGCACATCATCGCGGCAAACGAAGACCTTACCGTTGCGACGGGCGTGGACGTTTCCGGCCTGCTCGGCTGGGCACGCAACATGACCGAGATGACCGGTGGTCGCGCTGTCGGCGTGCATGTCGGCCTGCTCGGCTTTGCCTACAACAAGGAATTTCTGGCCGAGAAGAAGATCGCGCCGCCGGCTTGCTGGCGTGACCTGGCGAAGCCGGAATACAAGGGCGAGATCCAGGTCGCCAACCCGAACTCCTCGGGCACGGCCTATACGGAACTTGCGACCCTGGTACAGCTCTTCGGAGAAGACGAAGCCTACAAGCTGCTCGCAGAGATCGGCGCCAACGTCAACCAGTACACCAAGTCGGGCTCTGCGCCGACCAAGGCTGCTGCACGTGGCGAAACGGCAATCGGCATTGGCTTCATGCACGACATGGTCAAGCTCAAGAAGGAAGGCTTCCCGATCGAGATCGTCGCACCTTGCGAAGGCACGGGCTACGAGCTCGGCGCCGTTTCGGTCGTCAAGGGCACCCCCAACCTCGAAGCTGCCAAGAAGTGGGTTGAGTACGTGATCTCGGCCGAAGGTCAGTCGCCGGGTCTGGAAGTTGGTGTCTACAACATTCCGTCCCACCCGGACGCGAAGACCGACCCGGAGGCTCCGTCCATGGCCTCGATCAAGCTGATCGACTACAACTTCGCGACCTACGGTGCGTCTGAAACCCGTGAACGCCTGCTGGCGCGCTGGGAAAAGGATGTCAAGGGCGCAGGCGGCGCAGTCGAAAACTAAGGTCTTCCGGACTCGCGCCGCAGGGCGCGAGTCATCTCTTTTCAGGATATCGTTGCGATGACGCGCACCACCAGGCTCTGGAGCTCCGTGGGTTTGGCAGGCTTTTGCTTGCTGCCATGGTATATTGTGCCAGGGGGCTTCTGGTCCCTTAGCTGGTTGAGCGACCTTGGCAATCAAGGCGCTTCCGGACTTGTTCATGGTTTGACCGGCAAGTTCTGGCTGATCGCGCCCGCCATCGCGCTCCTCGCGGCCCTCATCCTCAGCGGCATGCGGCTCTCCGCACCCACCCATGCGCGCGCCTCGGTCGCCGCTGGTGCTCTTGGCCTGCTGCTCCTGGTTGGTCAGGGCCTCATGGTCCTGCGGCAGGGCTCGCGCTTCGACCTGTTTGGCGATGTCTCCCAGGCAGGCATGGGCGCGGGCGCTTTCATCGTCGCCTTGTCGCTGCTCTTCGTCATGACGACCGGCATTTCCGGCCTCGGCAAGGGCAGGGGCGATGCCTTCGTCACAGGCCTTGTCGGCTTGATCCTTGCGCTGGTCGGCGTGTTCGTCTTCTATCCGATGGCCTTCATCTTCGTGCAGGCCTTCCAGTTGCACGGCGGAGCGGGTTTCGGTGTCTCCGAGTTCCTGCCACGTCTTTTTGATCCCACTACATGGTCGCTCCAGTGCCTGGTCGGGCACGGATATTGCGGACCGGCGGTCAACTCGCTTGCCCTTGCATTGTTGGCGGGTCTTGGGACGACCACCCTCGGCCTGGCGTTCGCGCTGATTTTCACGCGCACCTCTTTTCCGCTGAAGAAGCTGCTGCGTGTCCTCACGGTCCTGCCTATCATCACCCCTCCCTTTGTCATCGGTCTGGCCCTGATCCTCCTGTTCGGCCGGACCGGGACGGTGAACGTCCTGCTTGCCGATGCCTTCGGCTGGGAGAAGACCCGCTGGCTTTACGGCTTCTGGGGGGTGTGGCTCGCGCAGATGCTGTCGTTCACGCCGATCGCCTTCCTGGTCCTGATCGGTGTCGTGGAAGGCATCAGCCCCTCCATGGAAGAGGCCAGCCAGACGCTCGATGCCAACCGCTGGCAGACGTTCCGCCGCGTATCTTTCCCGCTGATGCGTCCGGGTCTCGCCAACGCGTTCCTGCTCGGGTTCATCGAGAGCCTCGCCGACTTCGGCAATCCGCTTGTGCTTGGCGGCAACTTCAACGTCCTGTCGACGGAGATCTACTTCGCGATTGTCGGCACGGTTGCCGATCCGGCCAAGGCTGCGATCCTGTCGATGATCCTGCTTGCCATGACACTTGGTGCCTTCGTGGCACAGCGCACATGGCTGGGCAAGAAGAGCTACGCAACCGTGACCGGCAAGGCCGACAATGGGCAGCATGCCAGCCTCAACCCGACACTGAAGTGGGCCTGCTACCTCACAGCACTGCCGTGGGCCGCCTTCACGCTCGTCCTTTACGTGCTGATCGTCTTCGGCAGCTTCGTCAAGCTATGGGGCTACAACCACGCCTTCACGTTCGAGCACTATGAGAAGGCGTTCCGCATCGTCTTCCGCAACGGCGTGCATTTTGTCGGCGCGGCCTGGGACAGCTACTTCACCACGCTCACCATCGCCGCGGTTTCAGCTCCGCTAACCGCAGTCGTCGGCCTGGCGACGGCCTACCTTCTGGTGCGCCAACGGTTCGTGGGACGCGATGCATTTGAGTTTTCGACGATGTTGTCGTTTGCCATCCCGGGGACCGTCATCGGCGTCGCCTATGTCATGGCGTTCAATTTCCCGCCGATCGAGCTTACCGGTACCGCCATCATCCTCATCCTGGTGTTCATTTTCCGCAACATGCCGGTTGGTGTGCGCGGTGGCATCGCAGCGATGAGCCAGCTCGACAAGTCGCTCGACGAAGCATCGATCATGCTGGGCGCCAACAGCTTTACGACGCTGCGCCGCGTAATCCTGCCGCTGATGGGTCCGGCCATGCTCGCCGCCGTCACCTACAGCTTCGTTCGTGCGATAACCTCCGTCTCTGCCGTCATCTTCCTTGTGTCGGCGCGCCACAACATGGCGACGAGCTTCATCGTCGGGCGTGTCGAAAACAACGAGTTCGGCATCGCGATCGCCTATTCCACGGTCCTGATCGTGACCATGCTGCTTGCCATCCTGATGCTTCAGGCCGTCATCGGCCGACGTCGCCTGCGCCGCGCTGACCGCGTCGCGGCTTGACATGAAAGGGCTAGACACAATGACCAAAGGCTCCGTTCGCTTTGAATCCGTCACCAAACGCTACGGCCCGGTGGTGGCCCTGAAGCCGCTGACGCTCGAGATTGAATCCGGCACGCTGTGCACGCTGCTTGGGCCCTCCGGATGCGGCAAGACGACGACCCTGCGGCTGATCGCTGGCCTCGAGAGTGCGTCAGAAGGGAAGATCCTGATCGGTGGCGAAGACGTAACCCATCTTTCCGCAACCTACCGTCGCGTCTCGATGGTCTTCCAGTCCTATGCGCTTTTCCCGCACATGACGGTGGCGGACAACGTCGCCTATGGTCTTTCGGTCAAGCGCGTGCCCAAGGGCGAAGCGGCTACACGAGCCGACGCGGCCCTCGAAATGGTCGGCCTCAAGGGCTTCGGCAAGCGCCTGCCGTCCGAGCTATCAGGAGGCCAACAGCAGCGCGTTGCCGTTGCCCGCGCCATCGTGCTCGAGCCGGAAGTCCTCCTGCTGGACGAACCGCTCTCCAACCTGGATGCGAAACTGCGCCGGCATGTGCGCGAGGAAATCCGGCAGATCCAGCAGCGGCTGGGCCTGACGGCGGTTTATGTGACGCACGACCAGGAAGAGGCCATGGCTGTTTCCGACCGGATCATCGTCATGAACAATGCCGAGATCGCCCAGGCGGGCACGCCGCGCGACCTCTACGAGCGCCCGGCATCGGCATTCATCGCGGACTTCATTGGCGATGCCAACCTCCTTGATGTCGACGTGGCGCAGGCTGGATCTGAGACGAAAGTCCAGTTGCGCGAGCACTCGTTTAACCTGCCGCGGCCAACGGACCTCAAGGGGGCGGCGAAGCTGGTGCTTCGCCCGCATCAGGTACGCTTGTCGCAGGCGCCCTCCGCGATGTCGCTTCCGGCCGAGGTTGCCTACGCCGCCTATCTCGGAAACTGCATCCAGTATACGCTGGCGACGGCCGCCGGAGAGATCTTCGCAATCCTTCCTCCCTCTGGGCAGCCCTTTGCCAAGGGCGACACCGTGCACGTGACCTGGGATCCAGAAGACCTGCGCCTTGTCGCAGCATGACGGTGCGTTCGATGTAAATTGATTGGGGCGCCTAGCGCTTACAGTCTTTCGACATCCGGACTTTGTCGCCCCACAGGAAGCGCTCTTCGTGAGTGCTTGCGAAATCCGGGTCAGCATAAATGTAGAGCCGCTTGATCAGGTCGCCATCAAAAGCGAATACGTTGGCGAAACGTCCTTCGGAGCGCCCTTCAATAGGCCACGGTGTGCCGTCAGCCATCACACCGCTCTCGAATCCTTCGACGATCACATGGTCGCCGGCGACATGGAAGGTCAGCCGATCGATGTCATGGCGGATGCTCTTCAGCGAGCCCATCAGCCCCTTGGCAACCTCCATGAATTCCGCCTTTCCATAGCCAACGGCGAACTTCGGGAAGTACACCTCGACATCATCGGTAAACAGGTCGAGGATCGTTGGATCCTCGGTCGATCCTGCGGAAATACTCGGTCGCGGCTTCGATGCGACTGTCCGCAGAATGCGTCATGCTTTTTCCTCGCTGGTAGTGATCGGCCTGCCGAAAAGTATAGGGCAGGCAAGCAACAAACCAATGCGCTCGACACGGGAACCTCGCGAATCCTGTCACGTTTCCGCAAACAGGAGCATCAACAGGAGGTTCTTGATGACGACGACTCGCCCCAAACGCATTTGCCGAACGGAGTTGAAGCATTGAACCGCATCGCATCCATTTCAAAACAGGCCGGACACGCGGCGGTGCCACGGGAGGACGCAGGTACTGAAGTCGCGGAAACTGAAACGATTCCTGATGAGCCGCGAGGCTTTCTCGCACAGCGCCAGCGGGCTGAACTGTCGATGATGTTCAACAAGGATGCCGGGCTGAAGGCCAAGGTTGAGGTCAGCAACGGTGGGCTGCTTTCGATCGCCGCACTCGTGTCGAGCATCCTGCTCACCACGAGCGTTCTTGTTCATGTCGCAGTTCGCGACGGAAAGCGGAGCCGCTGGCTTAGTTGACGTCGTGAGGATTTCACCCGCTGGATTCCGTCTGAAAACACGGTACTGCCATGCGATTGAAGTCTTCGCTGTTGACTTTATTTTGCTCCTAATCGACCTGTTCCACTTCGAAGCAGTTGCTGAAGGTAAGGTAGATTGGCCAACGCAGTCGTAGGTGCTCACGATATCATTCTGGTCGTGCTGGCGGTGCTGATCGCAGTCGCTGCCTCCTATACTGCGCTCGACATCGCCTCGCGTATTGCAGCCGCCCCGACGCGTCTCGGATCTGCTGCATGGCTCGCGACTGCTGCGGTGTGCATGGGCGGCGGCATCTGGTCGATGCATTTCGTCGCGATGCTGGCCTACGTCTTCCCCGGGATGACGGTCGCCTATGATCCGGCGCTTACCATCCTGTCGCTGCTGATCGCTGTCGTCGTCACGGGCGGCGGGTTCGCGGTGGTCTCGCGGCCCCGAGCCGGGACAGTGGCCCTGGTTCTCAGCGGGCTCTTCATGGGAGGCGGCATCCTCGCCATGCACTATGTCGGCATGGCGGCGATGCGCATGCACGCGACCCTGTCCTATTCAATGACCTGGGTGGCGGTCTCCGTATTCATCGCGATGGGCGCGGCCATTGCTGCCCTTTGGCTCGCCTTCCGTGGCGGGGGCTATCTTCAGAAAGGTTTCTCGGCGCTTGCCATGGGTCTCGCAATCTCCGGCATGCATTTTGCCGGCATGCGCGCCGCGTCTTTCGGCATGCATGAAGGGCATGGAAGCGGATGCCGACCTCGCCAGCGTCGATCAGGGCACGCTTGCGCTTGCCGTGGCCTCCATCACCTTCCTGATCCTTCTGGCGGCGATTGTTGCGGCGATGTTCGACCGGCGGTTTGCGGCACTCGCTACCAATGAGGCACTGGCCCTGAAGCGCAGCGAAGAGCAGTTCCGCTCGCTCTACCGCCGCACGCCGCTGCCACTGCATTCCCTGGACGACGAAGGCAGGATCGAGGACGTCAGTGATGCCTGGCTCGCCATGCTCGGTTACCAAAGGCGCGATGTCATTGGCCGTCCGCTGATCAATTTCATGACCGAGGAATCGGCCCGGCAAAGACTTCTCGACTGGAAACAGCTCCTGGAGGCGGGCGAGTTGCACGAGCGGGAATACCGGCTCGTGACCCGCGACGGAGACTTCATCGACGTTCTGGCCACCTCCCGCGTCGAGCGGGAGGCCGATGGGCGTTTCTTGAGAAGCGTTGGCGGGCTGGTCGATGTCACCGCCCGTCGCCGCGCTGAAGCTGCGTTGCGCCAGGCCCAGAAGATGGAGGCCGTCGGGCAGTTGACGGGCGGTATCGCTCACGACTTCAACAACATTCTCGCGGTCATTCTCGGGAGCCTGGAGATGATCCGCAAGCGCGTGCCGGCGGATGATCGTACGGCGCGCATGGTGGAGAACGCTATCGAAGGGGCCAAGCGGGGAGCGGCGCTGACGCAGCGGATGTTGTCCTTTGCACGCCGCCAAAGCCTGAACCCGCAGCCGGTTGACCTGCGTTCTCTGGTTGAAGGCATGCGCGACATGATGGAACGGTCCCTCGGCCCAAGGGTGTCGCTCCTTGTCGACCTGCCGCCGGATCTGCCAATGGTTCAGGCAGACCCCCACCAGCTTGAGATGGCCTTGCTGAACCTTGCCGTCAATGCGCGCGACGCCATGGATGAAGGCGTGATCCAGATTACCTCCGACCCCGAGAAGATACCGCCTTCGACGCTCAGCAAGGGGAGGTTCTGTTGCCTCAGCGTCATCGACAACGGCAAGGGCATGGACGAGGCGACGCTTGCGCGAGCGCAGGAGCCGTTCTTCACTACCAAGGGCGTCGGTCGCGGAACCGGCCTTGGCCTTTCCATGGTCAGTGGCTTTGCGGAGCAGTCGGGCGGGCTGCTAGACATTACCAGCCGAAAGGGTAAGGGGACGCGAGTTGACATCTGGTTACCTCTGACGGATGCGTCGGCTCCGGCCGCTGATGCCGATGCGGACACCCCGGCAATCCCGGTTTTCGCCCTGGCGGGCAAGTCGGTCCTGATCGTCGACGATGAACCACTGATCCTCATCAACACGGAAGCCATGCTGCAGGAGGCGGGTGCACGGGTTCGGTCGGCAGCGACGGGGATCGAGGCGCTTGAGATCATCCAAAGAGACCCCGAGATCGCCTGCGTCGTCACCGATTATGCGATGCCCGGCATGACGGGAGCGCAGCTTGCCGCTGCGATCCGCGTCACGAAGCCCGGCATCCCGATCATCATCGCGACGGGTTATGCGGACGCACCCGAGGAGATCTCCAAGTATCCGCGGCTACAGAAGCCGTTCACAGCGGCAGGCCTTATCAGCTCTGTCACTGATGTACTCTCCACGTCCACGGCCGAGGTCATCGAGTTCCCGAAAGGCCGCCCAGGTACGTCGTGAGGCAGTAGCCCCGGATCGAGGCTGCCGCCATATCTCCGGTCAGTTCGCGAACAAGCCTTTGAGGCGTGACGGCTGGCATCGCAGGTATTGTGGTGCTGCCTGCACCTGTGCGCCAAGTTCAGCCGCGGCATGCCATGGCCAGCGCGGATCGTAGAGTACGGTGCGGGCGAGTGCGATGAGGTCCGCATCGCCGGTGGAGATTATCGCCTCTGCCTGCTCCGGATCGGTGATCAGGCCAACAGCGACAACGGGCATCTTGACCGCGCGCTTGACGGCACGCGCCAGCGGAACCTGATAGCTCGGGCCAACCGGGATCTTCTGCTCGATATGCAGGCCGCCGCTCGACACGTGGATCGCGTCGCAGCCTCGTTCTTCCAGCATCTGCGCGAACTGGACCGTTTCCTCGACGCTGAGGCCGCCGTCCACCCAATCGGTCGCCGACACACGCATGGTAACGGCCTTGTCCGGAAATGCGTGGCGCACGGCTTCGAACACTTCGAGCGGGAAGCGAACGCGATTTTCCAGTGAGCCTCCGTATTCGTCGGTGCGCTGGTTGGACAGAGGCGACAGGAACTGGTGGAGAAGGTAACCATGCGCTGCGTGGATCTGCACGGCGTCGAGACCAAGCCGCGCCGCACGTACCGCAGAAGCAGCAAAGGCATCGCGGATGCGCGTAAGACCTTCCTTGTCGAGGGCAGTCGGCGGCGTGTACGCAGGATCGAAGGGTATCGCCGATGCCGAGACGGTCTGCCAACCGTTCGGGGCATCGGGCGCGATCTGGCGACCGCCCATCCAAGGCTTCTCGGTCGATGCCTTCCGGCCCGCATGGGCAAGCTGGACGGCGATCGGCATGTCTGACCATTTGCGGATACCCTCGAGTGTGCGACCCATCGCCTTTTCCGTCGCATCATCATATAGCCCAACATCGGCATAGGTGATGCGCCCATCTGGCGTCACGCCGGTTGCTTCGATCGTCAACAGGGCAGCACCGGAAAGCGCGAGCTGACCCAGATGGATCAGGTGCCAGTCGGTCATGCAGCCGTCTTCCGCCGAATACTGGCACATTGGTGCGATCACGATTCGATTGCGAAGTTCGACATTGCGCACACGAAGCGGCGTGAAAAGTGCGGGCGTAGCCATGTGATTCCTATCGTCTGGAGGAACAGCGAGGTTCCCTGGGGCAAGTACAGTGGGTGATAACGCTTGAGGCTCCGAAGTTTGTCAAAGTTCGCCAGGAAGACAAGCCGCCTGTCGCGGCGTACAGGCGTGACAGTGCTGTACCGCGTGATGCTTGTGCCACATTGGCAGCTTCATCGCTGTCCCAGTCGCGCCAAAGCGATGAGTTGGAATTTGCCCTGCCTGAGACAGGCACTAAAGTAAGCGGCACTTCAAAAACATCCGCATGAATAGGTTCGGCAGCTTTGGAAACCATAACGATCGCTCTCTGCTTGCTCGTCGCTGTCGTTGTGAGCGGCGCGATCTCGCGCAGCCTGCCAGCCCCGATACCCCTGCCGCTTGTCCAGATCACGCTCGGTGCAATGATCGGCATGGCGGCCGACCTGCGTGTCGCGCTGGAGCCTGACATCTTCTTTCTGCTGTTCCTGCCACCGCTCCTGTTTCTAGATGGTTGGCGGATCCCGGCTGATGAGCTGATGAAGGATCGCGCGACGGTTCTGGAACTCGCTCTCGGCCTTGTCGTGTTCACGGTGGTCGGCGTCGGCTTCTTCATCGACTGGATGATCCCGGCCATGCCGCTAGCGGTCTGCTTCGCGCTTGCCGCCGTCGTCTCACCGACAGATCCGATCGCTGTTTCCGCGATCGCCCAACGCGTACCGATCCCGCGCCGCATGATGCACGTGCTCGAAGGCGAGTCGCTGCTCAACGATGCCTCCGGCCTCGTTTGCCTACGGTTCGCGACTGCCGCGGCACTTACGGGAACTTTTTCCCTTTACGACGCCACCTTGACCTTCCTCTGGGTCGCAATCGGAGGCCTGAGTGTCGGCGTCCTGCTGACCTGGGGCGTCACGCGGATCAAGGACTGGATCACCCGGCGCATCGGCGAGGAAAGCGGCTCGCAGATCCTTGTCAGCCTCCTCATTCCGTTCGCCTCATATCTTGCTGCCGAGCACCTGCATTGCTCGGGCATTCTGGCCGCGGTCGCGGCTGGCGTGACCATGAGCTTTGCGGAAGGCAAGGGAACGGCGCTTGCTGCAACCCGTATTCGCCGCAACACCGTCTGGGACGTGATCCAGATCACCGCGAACGGCATCATCTTCGTCCTGCTCGGCGAGCAGCTTCCCGGAATTGTCGCTCGCTCGGCTGAGACGGTGAAGTTGACGGGCCATGAGAGCGCCTGGTGGCTTGTCGTATATGTCCTGGCGATCAATGCTGCTCTGGCGGCGCTTCGTTTCATCTGGGTCTGGGTTTCGCTGCGACTTACGATGTTCCGCGCCGGTCGTAGCAGCCATTCGCCGAATTGGCGGATCGTGGCGGCGATGTCCTTCGCCGGTGTGCGAGGTGCGATCACGCTCGCAGGTGTCCTTACGCTGCCCTTCGCCATGGGTGATGGATCGCCGTTCCCCGCACGCGACCTCGCCATATTTCTCGCCGCAGGCGTGATCATCGTTTCGCTCATCGCAGCGAGCATCGCTCTGCCGCTTCTGTTGAACAACCTGCAGATGCCGGCCGAACCTGCGCATGATCGCGAAGAGGATATTGCCCGCATTCACGCGGCCGAGGCTGCGATCGCCGAGATCGAGCGTGTGCAGCACAAGCTGGCCGAAGGGCGCAAGGACGCCGACCTCTACGTCGCCGCAGCCTCTCAGATCATGGAGCTCTACCGGCACCGCATCGAAAGCCGCAACAGCGAAGGGGAAGCCGGCAATGCTCTACGTCAATCTGAAAGGATTGAACGCGAGATGTGGCTTGCTGCCATCCGCGCCGAGCGGCGGGAGCTTTTCCGCAAGTTGCGCAGGCGCGAACTTGGAAGCGGCACAGCCCGCAAGCTCATCCGGGAACTGGACCTTCTTGAAACGCGATATGCGGACTGAAAGGCGGCTCTACTTACGGTAGTCAGTCTGCCGATAAGCTATCCAGTGCGATTCATGCGCACCGCGAATGCGATCCCTGTCGCGATTAACATTAACGCCCAAGCTGACTTGACCGAAGCAAAAGATCGGGTAGGGGACGTTGGCCACATTTCGTGGTGCAAGGGGAACTTTTAGAATGAAACTTGATATTCGTGCGGCCTTCGCGGCAGCATTGCTTTCGTGTGTCTGTGCTACCTCCGCTCTCGCCACCGGTGCTATCGCAGTCAACGATGAAGCGGGCACTTCGGCCGAAGATGCTGGTTATGCAGTCGGTTACGGCGGCAACAAGAAGGAAGCCTCCGCCAGCGCAATGAAGGAATGCAAGGCTGCTGGCAATGAGTCCTGCGAAGTTGTTCTGACCTTCGAACAGTGCGGCGCTTATGTCGGCAACAAGGCCTATTATGCAACCGGCATCGGTTCGACCGAAGCTGCCGCGCAGAAGGCTGCGCTGGCGGAATGCCCGACCTGCAAGCTCATAGTTTCCGACTGCCACTAAGACACCGGCGTCCATGAACATAGTTAGAAGCTACGGCCTTGCGGCGCTCGTTTGTGCGACGGCGCTTGGCGCCACACAATCATCCGCATTCGCATGGGGCTGCGTCGCCGTGTCTGATGAAGGCACTTACGGCTACAGCTACAACTACAAGACGGAGAACGCGGCGCGCAAGCGTGCGCTGAACGAGTGTGCCAACCGCACGACCGAGGACTCCGAGTGCGAAATCACCGAGTGCGACGAAGACGATTGATATAAACCTGACGAGCCGGAGAAAACCTCCGGCTCGTCCCCGGACTGTGTGAACCGCGCGCCTTACTCGAACAGCGCCAGTATGTTTTCCGCATTGGTATTGGCGATCTGCAGGCTCTGCCGCGCCAGTTGCTCCTGCGTCTGCAAGGCCTTGAGCCGCGTCGATTCTTCGTTCATGTCAGCGTCTACCAGACGGCCAACGCCGGTCTTCATGACATCCGACAAGGTTGTCGCAAATCCGGCCTGCATTTCGATCCGCTTCTGCAGCGAGCCGAGGAGGCTGGCACTCGAGATCGAGCGCTGCAGCATGTACTCCACGCCCGTGATGTATTCGTCGATGGTGAACAGCGACTGAGTGATGTCCACCTCATCCAGATTGAACTCCAGCGCCCATGTGGGGATCGACCACACATCGCCCACCGCAACACGGGCCGCACGATTGCCCGCCTCGGGGTAGATGGTCTGGTCGGCGGCGAAGGTGATTGTGTTGCTGCTCGGCGTCGCCTTCAGCCCGCTACCGGCAGAGACGAACTCGATTACCTTGGCAAGGTCCACAGCATTGGTCACGGCTCCGTCTGTCGTGCCTAAAGCGGCGTCCACGACCGGCTTGTCGATCTTGTATGTCGTGTTCATGCCGGGACCGACCTGAACATCGAAGTAGATCTCCGATTTCGGCGAGACGGTGAACGGCTTCGTGAAGCTGATGCTCGCCTGCGGATACATGTTGTCATGGTTTCTTTCCGGCGGGTCCTCAAGGCCCAAGCCGAACCCGGGTGGATGGGCGCCACCCCATGACGTGGATGTAACGGTAACATCGATACTCGAGCCCGGATGTCCTGATGTCTCAAGGGATGCGATCTCGAACAGCCGCGTGTTCGTCACCGACCCGCTGAAGAGAATCTCATTCGCCGTGGCCGGCACAGATGCCGCGAAGATGTGGTTGAGAACCTTGCGCATGTCCTCGGCACTGTTGATCGTGCCATCGGTGACGCCAAGGGCGGCGTTGACGGCGGCACGGTCGATCCTCAGACCGCTTTGCGTGACGCCAGGGGTATGGGGCCCGGCGTCGATAACGAGCGTAAACTCGACGAAGTCGGTGGCCGAAAACGTCGCGGGACCCGTGAACACGTGTGTCTCGTGACCCTGGTGCGCCACCGAATTGATATTGGTGCCGCGGAAGCCGCCGATATCGCCGACGCCCCAAAGCTCTTTTTGCAGGATACCGCCACCGCCTTCGTTCAGCATGCTTGTGGTCTTGAGGTTCACGTCGACAGTCTGCACCGAAACGCTCCCGGCTGGAGTCCGAACGAAGGAAGAGACGACGTTCGTGGCAAGCGGACCGGTTTCCATCAGATGCGTTGGAACCGAGGTCTTCAACCAACTCTCCCCGCTGAAGCTCGAGGAACCGACGATTGTCTCCACCTGCTGGTTCAATTGTACAAGTTCTTTCTGAACCTTGCTTTTGTCGACGCCCGGTTCTTTTGCAGCAACAAGCCGCGCCTTGAATTCGGACAGGATGTCGACAATCGAACTTGTACCCGTATAGGCGACATCAGCCAAGGCTGCACCCATGCCAAGGGCATCCTGCACGGCCGACAGCGCACGTCCATCCGAACGCATGGTGGTCGCGATGGACCAGTATGCCGCGTTGTCAGCTGCGGTCTCGACACGCAGCCCGCTTGCTACCCGCCGTTGTGTTTCTTCCAGGTCTGATGATAATGTACGAAGCGTTTGCAGTGCTGCTAACGCAGCAGTATTCGTAAGTATAGAAACCATTTATTACCTCTCCCGATACCGAACGGCTATGGGGCGAAGCTGGTCTGAGGCTTGCTACGTGTGGTTTCAGGTGATGGAATAATGCAATCTAAGTGGTGCGCGCTCTAAACGTGAGTCGCACTCATCTTATGACGCACTGGTAGTGCCGAATTGGGCGCCGAGTGTCTACGAGCGGCCAACTGCGGATATCTCCGAGACCATCTGTGGGTGACATGATGTTCGCCTTGCGAATCCGGCTGCGGAAGGCGAAGCCGTGCGCCTTCGTGGAGAACGACATGACGATCCTGACCGCAGCGCTGGGGGCGCTGAACCTCGGCTACCAGCCGACCCCATTTTACGAGTAACTGACTCTACCCAGAACCACTGCAGCAGTGACTGTGTAATCCAGCCTGCGTCGGCGAGGGAGTAACAGTCCGCTGCCCAGGCTAATGAATTTACTGATATGGTATCATATTTTCGCGGGTTACTTCGCCACATTGGTTAACGAAAAGTTATTTTTGCGCAAGCCTCAGTAATTATGCGTTTTTATGCATGCAGCATCAGAGGGGGCGTAGATGAGTCTGTTTGGCGCAATGAACTCGAGTGTGTCTGGAATGAAGGCACAGTCGAATCGGCTCGGAACAACGAGCGACAACATCGTAAACGCAAGCACAGCTGGTTATAAGCGCGCTGATACTGCCTTCTCCACACTCGTAATGCCGCACCAGCCACCCGGAGGATATTCTTCCGGAGGTGTCGAGACGACTATTCGTAGGTCAATCTCGGAAGCCGGTTCTGTATCTTATACCAATTCGCCGACCGATATTGCGATCGTCGGAAATGGCTTCTTCGTTGTGGAGGATGCCGATGGCACGCAGTATCTCACGCGTGCCGGCAACTTTCAGAAGGATGCCCAAGGGCATCTCCTCAACAGTGGCGGCTATCGGCTCGCAGGTTATGATTACCGCGACGGCGAGGGCCCCGGTGGCGATCTCGTAACTATCGACCTCAGCAATGCTCCGCTGATCGCCAGTGCTTCGACCGTTGGTACCTTCAATGTCAACGTGCCGATCGAGGCAGACCAAGTCAGTTCGATCATGGTGGATACGCCTCCTTCCGAGAATGGACCCTCCACCCGCTACACCAAGCACCTGCGGATGACATCAACCCCTGATGGTGGTGTGGGCGTTACGACGGATATCTATTTCACGAAGCTCCCCGAAAATAAGTGGGAAGTGACGTCCTTCGTAGCCTACGGATCAGGTGCGACCGGTTTCCCTTATGATCTGGCAAGCGGCGACGTAGTTATGGCGTCGACGGTTCTCACGTTCGATCCCATAACCGGCAAGGTGGTCGACGGTAATCCTAAACTAATCCCAGATCCTGCCGATGACTTCTACTATGACTTCTCGTCGCTGCTTGAAGAGGATACCGCGAAAGCCGGAGCCATAAAGCTCAGCGGAAACTTCATATCCGACACCCGGCAGATTGATAGGGCTGCTGGCGAAGTGCCCCCTTCCGCGAACGTCGCGACTTCGGTCTTCACGCGAAAAGATACCTATTCGGGTTATGCTGGTTTGCCGTCTGATGTCGCCATCGACATGTATTCTACGAAGGTTGGTGAGAACACCTGGGAGGTGGCGTTCTTCAACCAAGCTGATTCGACTGCTGGCGGCTTTCCTTACGGTGAGCCAGGATCTGCCCCGCTGGCGAAGGCAACGTTGACATTCGACCCCGCCACGGGCAGTCTGGCAGACGCGACGGGAGTCCTCGATGTGGAGATCCCAGGGATTGGGTCATGGAGCGTAGAGCTCAGTGACATTGTGTCCAAACCGGCCTCTTTCTCCACCGCTGATGGCATGAGCATTTCACTTGATCTCGCTCGATCTTCAGAAACAATCCGGCCACATCTCGCCGGTTCGGTGGCGTCCCAAAACCAGGTCGGAGCAAGTACACGAGCAAGTCCGCGCTCACCGCCTATGACACCGCCGGCCGTGCTGTCATCCTCGACATCTATTATTCCAAGGGGCCAGACAACAAGTGGGAAGTGAGTGTGTTTGACCAGAGGGATACGTTGACTGGCGGCTTCCCCTACGGTGTTGCCGGCTCACCGCCATTGGCCACCACAATCCTAACTTTGGACCCAACCACCAATCGTCTAACGGGCAACGGCGTCCTGGAAGTCCCGATCGCCGGCGGCGAGACGCTGAAGCTCGACATGTCAGGTTCAACCCAGCTTGCAGCCGAATTCAATGTTTCCAAGGCGACCGTCGACGGGAGCAAGGCCAGCAACCCCACGGGCTACTCCATCTCCAGCGATGGCATCGTTTCCGCCACTTATGATGATGGTCAGGCCGTAGCCCTTTATCGTATCGCACTCGCAGACGTCATGAGTCCCGATAACATGACCGCTGTGAATGGGACGGTCTATCTTGTGAATCGCGAATCCGGCGAGGCCCTTATGGGTTATCCGGGTAGCGGCAATCTCGGGAAGCTCTACTCGGGAGCCTACGAGAATTCCAACGTGGATCTGGCTGACGAGATGACCAACATGATCGAGTCCCAGCGCGTTTATACGGCGAACTCGAAGGTGTTCCAGACGGGGTCTGAGATGTGGGATATCGTCAACAGCTTGAAGCGCTGATTGGGACCGGAGCGACATAGCTCAGTCGTAGCCTTCAGCCGAAATGGCTGGAGGCTTCGGTTAGGGCATGAGCTGCTGAAAGCGCCTGGAATGCAGGCAAGCATCCAAACGGGCGGTGAAACCAAGTTGGATTACCACCCCATAAGGGGTGGATAAAAGTGGGACAATTTCGGGCAAAAAATCAAGCAAAAACAATGCTTGAAAAATGGAATGGTGCCCAGAAGAGGACTCGAACCTCCACACCCTTTCGGGTACCAGCACCTGAAGCTGGCGCGTCTACCAATTCCGCCATCTGGGCGACGGAGAGCGATGTACGGGTATGACCGATTCAAGTCAACATGGTTTTTTCAACTTTCTTGCCGACAGCGAAAATAGTTCTGGGTTGAAGGAATTTGGCACGCGGCAAGGGTGCCATTGCCACCAGACTGCAACCGCCGACAAGGCACTAGCGCTGCCTACGGGCGTCTAGGCTTCTGACTCTGCAAGATCTGGAGCAGCGCCGCGATGTAACCATGGGTGATGCTCGTGCTCCCGCTGAGGCGCTGTTGCTCCGAAAGCGAGTATAACCTCAGGCTCCTTTTGAACAGTTAGAAGGTTCGGGGATTCGCTGGAGTGGATGGCGCAATTGCAGTGTCCGCTTTAACATCGCCTTAATGAGAAGTTTCTAACGTACACTCCAGGATCTCTGATGCCGTGGAGCGAGTGGCGAAAATGGTGCTGGGACTTCGTTCAGATCAGGGAGAGTGCCGGGCTTCAGCAGAACTGACGGCAGTGACCAGCGCATTGAAGGCCCTGCCGATGCCTCTCGTGTTGGTCAGCCCGTCGCTGGATATCGTCGCTGGCAACGACGCTTTTGGTCGAGCCTGGGCGCCAGCAGGCATGCCGGTCGACATGCTTGACCTCATTTACAAGGATGACCACGGAAAGCTGTCATTGGCCGTCAGGCGAGTGCTGGAGGAAAACAAGGATCAGGTCCTTGAGGCACGTTTCATGATCGGCGGCCCGCCGCGCTGGTCTCGGATGAGTCTGACGCCTGTCCCGTTGAGCTCCGAGGATACGGGTTGCGTTCTGTTGGCACCGACGGACGCGGAGCGTGAGAAAGCGGCCCAGCTTGAACTGGAAGAGCGCGAAACGCGCTGGAACAACGCGCTCGTCTCGTCTGATCTCGGCGTGTGGGACCACAACAACGCACTGCGGCGCAAATACTATTCGAACACCTGGCGCAAGATCCGCGGGCTTGCGCCGGAAGATCCGCTAGCGGCCAGCAAGGAAGAGTGGCTGCAAAAGGTTCATCCCGATGATCGGGACAGGGTTCTTGAGGCGATGGAGCGCCAGAGCGACGGCGATCCGGACTACGCGATCTTCGAGTATCGCGAGCAGCACAAGGACGGCCACTGGGTCTGGATCGAGTGTCGCGGTGCCTGCGTGGAGCGCGACGCAAACGGCGCTGCCCTGCGTATCATCGGTACTGACACCGACATCACCGAGCGCAAGGCGGCAGAAGCGGAGTTCCTGCGCCTCAGTCGCCGGTTGGAGATGGCGCTTGAGATTTCCGGCGTGGGCGTCTTCGAGGCGGATTTCGACAGCGGCGTCACCGAATGGGATGAACGCATGTTCGCCATCTATGGCCTGCAGGGAAGCGGCATCATCGAGATCGGCGGTTTATGGGAGAGTCTTCTTCACCCAGATGACAAAGAACGCGTGATCGACAACGTCTTTCGAAACAGGGAGCACGAGGCGCCGTTTGCAGACGAATATCGTGTTATCCTGCGGGGTGGCACGGAGTGCACGATCCGAAGCTACAGCAAATGTTTTGTCGACACCGACGGCCACCGCAAGATGGTCGGGGCGAACTGGGACATCACACAGGACGTCCTTCTTCGACGTGAACTAGAACGTGCCAAGCTGCTCGCGGAAGCGCGAAGTGCCGAGCTTGAGGCCGCCCATGGGCGGGTGGAACATATCGCGCTCCACGACCACCTGACGAGCCTGCCAAACCGGCGCTATTTTGAAGACGTACTGGAAGCCGCCTCTCCCATCGAGCACAGCAAGGTCGCGGTCCTGCATATCGATCTCGACCGCTTCAAGCAGATCAACGACACCCTGGGCCATCTGGCAGGCGACCATGTCCTGAGGGTCGTAGCCGAGAGGCTGAAGGGCTGCGTGAAAGCACATGACTTCGTCGCGCGCATTGGCGGCGACGAGTTCGTGGTGATCTGCACGGATACGGGTTCGGCGAGAATGCTGTCGAACCTCGCCCAGAGGATCATCAAGGAGATCGGTAAGCCGCTCACCTATGAGAGCAATACATGCCGGGTGGGCGCCAGCATTGGCATCGCCTCGGCCGATGCTGGGACGTCCGCCCGCCAGCTTCTTTCGAATGCAGATATCGCACTCTACCGCGCCAAGAGCCGCGGACGAAACTGCCACGAGTTCTTCTCGCAAAGCGCGCTCCAGGAGATCACCAGCGCTAAACACCTTTCGGACGACATCCTGCGTGCCCTGGAGGCCAGGGAATTCGTGCCATTCTACCAGCTTCAGTTCGACGCGAAGTCACTGGCGGTCGTGGGTGTCGAAACGCTTGTGCGCTGGGCGCATCAGGATGGGCGACTGCTGCCGCCCGACAGCTTCCTGCCCATGGCCGAGGAACTCGGGATTGTCGCCGATATCGATGCCGTGGTCCTGGAAACGGCTCTTGCCGATGCGCGGCGATGGCGCGGGATGGGGTTCTCGATCCCGAAGATCTCGGTGAACGTATCCTACCGGCGCCTGAGCGACCCGACGCTCCTGAAAAAGCTGGAGAAGCTTTCCATTCCGCCGGGCACGCTCGCCTTCGAGTTGCTGGAGTCGATCTTCCTCGACGAATGTGATGGTGAGACGCTTGAACGGCTTGCACAACTTCGGCAGCTCGGTATTGAGCTGGAAGTGGACGATTTCGGCAGTGGCCATGCCTCGATCATCAGCCTGCTCAAGGTATCGCCGCATGCGCTCAAGATCGATCGCGAGCTCATCAAGCGCATTCCGCAGTCAAGGAAGCAGCAGAAGCTGATCAGCTCGATCATCGACATCGGCAAGTCGCTCGGCATCAAGGTGATCGCTGAAGGGGTGGAAACGAACGAGCATGTTCGCCTCCTGCAACAGCTCGGATGCGACGTGCTACAGGGTTATGCGCTGGCGAAGCCTACGCCGTTCGACGGGATCGTCGACGTTCTAACCATGCGGCGCCTTGCAGAGCTGCGAGAATGATGACCACGCCCACGACCACGCGCGTTTCCGGCACCTCATCAAAGAAGACATAGCCGGTGATGGTGACCATGACGATCGACAGATAGCCGATCGGCGCCAGCACGCTCGCGTCCGCGATACGGTAGGCGCGCAGGAAGCAGTATTGGCCAACCTGCGCCAGGAAGCCGATGCCGAGCAGCGGGATCCAGTCGAACGGCAGGACCGGTTGCCAGGTGAACGCTGCTGGGATGGCCGTGATGACCGCAAGTCCGACGGTATAAAACACCATCATCACCGTCGTGTTCTCGTCCTTCAGTGCACGCGTCTGGATGATCGCCAAGGCTCCGAACACGACCGACACCAGCACGACCAGGACCTTCACATCGAAACTCGAAGTTCCGGGCGCCATGACCACCAGCACGCCGATAAAGGCGAACCCTGCGCCGATCCACCGGATGCGGCTCACGGTTTCGCCGAGAATGGCCACGGCAAGTCCCATGGTCACCATCGGGCGGGAGAAGCCCACAGCGTTGACCATCGCGAGCGGAAGCATGGTGATGGCAAGGAAGTTGCTGGTCAGCGCAATGGCGTTGCAGCAAATGCGGAAGAGGTTGCGCCAGGGGTGCTTTATCCGCGTCAGTTCCACCCGATGATGCCAGATCAATGGCAGGATGAAGAAGAGGCCGATCATGGCCCGGATGAACACCAGCTGGAAGGCCGGGTAGGTCGCCCCTTGCGCCTTCACGAGCGCCGTCATGCCGCCGGCGACCAGCGTCATGTCGAGAAGCAACCAGCCGATGGCGACGCGGGTATTGTTCTCCCGCACCGGTTCATCGGGCTTTGTATCGGTGGCCGTCACGCCGGCTGCACGAGGTTTGCCATCAGCCGGAACGCACCGGGCACCAGCTTGTCGAGTTGGTGATGCAGCACGAGGCTGGTGTGTGTATGCCGGCCCTTGCCGATGGCACCGGAGATCAGCGCGCCCTTCAGCGGCTGTTCGTTCTGGTCGTGCATCGCGAGCAGCGGCTCATACACGTCATCCCAGCGCGACACAAAATAAAGGCCGCGCTCCTTGTCCCATCCCTGCCAGTCTTCCGGTCCGATGACATTCGGTCCCTTGAGGAGGACATGATCGGGCGCAAGCACCGTAACTTCCGAGCGAGGATCCGTCACCCGCCAGCGCAGGGACGGCGAACCGATTTCGATAAGGCGCACCGGTGTCTCGTTAGGGTTCCAGCCGTCACTCGGGCGATGGTAGAGGGTGACGAGATGGCCGCCGGCTTCCACGAAGCGGTGCAGGCGCTCGGTCGCGGCCGCGAGGTCCTTGCGGATGCCAAAGGCGAAGATACCTACAACGATGGTTGTGTAGCGCGACAGATCCCCCGTCAGCGCTTGAGCATCAAGCTCGGTGACGTCGAGGCCCATGCGCGACAGCCAGAGGCCAACCCGATCCGCACCGCCGCCGACATAACCGATGCGCGCATCCTTCGGGAGCTTCAGGTCAAGCGACAGGATTTTCAGGGCCGACGGCGAGCGGAAGCTCGTGCGGCCGATATGGCGATAGGCAATTGGCGTTATCTGGTAAGCGGGACGACCGGCGACCTGCGGCTCAATCTCGATAAGGCCCGGCTTGGCGGCGCCCGTTGCGGAAGCGATCCAGCCGCCGTCTGCCTGTTTGATCGTCCAGCCTGCAGGGGCTTTGAAGGAGACAGGCGCGTTGACGCCGGTGATCTCTGCCTTGATCGGCCATTCCTTCTGCTGCGCATCGAGTGGAACGATGAAGGCATCCGGGAACAGGGTAAGCGACTGCGCCGGCGTGACGGCGAAGGGTTCGGCGAGATCATAGGTGCCGGAAACGGTGCGTCCGCCAATTTCGGCGCGCACCTTCACATGTGCATGCCCGTTGCCGCCAAGCGCAGACCAGGCTGGCAGATAGAGGCTAGAAAGCGGTGCGTCGGATGCGGCGGTCAGCGAGAAGACGCGCTCTCGCGCCAGCGACTGGACGGAGGAGGAGACACCTTCAGGCAGGACCGGCTCAACGTCCACCTTGAGGGTAGATGCACCCTCGCCAAGCTCCACCGTCAAGGTGGCGGCACCGCCGGGGGAGATGACGGCCGGTTCGGCATACGCCGCCTCGAAGACTCCGGCCGCTTCCAGGATAGCGGCATCAACCTGGCTGCGCTTGCGGGCGATGCGATGGCCATGCAGTTCACAAAACTCTGCCGGTGCCTGCGATGAGGCGATGTCCAGCCAGCCCGCAGCTTCGGTAAGCGCGCTGATGATGGCGTCCCGATCCGGGAACGCGGTAATGGCTACGGCGATCGCTGCGTCTGCCGAGCGCAGCGCTTCGGAGGCATTGGCAGGCAGGCTGGGGAAGTCAGCAAGTGCAGCGAGGGAGGCGGCCAGCCCCTCAAGCACGGACTGCTCCGGCTTCGAGCCGTTGTCGGAAAGCTTGAGATGCAGCGGCCAGGCTTTCTGCGCTTGCTTCGGCCAATGTCCCATGCCCTGGGAGGCGTGGTAATAACGCGACCACTCACCGATGCGATCGTATTCGGCACCCGTTGCCGGGTCACGGACCTCGGCCAGGACATTCAGGGTTGCATCCGGAGGCGGCACCTCGTCGTCATAGGTGTCGCCGCCGCCAGACCACGCCGGGAGGTAATATTTGGCGACCTTCCACGGCTTCAGCCCTTCAGCGAAATGTTCAGGATAGGCGTTGGGATCGGCAGCCAGCGCAATTGCCGTTTCCGCTGCGCGTGTCATGGCGCGATGGTGGCCATGCTGCCCGGGCACATCGAGGAAGGTCGGGATGACAATGTCCGGCCGCTCCATGCGATAGGCCCGCACCAGGCGCTCGACAACACGCGCTTCCCCCCAACGGGTGAAGGTGGCATCGCCATCCTTGGAGAAACCGAAGTCATGTACGGGATCCGTCGGACCATGCCCGAGCCAGGAGACATCGGAATCAATGGCGCGGGCTGCCTCTTCCAGTTCGCGTGACCGCACCACGCCCAGTGGCCCGAGCCGTTCCGGGCCAAGAGCATTCTGGCCGCCTTCGCCGCGCGTCGAACACGCGATGATGACACGCATGCCAAGGCCAAGCCGGAACCAGGCGAGCAGACCGTTCTGCTCATCGTCGGGATGGGCGCCGGTGTTCATCATGGTCACGGTGGACTTCAGCCGGGAGAGCTTCCGATGAAGCCGAACAAGCGAGGGATCGGCCATCTGCCGTTCGATTCGTTCGCGGGCGGTCAGCATGAAATATCTCCTCAGTCTGTCATGCGGGATTGTCGGTGAATGCGGGAAGCGAGGTTTCAAGCTTCGGCGTCACCATGTCGAAAAGCGGAAGGGAGGCAGCACCAAGTGCGGCGGTCAATCGTCCTGTCTTGCCGCGGACAACGCGGGGGAGGTCACGCTGGCGTCGGCTCGCCACCGATGTCGGCAGGTTGCCCATCTGCGCGATAACGCCGTCGATCAGCGCATCCGGCAGAGCACCGCCCAGAACCACCGTCTGTGGGTCGAGAATGTTTTCCAGCATCGCCACAATGGGCCCGAGATAGGCGGCCGCTTCGCTGATCCATTCCTCGACTGCGGGATGCCCATCGGCATGAAGCTGTGCAAGGTTCGCCAGCGCATCGCCGTCCACGCCGTGGCAGGCGAGTTTTTCCTTCAGGACATAAACGGAAGCATAACCTTCCAGGCAGCCGAGTTGGCCGCAGGAAGGGCAGGGGCGCCCTTTCGGCACAACAGTTACGTGGCCGATTTCGCCGGCATTGCCGAAGGCGCCGCGATAGGGGGCGCCGTCCTGAATGATGCCGAGGCCGATGCCGACGCCGAAATAGATCATGCAGAAGTTCGAGATTGCCAAGCCCGCGCCGAACAGGCGTTCGCCGACGGCAGCCGCCGTGGCATCGTTCTCGACCAGAACGGTATGTCCACAGGCATCGCTCAAGGCTTGCGCTGCATCCATGCCAGCCCAACCAGGCAATGTCGTCGGGCCAACTGATGTCAAGCCTTCGATGCCGAACGGACCCGGCATCACAACGCCGGTGCCGAACAGTTTTGCGCCGACCGACGGCTTAATGGCGGACAACTCCGACGCGAAACAGTCGAGAATCGATTCAGGCTGGGTATCCTGCAGCGGCAGGAAGCGCTGTGCCTTCAGGCGACCGGCTAGATCGAGAGAAACGGTGACCATGTGGTCGGCGGCAATCTCGACACCGATCGTGCCGCCGGCTTCCGGATTGACCGCAAACTGGATCGGCGGCTGACCACGGCCGGATTTAAGCCGTCCCATCTCCATCAGGAGGTTCTCATCGACAAGCTCGTCAACGATGTTCGCGACGGCTTGGGCGGTCAGATGCGTGAGTTTTGCAATATGGGCGCGGCCCAGCGAGCCATTGCGCCGGACAACGTCGAGTACCACGCGGCGGTTGTGGTCGCGGCTCCGCTCGGGGTTTTTGCCGATCGCCACGGGATGTGTGCCCACTGAGTGTACCGTCATACGTTTCCTTCCCGACGTGATTGATAACGTCACTCCTCGGAAGACCGCAATAGGATAATTCAAGTAAATTATCTTATTGACAAAACCCGTGAGACACGGAAGCGTAAGGGGAGGGCTGAGGCAGCTCGGCACCGAAGGGAGAGAGGGAGAGCTCCTCCCGCGAAGAAGAAGCACGCATTCCGGTCGCTCGGATGCAGGGAACAACACGCTGCCGACCGCTCAGAGGGAGCCGGCGGAGCAAACGGAGGGTCAAATGCGCAAGGCAACCTTGTTCGCCGGACTTATCGCTGGGTTCAGCACATTCGCTTTTAACGCGGCTCAGGCTGTTGAAATCGAATACTGGCAGTATGTTTTCGACACCCGCGTCAAGGCGATGGACCAACTCATCGCTGAATTCCAGAAGGCCAATCCGGATATCACCGTCAAGCAGGTGACGTTCCCCTACGCGGACTACCAGACGCGCGTCATCGCCGCCAACATGTCCGGCAATGCGCCTGACGTCATGCAGCTGTTCTACGGCTGGCTCGACAAGTTTGCGGCCGGTGGCATCCTTCAGCCGCTGCCGAAGGACGCTTTCCCGGCAGAAAAGATCGAAAAGGACTTCTTCCCGATCGTTTCCGCGATGAAGCGCGATGGGGAATATTACGGTCTGCCGACCGCCGTGCGCTCGCTCGCACTGTTCTACAACAAGAAGCTTTTCACCGAAGCCGGTCTTGACCCGAACAACCCGCCGAAGACGCTCGACGAATTCGTTGACGCAGCGCAAAAAATCGCCAAGCACGACAACGCCGGCAACATCACCGTTGCAGGATCGACGCTCGACATGGGCGGCCAGGATCACCAGTGGTGGCGTGAAGTGCTGATCCGCCAGTTCGGCGGCGAGCCCTACACCGACAACGACAGCAAGGTTGCCTACAACAATGAGGCCGGCCTGAAGGCGCTCGAGTTCTACACCAGCCTGCAGATGGAAAAGAAGATCGGCCAGGCCGGCTTCATGGATGAAGGCCAGGCTGCCTTCCGCGCCGGCAAGGCTGGCATGACGATCGATGGCACCTTCCGCCTCGGCTCGTTCCGCACCATCAAGGACTTCGAATGGGGCGTGACTGAATTGCCGGCGAACGCAGAAGGCGTACGCTCGAACTATGCGAGCTACTTCGCCAACGGCATCAGCGCCAAGTCCTCAGGCGAGAAGCTCGAAGCTGCCAAGAAGTTCCTGACATACATCACCTCGCCTGAAGCCATGGACATCTGGCTGAAGACGGTTGGTGAACTGCCGGCCCTTCGCTCGGCTGCGTTGACGGACGAGAACCTGAAGGACCCGATCTACGGTCCGTTCCTCAAGGGCCTCGAATACGCGCATACCACGCTGTTCAAGGACGAGCAGGCTCAGCGCCAGAACGCGATCGACATGGTCAACCGCGTGCTGCTCGAAGGCCAGTCGGTGAAGGAGTCGCTGGAACAGGCGGCCGAAGCCGAGCAGGAAATCATCGACGCGGCCCAGCCGTAACCCTCAGCCAGAAATGCGGATTCATTCATGGCAGTGATCGAGCAACAGGGGGCGGCAACCGGCCGCCCCGCCGGATCCCCCACGGGATCATCAGGCGGCCTTTCCATGCGGACCAAACGGCTCCTTTGGGTCTGGGGTTTCCTGGCGGTGCCGATCCTGTTCTACACGGTGATCCGGTTCTACCCGACCTTCCAGGCCTTCTACCTCTCGCTGACGAACTGGGATCTGGTTCGTCCGCCGAAGCTCATCTGGTTTGCGAACTACATCAAGCTCTTCAAGGACCCGCAGTTCTGGAAGGTGTTCAAGAACACGTTCCTTTACCTGATCGTCGGCACCCCGATCAGCCTCGTCCTTGCCTTCACGATCGCCTATTTCCTTGATCGTGTCCGTTTTATGCACAACTTCATTCGTGCACTCTACTTCCTGCCGTTCCTGACGACCGCGGCCGCCATGGCCTGGGTCTGGCGCTGGTTCTACCAGCCGCCACCGATCGGCATCATCAATGATGTGCTGGGCATGATCGGCATCCCGCAGCAGCCGTTCATCCGCTCGACGGACCAGGCGCTGTATTCGATCATGGTCACCGCCATCTGGGCAGGTCTCGGCTTCCAGATCATCATCTTCATGGCTGGCCTACGCGCTATCCCGAACACTTTCTATGAAGCCGCGCGCATCGACGGGCTCGGCGAGTGGGCGATCCTGCGCAAGATCACCCTGCCGCTGCTCAAGCCAACGACAGTCTTCCTGGTTGTCTTCTCCTCGATCGGCTTCCTGCGCATCTTCGACCAGGTCTACAACATGACCACGAATGATCCGGGCGGACCGCTCGGATCGACCAAGCCTCTCGTGCTCATGATCTACCAGACCGCCTTCAACTCTTATGCCATGGGTTATGCTGCGGCGCAGACCGTGGTGCTCTTCACCATCCTGCTCATCGTTTCGCTGCTGCAGCTTTGGATCCTGAGGGACAAGAAATGAGCGACGCCGCAACCATCGCCCCTCCGCTCCACAAGGCAAACATCAGGCCCGGCCGGATCATCGCATGGACCCTGCTGTTCATCGGCGGATTGATCATGATCTCGCCGCTGCTCTTCATGTTCTCGACCTCGTTCAAGTCGGCCGACCAGGTCTATGACCTGCGGCTGATCCCGGCGGCACCGACGCTTGAGAACTACATCACCGTCCTTGCGGACGGGCGTTTCCTGCGCTGGTTCTTCAATTCGATGCTGGTCGCCGTCGTCGTAACGATCTCGAACTGCTTCTTCGACAGCCTCGTGGGCTACACGCTTGCGAAGTTCGAGTTCCGTGGCCGGTACTTCATCTTCCTGGCAATCCTCTCGACGTTGATGATCCCGACGGAGATGCTGGTGATCCCGTGGTACCTGATGTCGAGCCAGCTCGGATGGCTGGACAGCTACTGGGGGATCATGTTCCCCGGAATGATGACCGCTTTCGGTACCTTCCTGATGAAGCAGTTCTTCGAAACCGTGCCGAACGACTTCATCGAAGCGGCCCGCGTTGACGGCCTCAACGAGTTCCAGATCTGGTGGAAGGTGGCGCTGCCGCTTGTAACCCCAGCTCTTTCGGCGCTCGCCATCTTCACCTTCCTCGGCAACTGGACGGCGTTCTTCTGGCCGCTCATCGTGACCACCAGCAAGGAGCTCTACACGCTGCCTGTCGGCCTTTCGAGCTTTGCCGTGGAACAGCAGATCCAGTGGGAAATGATCATGACCGGTGCGGCCATCGCCACCATTCCCACGCTCATCGTCTTCATCGTGCTGCAGCGCTACATCGTCCGCGGTGTCATGCTCGCAGGCCTGAAAGGATAAGAACATGGCGGACATGAACCCGCGCCTTTCCGACACCAGCAAGTTTCCCGATCCCGTCTACAAGGAAACGGTGCTTCGCCCGCTCTTTGACGGCGCCAAGAATCACCATGTCGACGGTTTCCGCCGCATTGACCGCGCCCATCTCGTGATGCTGGTCGAGACAGGCATCCTGGACAAGGATCTGGCGACGAAGATCGCCGGCGCCCTGGAAGCAATCGACAAGGAAATCGATCCGTCCGCGCTTGTCTACACGGGCGAAGTCGAGGACTTCTTCTTCCTGATCGAAAAGGAGCTGAAGGCACGCATCGGTGTCGATATCGCAGGCCGCCTTCATACCGCGCGCTCCCGCAATGACATCGACCACACGCTCTTCAAGCTCGGCCTCAAGGAGCGGATCGATGCGCTGATGGAGAGGGCGCGCAAGCTGCTTGGCGCCATGATCGACGCCGCCGATCGGCATAAGTCGACGTTGATCGTTGCCTACACGCATGGCCAGCCCGCACAACCGACGACTTTCGGCCATTACCTGTCAGCCGCGATCGAGATCCTGATCCGGGACATGGAGCGTTTCGCGGAAGCCCGCCGCATTGTTGACCTGTCGCCGATGGGCGCTGCAGCGATCACCACGTCCGGCTTTCCGATCGACCGCGCCCGCGTCGCGCAGCTTCTCGGCTTCTCTGCGCCGCTGCGCAACTCCTATAGCTGCATCGCATCGGTCGACTACACGACCTCGACCTATTCGGCGATCGAGCTGATGTTCCTGCATCTCGGTCGCCTGATCCAGGACTTCCAGTTCTGGACGAGCTTCGAGGTCGGGCAGATCTATGTTCCGAACGCGCTGGTGCAAATCTCTTCGATCATGCCGCAGAAGCGCAATCCGGTGCCGATCGAGCACATGCGCCACCTGGCGAGCCAGACCTTCGGTCGCGCCCGCACGGTGCTCGACGTGATGCACAACACGCCGTTTACGGACATGAACGACAGCGAGGGCGAAACGCAGGGAATGGGCTACGAGGCCTTCGCCTCCGCCTCCCGCGTGCTTGACCTTCTGGCGGCATTGATCAGCCAGATCAGCATCGACCCCGAGCGAGTAGACCAGAACATCCGCCGCTCCTGCATCACCATCACCGAACTGGCGGACTCGCTGGTGCGCATCGAAGGCCTGTCCTTCCGCGAAGCGCACGAGATCGCCGCTGCGACCGCCAAGAGCGTGGTAGCCGCCAAGGGCAGCCTGACGGACGACGGTTTTGAGCCATTCCTGAAAGCATTCGAGGCGTTGACCGGCCGCAAGCCGACTGTCGATCTTGCAAAGTTCAAGGAGATCGTCTCGCCGGAGCATTTCGTTGCCGTGCGTGCACGTTTTGGCGGACCAGCTCCCGAGCCGATGGGTGAAGCGCTGAAGAGCTACCGCGACCGCCTGGCTGCTTTCGAAGAGCAAGCCCGGAAGGCCGCTGAAAAGGAAGCGGCTGCTGCCGCCGAACTCCAGGAAAAGTTTACTGCCCTGATGGGAGCCCGCTGATGGCGACGATCGAACTTGAGAAAATTGTAAAGCGCTACGGCAAGGTCGAGGCCGTCAAGGGTATCGACCTGCAGATCGCCGATGGCGAATTCGTCGTCTTCGTGGGCCCTTCGGGCTGCGGCAAGTCGACGACGCTGCGCATGATCGCGGGGCTTGAGGAGATCTCCGACGGCAAGCTGAAGATCGGATCGGAGGTCGTCAACGAGCGCGAACCGAAGCAGCGCAATATCGCGATGGTGTTCCAGAACTACGCGATCTACCCGCACATGACAGTGCGCCAGAACATCGGCTTCGGCCTTTACACCTCCAAGCTCAGCAAGGAAGAAAAGGACAAGCGGATCGAAGAAGCTGGCAAGATCCTTGGCCTCAGCGCATACCTCGACCGCCGCCCAGCCGCCCTTTCCGGTGGTCAGCGGCAGCGTGTCGCGATCGGGCGTGCCATGGTGCGTGATCCCTCGGCCTTCCTGTTCGACGAGCCGCTCTCCAACCTCGACGCCCAGCTTCGCTCGCAGATGCGCATCGAGATCAAGCGACTCCATCAGCGCTTGAAGACCACGACGGTCTACGTAACGCACGACCAGATTGAAGCCATGACCATGGCCGACCGGATCGTGGTGATGAAGGACGGCCATATCCTGCAGGTGGGGACGCCGTCCGAGCTGTATGAAAGCCCGGTCGACGTATTCACCGCGCGGTTCATCGGCAGCCCATCAATGAACCTCGTGAAGGGCCGACGCAATGGTGCGGGCGTTGAGGTCGGCGCCGGCGACCTGCTGATCGGCGTTCGTCCTCACGATCTTATTGCCGGTGCAACGGACGGCCACTTCAGCGTGACCGGAACGGTGACGGCGGTTGAGCCGCTGGGGCCGGAGACACTGGTTCACCTCGACCTGCCGGAAGGAACCGTTATCGCCACCGCGCGCAACAAAACTGTGCCTGAAGTTGGCAGCCAGCTTACCTGCGGTGCGGCTGCGGGTACCCTCTACCTCTTCGACGCCAGCACAGAGAAGTTCCTGGGCCGTTCATGATGACGCAGACAGCGACGAGATCTGCGGTGCTCAGCATCGGGCGGGTCTATTGCGACCTGATTTTCACGGGCCTCGGCCACCTGCCGGTGCTCGGTCGCGAAATCTACGCGGACAACATGGAGATTGCGGCCGGCGGCGGTGCCTTCATCGCGGCTGCGCATCTTGCCCATGTCGGCCGAAAGGTCGCTCTCGTCACGCGTCTCGGCATGGATACGCTTTCGACGGACATTGAGAAGCAGATTCTCGAAAGCGGCGTTGACCTGCGTTTCGTGGAACGTGCCCCCGATGCCGGGCCGCAGGTGACTGTGGCTGCCGTTGTCGGGCAGGATCGTGCCTTCCTTACCCGCCGCGCCGGTCCGGCTCTGCCCGCAACACTGGATGATGCACTCGGCTGGGAAGAGACGCGGCACCTCCATATCGCGGAATACGCAACGCTGCACGAGATCCCGGATCTTGTTTCCCAGGCAAAGGCCAGGGGCCTGACCGTGTCGCTCGATCCGAGCTGGGACGCGACGTTGATCTACGACCGCGGCCTGTTGAAGGCCTGCGAAGGTGTTGATCTTTTTCTTCCGAACTTGGAAGAAGCGGAAGCCATCACCGGATCGGCAGATCCGCAAGCCGCAATCGGGAAGCTGGCGCAAGCCTTCCCGATGGTTGCCCTGAAAGGTGGAGCGCAGGGTGCTTGGCTGATGTCACAAGACAAGCTCACGCATGCCCCGGCAGAGACGGTGCCGGTCATCGACACGACGGGTGCCGGAGACGCCTTCAACGCCGGCTTCATCCACGCCTGGCTTGATGGCGCCGATAACGATGCCTGCCTGAAGGCCGGCATTCGCGCCGGCAGCCTGGCGGTGCAGATGCGCGGTGGCGCGACCGTGCTGAAGTCGGACGCAGGCGTCTAGCCAAGTCGGACGACTAAGTTACGCAGTGATGGGCGACTTGATCGCGAAGGCTTCGTACGGCTTCAGTGCCACCGTCTCCCGCAGGCTCGGCACAACCTGGTAGTTGGTGATCAGGCATTCGCCTTCGCATGCGAGTTCATGCGGAAGGTCGAGCCTGACTTCGTTGGGCTTGAAGTTGGCGACGACCACCAGTCGTTCGCCATCCAGCGTTCGTGTGTAGACAAACACGTCCGGGTGCTGGTCGAGCCAGGACTGGTACTCACCATAGACGATGATCGGGTGCCTTTTTCGAAGTGCGATGAGCTTGCGGTAGTGGTTCCAGATCGAATCCTCGTCAATCATCTCCGCTTCCGCATTCACGGTCTCGAAGTTCGGATTGACCTCGATCCATGGCACGCTCGTTGAAAACCCGCCATAGGGCGCGTTGCTCCATTGCATAGGCGTCCGCGCATTGTCGCGGGCATTCTCGTTCGCCCCCTTGATGAACTCGTCGGGGGACAGCCCAGCCTCGAGGTGCAGGCGATGCATGTTGAGCGTCTCGATATCCCGGTACTGAGCGATGTCCTTGAACGGCACGTTCGTCATGCCGATTTCTTCGCCTTGGTAGATGAAAGGCGTACCCTTCATCAGGTGCAGCACGGTCGCCAGCATCTTTGCGGATTCCCTGCGGTAGCCTGCGGCATCGCCGTATCGTGAGACGGCGCGCGGCAGATCGTGGTTCCCCCAAAACAGCGAGTTCCAGCCATCGTCAGCCAAGGCATATTGCCACTTGCTGAGCACGGACTTCAGCTTGACCAGGTCGAAGGGCTTCGAGCGCCATTTCCCGTAGGTCTCATCCCACTGCTGCGTAACGTGCTCGAACTGGAAGACCATCGAAAGCTCATGCCGGTCGCGGCCGGAATAGAGCAGGGCGGAGCCTGGGGTGGCGCTCCAGGCTTCGCCCACCGTCAGGATGTTGCGCTGACCAAAGGTCTTCTCGTTCATCTCCTTCAGGTAGTCGTGCAGGTGCGGGCCGTCATGGACGACGCCCTGATCCACCTGCTTGCCGATGTAGTCGATGACGTCCATGCGGAACCCGGCAATGCCTCTATCGAGCCACCAGTTCATCATGTCATAGATGCGCTGCCGCACCTGCGGGTTTTCCCAGTTGAGGTCTGGCTGGCGGCGCGAGAAGAGGTGCAGGTAATATTCCCCGGTTTCCGCGTCGAGCGTCCAGGCAGGTCCACCAAATGACGACTTGAGGTCGTTCGGCGGCCCTCCATCGGGAGCGGGCTTGCGCCAGATATAGAAGTCGCGGAGCGGATTGTCCTTGCTCTTGCGGCTTTCCAGAAACCATGGATGCTCATCAGAGGTGTGGTTCACCACGAGGTCGAGCACGATGCCGATGCCCATGTCGCGCGCCTTCGCCACGAGGTCATCGAAATCACCCAGCGTCCCGAACTCAGGCGCGATGTCCTGATAATCGGAAATATCGTAGCCGTTGTCGTCCATCGGCGACTTGTAGATCGGTGATAGCCAGAGCACGTCGACGCCGAGGTTCTTGAGATACGGAAGCTTAGCGGTGATGCCGGGAATGTCGCCGATGCCGTCTCCGTCGCTATCGGCAAAGCTGCGTGGATAGATCTGGTAAACAGTCGAGGTATGCCACCACTTGCGCTCGCTCGGCAGTTCGGCCTGATGAAGCGCTTCGGCTAGTTGGTCGAGTATATCTGCCATGAGGTCCTCCACTGAACTTGAGGGCGGAACGTTGCACGCGCGCAGCCAGTTCCCGACTGCCTGCCAAGATTGGAACCTGTTTTAGCGCAAGCTGTTAGACAAACAGGAAGCCAGCCAATGGAGGCCCTCATGAGTAGCAAACTTCCCCCGACACCTTCGGAGAACCTGAGCCACAAAGGCACAGGCGAACAGACGCATTTGGATGTCAAGCGCGCCCATAGTGATGCGGCGAGCGACCCGGACAAACGCGGCCAGCAGGGCAACAGCAAGGTGAATACCACCCACCAGGGCTACCAACAGGACCGTTGAGGAGCGAAGTTATGTCGACATCACAGAAAACACCGGCGAGCATCCGCCAGGGTGGGCCCGGGTCCAGCCACGAAAATGCGAAGGCTCCACTCGATCTCAAGAAGCCTGCGTCCGATGACTCGGATAACCGTGCGAGGAGCCGCGTCTCCGGTGGTGGCGGCGAGAAGGACAGCCACCACACGCATGAATCGGAAAGAAAAGGCGGCGGCAGCCGGCCTGCCCATTGATCAGCTTAGGTGCTGATCCACCTCAAGGGCATCTTCCGGTAGATCCGGAAGGTGCCTTTCTTTTCAAGCCTGTTGCGTCTTACGCGCTCTGACAGCTTCCCCGAAAGCCTGGAACAGCGCCCGGTTGATAGGGTTCGTCTGCGGGTCATACTCGGCATGCCACTGGACACCCAGCGCAAAACCCGGTGCTTCCTTGAAGCGGATCGCCTCAATCGTCCCGTCTTCAGCAACACCTTCGGCAATGATGCGTTCGCCAAGCTGCAGGATGCCCTGGCCATGCAGGGAATTGACGCGGATGGTGTCCTTGCCGAGCAATTTCGCGAAGACTCCATCGGGAAGAAGCTGCACCTCGTGGCGGTCCGCGAAAACAACGGCGGGATCCGGATGGATTTCGCCCGTCTCCAGACGCGGCATGCGATGGTTCATTCGGCCGGGAAGGGTGCGGATTTCTGGATGCAGCGAGCCGCCAGCCGCGACATTCATCTCCTGGAAGCCACGGCAGATGCCGAAAACCGGAACGCCGCGTTCGACGCAGGCATCGATCAGCGGCAAGGCAAGCGAGTCACGGTTCTCGTCATAGGGCTCATGGCTGACATCCGGCTCCATTTTGAAGTAGCGCGGATGCACATTCGCGCGCGCGCCAGTGAGCAGGATACCGTCGACAACTGAAAGCAGGCTGTCGATATCTGTGATCTTCGGATTGCCTGCGAACATCATCGGGAGCGCGTCCGTCACCTCAGCAATGGCCTGCAGGTTCCGCTCACCCACCAGCTGGGCGGCGAACCGATCCTCGACGATGAACGAGTTGCCGATAACGCCGATGACAGGCTTGGTCATTTCGCATCCTGAATGTTGTCGATTTTCTGCAGGCGGGTCAGGAGATGTTATTTGCGCACCATGCCGACGCGCGCAAGAACTTCTTTCGGGATATCATACCGCTTGATGATGTCCCGGTTGTTCCGCATGCCGCACATCTCCCGCTGGATGAAAAGCGCCCAAACGGCATCGGCGGCGCGATACAGGAGATCGTCATCGGGTGCCCTCGCATCGTTTGCCCGCAAGGCAGCAAGCGCCTCCTCGACCTTGATGCCCTGTCGCGCGAGAGCCGCAGCCCGTTCGGCCTGCATCTCGTATTCTAGGACATTGAAGCCGGTATTCGCAAAGCCTGGCTGCGACAGGGACTGTGGCGGGCGGAAGCTCATCGGCGACCTCCGGAAGAAAGAAGTGTCTCGGGCTCGGGAAGGAGCATGAGACACATATATCTTGCGCAAAGATGCGCTCTTCAACCGTAGGCGATGGGATTAGCGGCAGACGCGCACGCTTTCCAAGTGCCAGCCGCCATCATAGGCATTCCGCACGCGCCGGTCCTCATACCAGCAACGCGGCGGTGGCGGTTCATCCACGTAGTAACGCGGCTCGGCACTGTTGGCGAGCGCACCGCCGATCAAGCCGCCGATGACACCGGCTGCGAGCCCGCCGGCAATGGCGGCACCATTGTCATGGCGATGACGGCGCGGCGGTGGTGGTGGCGGTCCGTGGCGGTGCCAGTGCCGGTATTCTGCAAAGGCAGAGCTTGTCGGCGCAACCACGGCGGTGGCGCAGGTGACTGCAAGGATGATGGCGGATGCTACAAGTTTCTTCATGTGGAAACGCCCCGGATGGCGCGGCCTGTCATTGGCCGGACGTAGGTAAGCATGCACCTGCGACGCTTAATGGAAGCTGAAGATGAAGGGGCGACCGGAGTGAACTCCCGCAGGTTTGGCATTCACCTCCCGCCGTTCGAACGCTACAACGGAGCCGTATCTTCAACGAACGAGTCCTTTGCCATGACCGACAGCGTTACCGACCGTTTTCTCCGCTATGTTGTGATCGATACTCAATCCGATGCCAAATCGCTGACCCAGCCTTCAACGATGAAGCAGCGCAAGCTGGGCGAACTGCTTGTCGAAGAGCTCAAGGAAATCGGCATCACCGACGCGCATCTCGATGAGCATGGTTATGTCTACGCGACCATCCCGGCCACGACGACGAAGAACAACGTCCCGGTCATCTGCTTTTCCGCGCATATGGACACCGCGCCTGATTTCTCCGGCACCAATGTGAAGCCGCAGATTGTCAGGAATTACCAGGGCGGCGACATCCCGCTCGTGGGTGACAAGAGCAGGGTCATTCGCACGGCTGAACACCCGATCCTGAACACGATGATCGGCCATGACATCATCACCACCGATGGTACCACGCTGCTGGGCGCAGACGACAAGGCTGGCATCGCCGAGATCATCACGGCCGCCGAATACCTGATCAACAACCCGGACATAAAGCACGGCGCGATCCGCATCCTGTTCACCACCGACGGATCGCTCGCGGGGTCGACAAGGTCGACCTGAAGAAGCTCGGCGCCGATTTCGCTTATACGCTCGATGGCGAAACGGCAGGCACGATCGAAGATGAAACCTTCTCGGCGGACGGCGCGGAGATCACCATCCAGGGCGTCGCGATCCACCCAGGCTTTGCTTACGGCAAAATGGAGAACGCGATCCGCATCGTCGGCGCCATCATCGATCGCCTTCCGAAAGACCAGGCGCCGGAAACGACGCGGGGACGGGACGGCTTCATCCACCCGACGGAAGTTTCAGGCACGATGGAAGGCGCCAAGCTTTCGCTCATCATTCGCGACTTTACCGAGGCGGGGTTGAAGACGAAGGCAGCGTTGCTGGAGGAAATCGTCAAGGAGGTACTCAGCGGCTACCCGGGCTCAACCTACACGCTGCGCGTCAAGGAGCAGTACCGCAACATGAAGGTCGTGCTCGACCAGCATCCGGAGATTGTTGAATATGCCGAAGAAGCGATCAGGCGCGCGGGCATGACGCCGGTGCGGGGCAGCATTCGCGGCGGGACGGACGGATCGCGGCTGTCATTCATGGGACTGCCGTGCCCGAACCTCTTTGCCGGCGGTCATGCCTTCCATTCGCCGCTCGAATTCGTCAGCAGCCAGGACATGAAAAAAGCCGTCCACACCATCGTTGAGCTTGCGAAGCTCTGGGAGGAGCGGGCCTAAACGGATTCCGCAGCCGGGTGCCGGTCAGGCATCCAGCGGCGACATGGTGTCGGTAGCCTGATTAGCGGCAGACACGCGTCGTGCGAACAACCATCTCGCCGTGGCGGTAGGTGCGGACCTTCTTGGTGAAGCAGTCACGTTCGCGCTGACGTACAACGTGGCGGACGCGGTCACGCTCACGATGGTGGAAGCGGGGACGTTCACGCTCGCGGTGGTAACGGGGGCCGTCATCGCTGCGGATCGTGATGCTGGCGCTCTGCGCCATCGACGGGCCTGCTGCAGCAAAAACGGACGAAAGCGCAATCGCCGACGCGAGAATGATGTTCGTCATGGGATCCTCTCCTGTTCATACACCCGCAGGCAACGCGGTGCCCCCGGCCTATGTTCCTTTGAAGAACGCCCATCGGACTTAAGTCCACCGTTGCTGCAGGTTCAGCCGAAGCGCATCAGAAGAGCTCCCGCTACAGGAAATAATCTTTAGGGATGACTTGCGGAGCCTGGACATACTTCGTCTCACCTCCGCTGATCTGCCGCATCTGCAAGAACATTTCGTCAGATCGGTTACGGCCGGTCTTCCTCATATTGCGGAAGATCGAGAGGTGACAGCCAGTTTTCCCGCCGCTTCACCCAGACCTCATAGGATGGTTCGAGGTCCGTCGGAGCCATGTCGAGGGATCCGACGCGGATCTCGATCTCGTTGCCTTCGCTCTCGTTGAAGACCCGCGAGCCGCATTCCGGGCAAAACCCGCGCCCCTGATAATACTTCACCTCGCCCTTGCTTTCGAAGGCATGGCGCGGCCAGACACCGAAAGTGACGAAGCTGGAGCCGCTTTCCTTGCGGCAATCGGCGCAATGGCAAAGCCCGATCCGCAGCGGCACGTCCTTGACTGCGTACTGGATCTGCCCACACAGGCAACTGCCGGATCTGATTACCATTCGCCATCCTCCAGGTTTCCAGATGAGGTAGGGCGTCCGTAGGGCAAGAAAAGTGGATTGATGCGGATCATGGCAGCTGACGGGCGAGGGGACATAAAGCCGCAAGTCGCGCGTCGCGCTTTTACGGTCGGGTTGGATGCATTACCTTCATTGGTAAATATAGGAGTTGTCGGGATCAGGATGAACAGCGATCTACAAGGACGAGCCGCGCATGTTGCCGGGATACGCGAGCGCGCCGAAGCCGAGATGGGCAAGATTGGCGTCGACCAGGCCTTCATCGATCGGCTGGTGGAGACCTTCTACGCGCGCATCCTGGAACACCCGGAACTTGGGCCGGTCTTCGATGCCACGCTCGCCGGTCGCTGGCCAGCTCATATGGAGAAGATGAAAAGCTTCTGGTCGGCGGTTGCCTTCCACAACGGGGCTTATGGCGGCAAGCCGGTGCAAGCGCATGTCGGGGTGGCCGGCATGTCGCCCGAGCTTTTCCCGAAATGGCTGGCGCTGTTCTCCGACACCTTGTCCGACATCGCACCGAACGAGGAAGCCAAGGCCTGGTTCATGGCAACTGCAGAGCGCATCGCCCGCAGCCTCACCCTTTCGCTGTTCTACAACCCGGCGCTCGACGATCCGGGGCGCCAGCAGGGGTGACGGTGGCTAGCGGCCGGTCGCAGGACCTTCAGCCAGCCTTTCCTGTGCTTCATCGAGCGACATCTGGAGCACCCGCTTGCCAATCTCGAAGCTGAAGCCGCCACGCGCGAAGGCGGACATCTCCTTGGCCTTGATCTTGTCGTTGAGTTCGTGCCTGCGGAACGGACCAAAGGCGCGTTTGCGTGCGAGCACAACGGCGGCATAAAGGTCGTCCGCATCCGCGACCGCCTCGGCCACGGTGTCTCGCGCAATCCCCTTCTGGGTGAGCTTCTGTGCGATCGCCCGTTTTGACCGCCCACCGCGCATGCCGGACCGCGTGCCCATCTCGGCAAAGGCTACATCATCAAGCGCGCCGTTGTCGTAGGCGAACTTGACGGCGGATTCTGCAAGCGCCTTGACCTGTGCGTCCGTGATGCCTTCGAACTTCTGCCGCGCCTTGCGCGAGATCGCGTCGAAGAGCTGCTTCTCCGTGTGCATCCGTCGCTCGATGCGGTAGATCGTGGAGTTGCGCGCCCAACTGAACATCCGCGGCGTCGGAGTGTCCGATGTGATTATGTCCTCTTCCAAACGGACATGCCTTCCGTCTTTCCTAATCCGGTGCTCGTTATATCTTGTTCTCTAAACGAGATCGGCCAGATAAGTGTTTTCGGCCCTGGACTGAGCGTAAGCGGACGGATCGATATCTGCGAAGATCAACGTTTCGCCGTCGGCGGGTGCCTTGGCAACCAGCTTCCCATCCGGCGCCGCGACCCGCGAGAGACCAGCATAGGCGAACAGCTCGTCTGATCCGCAGTGGTTGATATAGGCGACAAAGACCTGATTCTCGAAGGCCCGCACCTGGATCATGTGCTCGGCGATGAATTGTCCCGACCATCCCGTCGGCAAGGCGGTGGGCACGACCACGAGATCGGCGCCACCCTTTGCAAGACGCCGGACGTTTTCGGGAAACTCCACGTCGTAGCAGATCAAGAAGCCGATTTTGACGTCATCGAGGGTGACCAGAACCTGCCGCCGGTCTTCCTGGCGGAACCAGGCACGCTCATAGGGACCATAGAGGTTACATTTGCGGTAGACCGCCGTTTGGCCCTTCCCGTCGGTGAAGAAGGCGCTGTTAAAGGTCCCGTCATGCGTTTCTTCCGCAAAACCGGCAACGATCGCGATGCCGTGTCTAGCAGCAACCTCCGAAAGCCGATCGGTGACGGGCCCGTGCGCGGGTGTCGCAAGATCCGGAAACTGGTCGGCTGCGCCATAACCGGTAAGCGCCAGTTCCGGTGCAATCAGCAGTCGGCCACCCTCTGCGGCCGCCCTCTCAGCCGCCGCTTCGATCTTTGCCAGATTGGCGCCAACATCACCAACGATCGGCTGCATCTGGTAGCCGGCGATCTTCATGAGCATGCCTCTACTTCTCTTCCGACATGGCGCCCAACAGTTTCGGCAGGTCACCGAACCTCGCGACCAGGCCAAAAACCACGGCCGCGACAAACAGGAACAGCACCGTCACCGATGCCATGGTCGGCGTGTAACCATAGCGCAGGGCATTGAAGATCTTGATTGGCAGCGTTTCCATGGTGAAGCCCACCGTCATGTAGGCGACGATATATTCGTTCAGCGACAGAACGAAGGCAAAGGCATAGCCGGAAACCAGATAGGGCAGGATCAGCGGCAGCACGACGGTGCGGAACACCGTCCGGTCATCGGCGCCCATGGTCGCGGCCGCTTCCACCAGCGAACGGTCGATCGCCGAGAAGCCAAGAGACAGCGTTACCAGCGGCAGGGTCACGAAGAAGATGCCGTGGCTCACCACGGCCGTCCAGGACTTGCCGTAGAAGCCGGTGGTCGCCCAGAAGGTGAGGAGGCCAAGCGCGGTGATGACGGGCGGCAGCGTGAAGGGGGCGACGCCCAGAAGCTGGAAGATGTTAGCCCAGGGCGCAATGCGGCGCCACAGGAACCAGGCAAGCGGCAACGCGATCAGCAGCGCCAGCAGCGCGGATGAGGCGGCGAGTGTCAGCGACGCGATGAGGGCATTGCGCCATTCCGGATTGGTAAAGATCTGGCCGTACCATGACAGCGAAAAACCCTGCGGCGGGAACGTGAGCGACTGGCGCTGGTTGACCGAGACGCCGGCAACGACGATCAGCGGTAGCGCCAGGAAAAGCCCAATAGCGAGGAAGAACAGACGGCGCAGAGCGTTCATTTCGCCTCCTTCTGCCGGCCGGCGTAGAGGGCGAGACCCACCAGCGCGAGCGACACGAGCACGAGGAACACGGCCATGGCCGCGGCGAACGGCATGTTGGATTGGTAGATCGCCTGATCAGTGATGAGCACCGAGAGCGTCCAGTGCTGCGGTCGCCCGAGAAGTTGCGGCAGCAGGTAGGATCCCAGCGCGAAGATGAAGACCATGATCAGCGTTGCGAGGATCGTGTTGCGGAGCGCCGGCACGACCACGGTGAAAAAAGCCTTGATCGGCGAGGCGCCAAGCGTGCGTGCCGCTTCCGTCAGCGTCGGATCGAGCCGGACCAAGGCGGGATAAAGCACCAGCACCGTATAGGGGAACGCCTGGTAGGTCATGGCTGTCATCACCGCGCCGAAGCTCGGGGTCAGCGCCTGCGGCTGGCTCATCAGCCCAAGCCAGACAAAGAAATTGGTGAGGCCGGCCGTGCGCGAGAAGAGCGTCGACCACGCAAAACCGATCATCACCTCGGAGAGTGAGAGAATGGATAGCAGCGCCACCAGCCAGATGACCTGGATCCGACGTTTTGAGCGCGCCAGCAGGTATGTGAAGGGAATGCCAAGCACCACGCAGGCAATCGCGACTGCGATAGCCAGGAACAGCGAGAAGCCGAGAACCTTTCCGAAGAACAGGCTCAGGAAGCGGGCGTAGTTGTCGAACACGAAGTCCGGCGTGTAGAAGCCGCCCTGCTGGCGCTGGAAGAAAGAGACGGCGATCATCGTCGCAAAGGGCACGACGAAGAACAGCGTCAGCATGCCCGCCGGGAAGAAAAGCGGCCCGTAGTCAGCCAATCGCTGCGGCGGCTCGCGTCTCATTTCGCCAACACCACGCTGGTGGCCGGGTCAAGGCGGATGCCGACCTGCTGGCCGACGGAAACTTCAGGCCGGCTGCGCGGTGAGGAGACCGCGATGACTTGGGCGCCGCCTGCCTCCACAAAGGTTTCGATCGCGCCGCCAAGATCGCGGATGAAGGTGACAGTTGCGGGAATCGCACCATTGCCGGGCGCGGTTACCTGCACGTCTTCCGGCCGCACCGAAAGAACGCCCTTGGTGGCTCCCGCCGGCATCGAGAATGCTTCGCTCGTCTGTCCGAGTATCACGGCGCGACCGGCACTGTCGGCTTCGACGGGAATGAGGTTCGTCTGGCCGATGAAGTCGGCAACGAAACTGTCGGCGGGGCGGCGGTAGATCTCGACCGGCGGTGCGGCCTGGCGGATCTCGCCCTTGTTCATCACCACGACCGTATCGGCCATGGTCATTGCCTCGCGCTGGTCATGAGTAACCACGATAGTGGTGATGCCAAGCCGCTGCTGGAGCTGGCGCAGTTCCACCTGCATTGCCTCGCGAAGCTTCGCATCGAGTGCGGAAAGCGGTTCATCGAGCAGGAAAAGTTTTGGCGAAATGGCGAGAGCACGGGCAATCGCCACGCGCTGACGCTGGCCGCCGGAAAGCTTGTTGACGGAACGGTCGGCAAAACCCGGCAGATGGATCATGCCGAGGAGTTCTTCGACGCGCTTCTTCTGCACGTCCTTTGCGACGCCGCGGATCCGCAGGGAGTAGGCAATGTTCTCGCCAACGGTGAGGTGCGGAAAGAGCGCCAGAGACTGAAACACCATGCCGAGTTCGCGCTTATGGGTCGGCACGCCGGTAATGTCGGAACCTGCAAGCTCGATCGAGCCCTGGGTCGGGAGGTCGAGGCCGGCGATCATCCGCATCAGCGTGGTCTTGCCGCAGCCGGATGGGCCGAGCAGGCAGACGAACGTGCCTTCCGGCACGGAAAGGCTGACGTCGTTGACGGCGGTAAACGTGCCGAACTGCTTCGTCACGTGATTGATGTTCAGTCCGGACATTCGGTCTCCGCGGTTAAAGCCGCTTTTCGTAAATGCAGAGCAAGCAGCCCCCTCATCCGGTTCTGCGGACCACCTTCTCCCACAACGGAGAAGTGAGCTGTTGCGCCGTCGCCACTCCACCTTTCCCCTGGTGGAGAGGGTGGCCGAGCGTTAGCGGAGGTCGGGACGAGGGGCTCCTCGCCCGACCTTAGCTGATTTGGGATCAGCCGGCGATCATCTCCGTCCACTTCTGGTTCAGGAAGTCGGACTTGGTCTGGTAGAGGTCGTAGCGCGGAATGATCGGCTCGATTTCGGAAGAAACGGCTGCAAACTCCTCATCGGTGAGGTCGAGCAGGCTGCGCTGAACGGTCGGCGAGGTGCCCACCTTGCGAGACAGGACTGCCTGCACTTCAGGCTGGCACATGTAGTTGATGAAGGTATGCGCTTCTTCGGTCTTCTTGGAGGCGCGGGAGATCGCCCAGCAACCGCTGTCCTGGATGCCGCCTTCCTTCGGGAAGGTCGAGCGGACCGGGTTGCCGTCGGCGGCGGCAAGGCCGGTGACGTCGTGGTAATACTGGCCCATCGGAATTTCGCCCGACTTCAGTGCCTGTTCGAACTGCGCTTCGTCGCGGTACCAGAGGCGAACATTCGGTTTCAGTTCGGCGAGCTTTTCCAGTGCCTTGACGATGCCTTCGTCCGTATCGAGCGCGTTGGTGCCGCCCATGAAGGTCTTTGCCGTCACTTCAAGCAGGAAGGAGTTGGAGACGAGTGCCAGCAGGCCAAGCTTGTCGGCCTTGTCTTCCGCCCACATGTCGGCCCAGGAGGTCGGCGCTTCCTTGAAGACGTCGGTGTTGGACACCAGCGTGATGTACCAGGAAACGGCGCCGATGCCCGCAACGCGGCCATCCGGATACTTGTTGACGAAGCGCTCGATAAGGTTCTTCGAGTTCGGGATCTTCGCCATGTCGAGCGGCGCCCAGAGATCTGTCGACTGGCCCTTCAGCATGGCGACCTGCGACATCATCGAGACGTCGGCCGGGGCAGCGCCGGCGCGTGCGGCCTGCTCAAGCTGTACGAGCCACGCTTCGCCGGTCGGCTCGGCAACCGATTCAACGGCGATGCCCGTGGCCTTGGTAAATTCCGCAAAGATGTTCTTGTCGAAGGAGTCCTTGAAGTAACCGCCGTAGACGCCAACCTTCAGGCTCTTGTCTTGGGCGCGCAGTACCGCCGGCATGGCCAGCATGGAGGCGCCGGCCAGGCCTGCGCCGAGCACTGTTCTGCGGCTGATTTTCCCGTTGAAAAGATTGGACATGTTTTTTTCTCCTTTTGTTTGCCCGGGGGATGGTTCCGGCGGGCGAGTTCCCACTCTTGTTCGCAGTCTTACTTCGGCTTCAGCCCTTCACGGAAGGGCTGAAGACCATCAGGCTCAAGATTTCAAACAGCATTTGCGCGCCGGCATGCGCCGTATTGGTTGTTGCGTCGTATTGCGGTGCGACTTCCACCACGTCACCGCCGACGATGTTGATGCCCTTGAGGCCGCGGATTAGTTCCAGGACCTCCCGTGTGGTGAGCCCGCCGACTTCCGGTGTGCCGGTGCCTGGCGCAAAGCTCGGGTCGAGGCTGTCGATGTCGAAGGAGAGATAGGTCGGACCGTCACCGACGATCTGCTTCGCTTTCTCGATGATCGCCGGGATGCCCTTGCCCGTCACTTCTTCCGCATGGATCACCGTCATGCCGGACTCGTAGGAGAACTCCCACAGATATTCGGCCGGGCCACGGATGCCGATCTGGATGGTCCGGGTCGGGTCCAGCACGCCGTCGAGCACGGCGTTGCGCATCGGCCCGCCGTGATGGAACTTGGTTTCGTCGAAGAAGCCACCGGTGTCGCAATGGGCGTCGATATGGATGAGACCGACTGGCGCCTTCTTGCCGACCGCCTTCAGGATCGGATGAGTAATGGAATGGTCGCCACCAACCGACAGCGGCAGCACACCGCCCTCAACGATCTGGCTGATGCGCTTTTCGATATCCTCGTGGCTCATCTCGAGCCGATAACGGCTGCGGAACGGCACGTCACCGATATCGGCCACACGCAGTTCGTGCGTCGGTGCACATTCCAGCACATGGTTATACGGCCCGACGCGCTCGATTGCGCGCAGCGCGCGAGGTCCGAAGCGCGAACCGGGGCGGTTGGTGACGCCGAGATCCATGGGCATGCCGATCATCGCAACCTGCAGGTCGCGGAAATCCGGGTTTTCCGCATCGACCGCGAGATAAGGCGCGTCCAGAAGCGTTGGCAGCCCGGCGTAAGGTGCCACCCGCGTACCGGCGCTGTTGAAGATCTTCTCTCCGACCTTCTTGAACTTTTCGTCGAAGATCTCGCCGCCGGGGCTGTTCAGATACTTCGCCCGCAGTTCCTCGAGCCTCTTGCCGTCGAAAGCCATGATTGCCTCACCTGTGTCCCGGCTGCCGAGGCAGCCTAATTTTTGTTCCGCAGGGCTTGCCGCCCTTGTTTTCATCATTATCCGACGAGACGGGGTGGAAAAGCAATTGAGATTGTTCTAGCGGATCGCGTGAGAAAAACTAACAGATGAGTGAGATGTGACGAGCCGACTGCCGCCCCTCAACCCGCTGCGTGCTTTTGAGGCAACCGCCCGCCGCGGGTCCGTTTCTGCGGCGGCACGAGAGCTTAGCGTGACGCATGGCGCGATCAGCCATCAGATCAGGGCGCTGGAGGTGGCTCTGGATGTCAAGCTCTTTGAGCGCGGCGCAAAGCGATTGAAACTCACCTCCGAAGGCGCGCTGCTCCTGCCGGCCGTCACTCAGGCGTTTGGCGAGATTGCTGCGGCCATGGCGCAAATGAAGCGCCCTGCTACGTCGGGCGAACTGTCCATCACCTGCGTGCCGGCGCTCTTCTCGTTCTGGATCGTGCCGCGCCTGAACTCCTTCACAGATCAGTTTCCCGGTGTGCGGCTGAAGCTCAAGGCGTCGAACGATCCAGCGCATCTCCATTCGTCGGATGTGGATGTCTGCATCCTATATGGTGACGGCAACTGGCCGGACGCCTGGACGCGGCTCTGGAGCAATCTCGAGCTTTTCCCGGTTGCAAGCCCGACACTCCTCAACAGCCGCCCGCTGCGCTCGATCCGGGATCTCGAAGACCATGTGCTGCTCCATGGAGACGACGACGGCCGCGAGTGGAACACCTGGCTTTCGGCGGCCAATGCAATCGACTTGCCGCGCCGCCAGCAGCACTTCATGGGCGATGCCCGCTTCTCGACGGAGGCCGCCGTCCACGGCCAAGGGATCGCACTCGGCGACACGATCACCGCCAGCAACCTCATCGCGCGAGGCGAACTGGTCGTGCCCTTCGACCTGAGCGTTACCGCCAATGATTCCTTCTACGTTGCCTGCCGCCCGGCGATGCGCACCACCCCGATTGTGCGCGTCTTCATTGAGTGGATGTTCGCAACCCTAGAGGCTGACCAGCTTGCAAAACCGCAGACGTCGGCCAGAACGCTCATCCGGAGCCGGCGTGCCTAGCGGCTGCGCTCGCGCCCTACATGCCCCTGTCGGATCGGTTCAGCTGAATGGAAACCTTACTTTATCAACCGGTGAAAGCATTTCTGGAAACCTTCGGTTACGAGGTGAAGGGAGAGATCGGCGGCTGTGATGTCGTTGGCGCCAAACACGGTGACCCGACTGTTGTCGTGGTCTGCGAATTGAAGATGACCTTCAATCTCGAGCTCATACTGCAGGCGGTCGACCGGGCGGCGGTCTCGGACGAGGTCTGGATCGCAGCTCGTATTTCGGCGAAGGGGAAGGGGCGAGAGGCAGACAAGCGCTATCGCGATCTTTGTCGCCGGCTCGGCTTCGGGATGCTGGGCGTGTCGGATCAGGGTGAGGTTGGCGTTCTCGTCAGCGCCGTCTCACCGATGCCGCGAACAAACCCGAAGCGCCGTGCCAGGATCATCCGAGAGCATCGCACGCGCGTCGGCGACCCGGCGCTTGGCGGTAGCACCAAGGTGACAGTGATGACGGCCTATCGGCAGCAGGCGCTGGCCTTGGCGGCAGCTCTCGCCGCAGGACCGCTGAGACCACGCGATCTCAAGCAGGTGGCGGAGAATGCCGGCGGCATCCTGCGGGACAACTATTATGGCTGGTTCGAAAAGGTGGAGAGGGGCGTTTATCAACTGGCCCCTGCCGGCCATGACGCTCTGAGGGCGCGGCATGACACGACGACTTGAGCCGAGCATGGCTTCAGGTTGATGGCGAACGAAACAGGCGGGCCGCGATAGACCCGCCTGTTTCTCTTGTCACCTTACTTGGTGAACAGCTTCTGCAGGGCCGCGCCGTCCTGCGGGCTGACCTTCAGGACTTGCGCCCAACCGGCTTCCTGTGCCGTCTGCAGGAACTTGGCGGCAGAAGCTTCAGGCAGGTTGTAGGTTTCGATGCCGGCTTCGCCCTGGCGCTTGCGCTCGGCGTCGGCATCCTGTTCGAAGCGGCTCGAGCTGTCTTCCATCGCCAGGATCGCCTTCTCGAAGACGGCCTTCTGCTCGGCGTTCAGCTTGTTCCAGGCCGCGAGGCTGAAGTAGACACCGGTCTCAACCTGGTAGAAGCCAGGGTCGACACGCGTCTTGGTCTGTTCCTGCCAGCCGAGGTCGAACACGCCGATCGACGGCCAGCCGTACCCATCAATGGTGCCCCGCTCGAGTGCGGTGAAGACTTCACCTGGCGCGATCTGCATCGGGTTGGCGCCGAGCGCCGAGAAGAATGCCTGGTAGATCGGAACCGAGCGGAGCTTCAGGCCATCGAAGCTGTCGCTCTTGGCTGGCTTAGACAGGTAGACGTGGTACTTGATCTTCTCGGCCAGACGGCCGAGCCAGTGGATGCGAGCACGCTTCTCATGGATCTGGTTCATCAGGTCATAGCCGCCGTTCTGGCGAAGCTCGGCCATGCTCAGATCGGTCATGGTCAGCGCGACGCCTTCCGGGACGAGGTTGGCGTGGAAGACGGCGGTGGTGTTGGCGAGGTCGATGACGTTGCCGCGCAGCGCATTGCCCACTTCGAAGGGAGGCATGGCTTCGGGGCCGCCGAGCACCTGGATCTTGACGAGGCCCTTGCCCGCTTCGTTGACTTTCTGGACGAATTCATCGAACGGCTTGGCAAAGGCCGTGCCAGTCTGGAACGCGGAGATCGCGCGCAGGGTGACTTCATCAGCCTTGGCCGGTGCCGCGAGCGCAATGAGGCTGACGGCGAGCGCCGAAAGCGTGGAGGTGAGTTTGAGTTTCATTGGAATCCCCTATTGTTGTTGTGTCAGCGCACGAGTGATGGAAGGAAAAGAGTAAGCTGCGGCCACAGAACCATCAGTGCGAGAATAAGCAGCTCGATGATGATGAATGGCAAAGCGGCACGATAGATCTGCAGCAGCGGCGTTGAACGGCTGACACCCTGCATGACCATCAGCAGGATGCCGAACGGCGGCGTCAGTAGGCCGAGTTCAATTGCGACCAGCATCATCAGGCCGAGCCAGACGAGGTCGATGCCAGCGGCTTGCGCCAGAGGAATGAAGAACGGAAGCGTGATCATCATCATGGAAATCTGGTCGATAAAGCAGCCCAGGACCAGCAGGATCAGCAGCATGGCCACGACCAGCGCGATCGGTGACAGCTCCACTGTCTGGATCAGAGTCAGGAAGCCGTTGGTGGCGCCCGAGAACGACAGGATTTGCGAGAAAGTCACAGAGGCGACGATGATGAAGAGGATCGAGACCGAGACCTTGGCGGTCTCAAGCATCGATTTGACGAAAGAAGACCAAGTGAGCTGGCGGTAAAACAGCGTTGCAAGCAGTGCCGTGGTGGCGCCAAGCGCTGCCGCTTCGGTCGGTGTCGCGATGCCCGCCAACATGCCGCCGATGACGGCAATGAAGATGAAGAAAAGCGGAACGACGTCACGGAAGAACGGAACAACGCGTTCGCGGAACGGCAGTTGTTTGCTGTCGACATCGTTCGGTGCGCATGACGGATCAAAGCGGGCAGCCAAGATGACATAGGCGAGAAATGCGATACCCATCAGCATGCCCGGCAGGATGCCGCCGATCAGCAACTGCGAGATGGAGATGCCGGACAGCGACCCGAGCATGACTGCGAGAGCCGATGGGGGAATCAGTACGGCGATGCCGCCGACGGCCATGGCAGGCCCGAGTGCCAGTGTGGTTGAGTAACCGCGCTTCAGCATTTCCTGCGACAGCGTCCCGCCGAGGAGAGCGGTATTGGCGATCGAGGATCCGGAAAGGGCCGCGAACGTCGTCCCACCGACAACTGTAACGCAGGCGAGCCTTGCCGGCAGGCGGTACAACAGGCGCTCGATCGCGTCGATGGCGCGGTAGGCAAGGCCGCTGTGGAACAGCAGTTCACCCATCAGGATGAACAGGGGGATTGGCGCGAGCGAGAAGGAGTTCACCGATCCCGCGGCATTGCGCACGAGCTGTTCCAGCCCGACTTCGCCCCCAAGGAAGATCCACGCGCCGAGCAGGTTGACGCCGAGGAAGGCGAAGGCGACCGGAAGACCGATCGCGAAGAGAACGGCGAGCGTCCCGCCGAGCAGAAGAAGCGTTGCCCACCAGGTCATCGGGTTTCTCCTTCACCCGCAGCACGGAAGAGAAATTCGATGGCACAAAGTCCGAAACAGGCAACAACCGGTATCATCAGATACCATTCTGCAAAAACCAGGTTCTTGAAGACGAGCGATCCGACTTCGTAGGTATCGAGCGTGACGCGAATGCTTTGGTAGAGAAGCAGCAGGCAGATGACGAAGCCGGCGATGTAGGAGATCTTCATCAGCCATTGCGCCGCCGTCGCGCCCACAAGGCGCAGGAGGATATCGACATTGACGTGGCCGGCCTTGTGGAGGACCCATGGGGCGCCGAAGAAGGTTGAAATCGTGATGAGATATTCGGTGATCTCATTCAGCCACGGCCAGCGGGCCAGCGCGAGATTGCGCACGAAGACGTCGAGCGTCACGAGAACAGCCAGAAGGCCGAAGCCGACTGCTGAGATGAGCCCGCAGCATGAGGCGATGCGACCCCAGACAGTGTAAATACGTTGAATCATAGAACCGCCCTAAATTAGGGGGTCAGGTTAGTTCAAACTTAAAATATCTGCAATCCCCGTCCGAGCCGGTCCACAATATGGCTCTCGCTCGCGCAAGGGGGAGGGATGTTGAACCAGCGATCCGGTCGAAGATGCAGGAACGTCCCACAACGAAAAAAGGCCACTCGCTCGTGAGCGAGTGGCCTTTCATGAACGTTAAGAAGCTTACGGCTGGGTGCCCGTGCCACCTGCGCCACCTGCCGGCGGAGTAGCCGGGGCTGCGTCACCTGCAGGCGGAGCAGCAGGCGTCGTCGGAGCCGGTGCAGGCGCCGAGCTATCAGTGGTCGAGGAGCTGGTGGACGAAGTGGTCTGCGGGTCTGTCGAAGAGCCGCCCATCTGCGACCATACGAAGGCGCCGACCAAGAGAACGGCAATAACTGCTACCCACGGAACCCAGGACGAGCTGCCTGTGCGGACGTGAGTCGAGCTGCGAACCTCAGGGGTGCGAGGATCGAGATTACGGTCTTCCAGTTTTCTGTCGTTGGGATCAAAAGCCATGTTACTTCCTCCTTGTGCTGCCCTGACAATGCCGTCGCTACTGATTTGGTTCCCGAAAACGTGATCGTCTTGATCTCGGAGGGTGCCAAACGTGCGGGATTGGGTGCTTCTAGGGGGCATTCTGGAGGTTGAGACGCCGGGCCTTGGGAGGAGGGACGCGCCCGGCATCTCGCTTTGGCGGAGGAGACAGAAATGCTCATCTCCGCCGAAGTTCGTGTCGTCAGAGACTTACTCTTCGCGCTCGCCCGTGAAGTTCAGCAGCAGCTGGAAGATGTTGACGAAGTTGAGGTAGAGCGACAGCGCACCGAAGACCGCCAGCTTCTGCTGGGATTCCTGGTCGTAGTTTTCGGCGTACTGCTCCTTGATGCTCTGTGTGTCGTAAGCCGTGAGCCCAACGAAGACCACGATACCGATCACCGACACCGCGAACTGAAGCGCGCTGGAGGCGAGGAAGATATTGACGATCGAGGCGATGACCACGCCAATCAGACCCATGATGAGGAACGAGCCCATCTTGGAAAGGTCGCGCTTCGTCGTGTAGCCGAACAGGCTCATCGCGCCGAACATGGTCGCGGCAATGAAGAAGGTCCGGGCAATGCTGGCGCCGGTGAAGACGAGGAATACGGACGCCATCGACAGGCCCATGACCGCGCAGAATGCCCAGAAGGTCATCTGTGCTGCGGAGGCCGACATCGTCTGCATCTTGAAGGAGAAAAAGAACACAAATGCCAGCGGCGCAAGCATCACCGCCCATTTCAACGGGGACGAGAAGATCGGCACATATAGCGCCGGCGTCGTGCCGACGATGAAGGCAACGATGCCGGTAACAACCAGGCCAAGGCCCATATAGTTGTAGACGCGCAGCATATGCTGGCGCAGGCCCTCATCGAAGGCCGCAGCTGATACTTGCGAGAAGCCGCCGAAGCGGTTCTGGTTTGGATACATTCTTGTCTCCTGCTGGGTTAGTACAAAGAGTGCTTCAAGGTCTCGGCCTCGTCTGCGAGACCGATATTGGGTGTGCTTGAGACGAGGGCGTAGGCAACTTCACCCACCTGCCACCACGCCGCCCCGGCATTCGAAAGGTTCAGATCCTTGACGGGCTCCACGGCAAAATAGCCCGGCCTGCCGGCGAAGACCGAGATGTTGCTCCCGTCTGGGGTCCGGACGCTTGCCTCAACGCTCGGTCCGAAATCCGACGGAAAGATCTGGACATCGACGACCTTCCAGTCCGTCGGCAGCTCCGGCATGGTGATTGCCGTTGCGGCGCGGATCTCGTCGCGATCATAGGTCTTCACCTCCGGCTGCGACTGCATGGCTGCGCGGACGCGGGATGTGTGATGAGCGCGGACCGCCTCCTCGACAAAAGCCGGCGGCTGCACGGAAGCGTTGACCTCCTTGATACCCATCGAGGAATGCGCAAACCAGCCGACGGAGAACAGCAGTGCGACCGCCGCAACCTTCCGCAGGACATGCAGCGTCCGCGCCGTGGCAAGGCCGGCGGAAAGGCGTCGCGCCGCTTCACGGGTCTCCGGGCGGCCTGATGCGTCCGTCGCGCTCATGGCGAGCTTCAAAGTCGATCGAACGCTGAGATCCGCCATGACCTGCGCTGCGACATCCGGGTTCTTCGCCAGCCAGTTTTCCACCCTCAGGCGACCGGCCGGATCGAGCTGGTTGTCGATATAGGAGTCGAGATCGGTCGTCTGGACAGGTTCAAGATCAGTCATTGCCGCCTCCTTCGATCAGTCGCAGATGGCTGGGTTTGGCCGCTCCGTTCTCGTATTCGCGCAGCGCAGCGCGCGCTCTCGATACGCGGGACATCAACGTTCCGACGGGGATGCCCAAAATATCGGCGGCTTCCTGGTAGCTTAGGTCTTCGACGGCGACGAGATGCAGCGCCTCACGCTGTTCTTCGGGAAGCGTCAGGAAGGCCCGCCGTACCTGCGCGAGGCGCACGTTGAGCTCCTGTTGGGCCGGATAGGCCTCGTCTACCTCAAGTGCGATGGTCTCATCGCGGCGCCCGCGCGCCATCGCGGAGCGGACACGATCGATGTGGGTGTTGTGGACTATGGCCAGCAGCCAGCGCCGCAGGCCCATGCCGGACTTATAGGTCGAGCGCCGCTCGTAGGCCCGGACCAGCGCGTCATGCACCAAATCCTCGGCATCAACCGCGTTGCGCACGAGGGAACGCGCGTAGCGTCTCAAGTTCGCGAGTTGGCCGATGACATCGAAGGCGCGTCCATCTTGTTTCATACCGTCATATACGAAAGAGACAGCGCGCTTATTCCCACCGGAGAAGAGAATTTTCCGACGGGTGTTTGAGGACGGGTGGCAGTCAGCCGCGCCAGCTCAGGAAGCGGGCTTCGATCTGTCCGATGACGAAGTTGACGATCAGCCCGAGCACGGAAAGGATCGTCACGCCAGCAAACAGCTTCTCGAGGTCGTAAAGCGAACCAGCTTCGAGAATGTAGGAGCCGACACCATACTGAGCGCCGAGCATTTCAGCGGCGACCAGCAGGATGATGGCAATCGAGACTGAGACGCGGAGACCGGAGAGGATGGCTGGGAAGGCGCCCGGCAGCACGATCTTGCGAACGATTGACCACCAGCTCAGCCCGAAGCTCTGGCCCATCCGGATCAGTGACCGGTCGACATTGTCGACAGCGCCGTAGGTGGCGACGACCGTTGGCGTAAAGGTGCCGAAGGCGATCAAGGCGTATTTCGACATCTCATCGATCCCGAACCAGATGACGAACAGCGGAAGCAGCGCGATCTTCGGAATTGGGAAGAGTGCGGCCACCAGCGGCACGAGCCCGGCGCGCACGTAACTGAAGAGGCCGATCAGCACACCGAGCGAAATGCCGGCCGCGATACCGAAGGCGCCGCCGACCAGAAGGCGCTGCAGTGACGGCAGCAGGTGGCGCCAAAGCCCGCCGGTCTGCCAGAGCTGGACCAGTGTTTCGAGAACCGCCGATGGCCGTGGCAGCGTGAGGTTGGAAATAAATCCGACGCGTGTTCCGACCTCGGCAAGGAGGAGGAGTGCGACGAAAACCACCAGCGCCATGCCGCGCACCGGGATCGGCGAAAAGCCCCCGCCGCGAAACGGCACCTGCTTGACGCTGCCTGCGACGGTCGTGCTCGCGGTAGCGCCGGATGGCGTGGAGATCGTGCTGGCGTCAGACATTGGCCAACTCCTTGTCGGCAGCCATGGCTTCTTCGCGCATCAGCTCCCAGAGTTGCTTCTGCTTTTCTTCCAGAACAGCGTGCCCGAGATGCCGCTCGGCAAGCGGGATGTCGATATCGACGATCTCCCGAACCCGGCCCGGCCGGCGCGACAGCACGATAACCCGATGTCCAAGGCGAACGGCTTCGCTGAGGTTGTGGGTGACGTAGACAGACGTGAACGGCTGGCGCGTCCAGAGCGAGACGAGGTCGTCCATCAGCAGTTCACGCGTCTGGCTGTCGAGCGCGGAAAGCGGCTCGTCCATCAGCATCACGGCGGGACGAACGGCCAACGCCCGGCTGATGGCAACGCGTTGCCGCATGCCGCCCGAAAGTTGCTTGGGCAGCGCGTCGCGGAAGTCTGAGAGGCGGGTTCGCTCCAGCACGTCCGCCACGATCGCTTCCATCTCGTCCCGCTTCAGGTTGTGGTCTTCAAGCACGAGCTTGATATTGCCTTCCACGGTGCGCCAGGGCAGCAGCGCGAAATGCTGGAAGACGTAAGTCAGCGGGTTGAGGCAGTCCTTCGGAGGCTGGCCGATCTGGAGAACTTCACCGCTGTCGGGCCGCTCCAGCCCGCCCAGGAAGCGCAAGAGTGTCGACTTTCCGCAGCCGGATGGTCCGACGAGGCAGACGATCTGGCCTTGGGGGATGTCGAGCGAGATATCGCGCAGGACCTCAACGGTGCCATAGCGATGGGTGATGTTCTTGAGCTTCAGGTCCATGTGGTCTCCTGACGGAGGCCCGCTCGGGCCTCCCGTCGTCTTCGTAGCGTGTTCAGATCGTCTTGACGTAGGATGTGTCGAAGAGCTGTTCGCTGCTGATGGCGTCCTTGACCATGCCTTCGGACTTGAACCATTCCAACTGTTCGGTGCAACTGTTGAGCGACAGTGCCAGCCCCTTGTTGATGCGCATCGCACCTTCAATCAGGTTCTGCTTGGCCACTTCGTAAGGGCTGTCCTTCTCGATATACTTGTAGACGAGCTTTGCCAGAGCATCCTGCTCCTCGGCGCTGGCCGTCTTGTCGACGAAGGCAGCGTTGTAGTCGTCGATCGCCTTTGTGTAGGCGTTGATGAAGGACTGCGTCAGCTCGCGGTTCTCGGCAGCGTTCTTCGACGAGGTGAAGGCGGTCGTGACCTGGTAGTCCGGCGCGTAGTCCGAAACGAGGCCGATCTTCTTGGCCGCACCTTCACGGATCATCTTGTTGGCGACGTTCGCCTGGATTGCCCATGCGTCGATCTGGCCGGTGGAAAGTGCACCGACGACAGCGCCGAGCTTCTGCAGCGGCCGCAGCTGGATGTCTGCAAGGTTGATGTTGTTTGCCGACGCGATCTTGTGCGCCATGAAATGGAAGGAAGAGCCTGCGGTGGTGATGCCGAAGCTCTTGCCGGCGAGCTTGGACGGATCAGTGAGGCCGGCTTCGTAAGCCTTGTTCGATGCCAGGATAACTGCGCCGACGATGCCCTTCTCCTCCGTGAGTGCACCGCCAACGACCTTCACCGCCCCCTTTTGAGCCAGGCTGATCAGGCCACCACTCATCGCGGTTACGCCAAACTCGGCGTCGCCGGAGGCGATGGCAACAGCCATCGGCTGGGCCGCTTCAAAGAACTTGAGCTCGATGTCCAGACCTTCTTCCTTGAAGTAGCCGCGCTCGAAAGCAATGAAGCTCGGCGCATGGCTGGCAAGGCTAAGAACCGCCAGGTTACGCTTTTCGGCGGCGCGCGCAGGCAGGCCAAAGGCTGCGGCGGCACTTGCAGCGCCCATGGCAAATAGCGTCTGGCGACGATTCAGGGTCACACTCATCTCTTAATCCTCCGTGATGACATAAGGGGCGTCATACCCTCAGTGCCACTCATTTCGGGCTAGCACAACAACCATGGTGATACGCCGCCTTGTTCAAGCGCATCTGATCAAACCTGCCTTGCGTTAGAACTTGGCGAGCCCGAGTTCAAGGTTTGGCCGCAGCGATATGATCACATCTTTTCAGGTTGGCGCGGATGCGCATGCCGGTTAGACACGAGCAAAAACAGAGTGAATCGCCATGATAGGAAGCAGTACTCGTCTGGTCGCGATGATCGGCACGCCGATCATCCAGGCGAGATCCCCCCGGAATTTCAACAGATATTTCGATGCCAGAAATGAAGACCGGGCGATGATCCCTGTCGACCTGCGACCCGAACAGGTCGCGGATTTTGTCGCCGCCGCTCGCGGCTGGGATAATCTCGACGGCTTCGTTGTGACAATTCCTCACAAGACAGCCGTTGCTGGACTTGTCGATGATATGACGCCGCGCGCCAAATTCCTCGGTGCGGTGAACGTGGTACGGCGTCACCCGGACGGACGTCTCTCGGGAGACATGACGGATGGTGAGGGTTTCCTCCTCGCTGCCCGCGCCAACGGCTTCGACGCGGCGGACAAGACGGCGCTTGTTGTCGGAGCAGGCGGTGCCGGCCGGGCAATTGGCCACGCATTGGCGGAAGCCGGTTTGTCGGAGCTCTTCATCCATGATGTGGATGAGGCTGCCGCGAACAGCCTTTGCTCCCGGCTCAAGGAGGCGTTCCCAAGCCTTGCTGTCGCTGCCGGATCAATCCCGCAGAGGAGGTTTGATCTTGTGGTTAACGCCTCCCCATGCGGCATGGGTGGCAATGATCCCCTGCCTGTGCCCGAAGAGGTCATCAAAGCTATCAATCCGGGCGGTCTCGCTGCAGATGTCGTCACAAGTCCGGAGCGGACGCGGTTTCTGGAGCTTGCGGCCCATCACGGCGTGAAGATCCAGTTCGGGCATCAGATGGCCGGAGCACAAATGGAGGCGCTTGGGCGCGCCATGGGTGTGATGGGAGCCGATGCGAATGACTGACAGACGAGCGGAACGTTACGACGTCGTAGTCGTGGGTGGCGGCGCGGCGGGCATGAGTGCTGCCGTCGCGGCGGCAAGGACAGGTGCCAAGACGGCTCTGATCGAGCGGTACGGCTTTCTCGGCGGCGCGGCATCAAACTCGCTGGTGCTGGCCTATTGCGGTTTCTTCCAGAAGGGGGAACGGCAGGTCACCGCGGTCCGCGGCATCGGTGAGCATTTCTTGAACATCCTTGGCGACATCGGTCAGGACGTGTCGCCACTCCTCTCGCCAAGCGGCAACAGGATCATCCTGCTCGATCCCGAGGCGGTAAAATTCGCGGGCGACCGCCTTCTTGAGCAGGCGAATGTCTCGGTTTTCCTGCACAGCCGCGTCACCGGCGCGACGATGGAGGGTGACCGGACTAGCTCGGTCACCGTCACCGACCATGGCGGCAGCTTCGAGCTTTCCGCCGGCGCATTCGTTGACGCAAGCGGCGAAGCCACTCTCTCTGCCTTGGCCGGGGTCGAGATGACGGCCGACAGCCTTATGGGTCAGCATGTCCAGCCGGCGTCGATGCCGGTACGTATCGGTGGGGTGGCGCCGGGTATCGAGTTCGATCGTGAGCGCGTCGCCGCCATCATTGCAGAACACAACAAGACGGCGGATAAGCCGATCCAGCGTGCGGATGGCGGGATCATGTTCCGGCTGCCGATATCGAACGACTACTGGTGGATGGCGATCGACCTGGCCACGGACGGGTTGACGGGTAGCGATCTCGGCGCCGCCGAACGGCAGGCGAGGTGGGAGGCCTGGCGCAATCTCGGCCTGTTGCGCCAGCTACCGGGCTTCGAAACTGCCTACATCATTTCCACCGGCCCGCAGATCGGCATTCGTGAGACCCGCCGGCCACGGTCGCGAGAAGACTTGACAGGCGAAGCGCTGCAACAGGGACTGCAGCGGGAGGACGGGATTGGACGCGCCGCCTGGCCGATGGAGGTTCATGAGGCGCCGGGAAAGGTTCGTTTCATCGACATCGGCGGCGAGGGGTTTGCTGATATTCCACCGGGAGCCCTGCAGGCTGCGGGAGGCGATAATCTGTTTCTCGCGGGACGCGTCGCCGGCGCGGATGCTGTCGCTTATGGCTCATCCCGTGTCATGGGAACCGCTTTTTGCACCGGACAGGCAGCAGGGGTCTTGGCGGCGCTCAATATAGCAGGCAAAGCTAATATCGCAGCTGTGCGCCGGGAGCTCGTCAGCCAGGGGGCCCTGATCTGATCTGTTGAGAGCAGGACGGATAGGGGCTGATGGTGGCTTGCAATAGGAAGCGATGGCTGTAGGAGGAACCTGGGACAACGCGATTTTTTGGGGGAGAAATCAATGTATCGCGCATTGCTACTATCACTGTCGACTGCATTGCTGGTGACCGCCGGTGCCGCCTCGGCGCAGGAAACGGTGAAGCTGGGTATGGTTGCCGAGCTTTCCGGCGCTGGAGCGCCGGCGGGCACCAACTGGCGGGACGGCATCAAGATCGCCGTGGAGGAAATCAACGCTGAGGGCGGCATCCTCCAGAAGAAGATCGAACTGACCGAATACGACACGCAGACGGACCCGCAGGTCTCGCGCGCGCTCGTGCAGAAAGCGATCGATGGCGGCGCCTATGTGATCCTCGGAACGATCTATTCCGGCTCGACCCTGGTCAACATGCTTGTGGCGCAGCAGAACAGCGTTCCGCAATTCGTTGGTTCAGAAGCTCCCAACATCGTGGAAAAGGGCAACCCCTTCGTGTTCCGCACCTCGTCAGGTGCCCAGAAGGGCGTTCCGGCGCTGACGCCTTACTTCAAGGATACGCTGAAGGCGAAGAAGGTGGCCGTAGCCTGGGTCAATAACGAGTTCGGCAAGGGCGGCCGCAACGTCTTCATCGAGGAGATGAAGAATGCCGGCATCGAGGTGATTGCCGACGTTCCTTCCGAGCAGGCGCAGACCGACTATGCGGCTGACGTTGCCAAGCTGAAGCAGGCCAATCCGGATGCCGTTTTTGTTTACATGAACCAGGAAGAGTCGGCCCGATTCCTCATCGAGGGCAAGAAGCAGTCGCTCGCCATGCCGCTCGTTGGTGAAGTGACGCTGACCGAGGCGAAGGTGATCGAACTGGCCGGTGGCGCTGCAGAAGGTGCGATCGCGCATGTTGGCGTCACGGCGACGGCAACCGACGTTCCGGGCATCGGCGCCTTCTCCAAGAAGTTTGAGGAGACCTTCAAGCGCAAGCCGACCCATGACGCGATCAAGGGTTATGTCGGCGCCTGGACCACGAAATACGTAACCGAACTGGTCGGCGAGTTCGACGGCGAAGCATTCTCCGAGAAGATGCACGGGCTTTGCCTGAAGGTCGCCGACCACCCGAAGATCCTGCTCGACACCTGCTGGGACGATCGTGGCGAAATGTCTCGTCCGAGCTTCATGGTCCAGGTCAAGAACGGGGCTCCGGTCGTTATCGGTACCGTGCCGGCAAACTAAGCGGCTCGATATTGCCGCGGCGGGTCGCCGCCGCGGCTTCTTTTAAGAGAAACCTCCGTGTCACAGTTCATGCAAGTGTTGTTGTCCGGTCTTGCGACCGGGTCGATCTACGCGCTGGTTGCTATCGGCTTCACGCTGGTATGGCAGGCGGCGCAAACGGTGAATTTCGCCCAAGGCGAATTCGTCATGCTCCCTGCCTTCTTCGTGCTGGCCGGCATGAGCTTCTTCGGCCTGCCGCTCTGGGCTGCCTTGCTGCTCGGTCTTGTCGCATCGATCGTGGTGCTGGGCATCCTGTTCAAGAAGCTGATCGTCGAGCCGATCCTGCCGCATGGCGGCATCACCTTGATCATTGCGACCATGGCGCTCGGCATCCTGCTGAAGGAAAGCGTCAAGGAGTTCTATTCCGCCGAAGCACAGCCGTTCGCGTCACTGGTGCAGAGCGCGCACGTTGACGTGCTTGGCGCCGTTCTCTCGCTGCAGGATCTTGTCAATCTCGCCATCTCGCTGACGATTGTTGTCCTGCTGACCCTGTTTCTCAATCGGACGCGGACCGGGCGCTGCATGCAGGCGACCGCCCAGAACCCCGCGGTTGCGGAAATCCTTGGTGTCAACGTCAAGCGGATGATCCTCTATACCTTCATCATCAATGCGGCGCTTGCCGCGCTTGCATCCTTCCTCATCACGCCAATCTACCTTGCCAAGTTTTCGAACGGTGAGACGCTCGGCCTGATCGCCTTCATCGCGGCAATCGTCGGCGGCTTCAACCAGATCCGCGGCGCGCTGGTCGGTGGGCTTTTGATCGGGGTTCTGGACAATCTGACCGCTGCCTATGTTACGGCTGAGTATCGTGCCGCCCTTCCTCTCGTGCTCCTGATCGGGATCATTCTCCTGCGCCCGCAAGGCATCATGGGGACGTCCGAGGGGAGAACGGTATGACGCTCAACCGGTCACTGCTGACCAAATCGGCGGTTGCAGTCCTGTTTCTGGCGGCGATCGTCGCGCCGATTGGCCAGGGCAATTACATCACCTATGTCCTGACCTCCTGGCTGGTGTTTTCCATCGCCGCGATGGGGCTTAACCTGACCCTCGGTTACGCAGGCCAGATCTCGCTTGCGCAGGCCTCCTTCATGGCGATCGGCGCCTATACGACGGCACTGCTCACGCTGGCGGGTTGGCACTGGGTTCTCGCCATGCCTCTGGGGCTTATCTTGTGCTTCGCCGTCGGGCTTCTGCTTGGTTATCCGGCGCTTCGCGTGAAGGGGCACTTTCTCGCGTTCGTGACGCTGGCCTTCAACACGCTGGTCTTCCTTGTGCTGCGCAATGAGGAATGGCTGACGGGCGGCACCTTCGGGCTCGTCGGTATGCCACGTCCTGACTTCTTCATCTTCAAGACGATGAAGCAATTGCACTTTTATTACTTCACCCTCGGCATCACGGTGATCGCGTCACTAGCCATGTGGGGCATCGTCCGGTCGCCCTGGGGCCGGGCATTCAAGGCTCTGCGCGAAAACCCCGTTCGTGCCGAAAGCCTCGGCGTCGATACGCGACGCATCACGTTGCTCGCTTTCGCAATCGGTTCCGCTTACGGCGGACTTGCCGGCGCGCTGATCACGCCGCTCGTGCAGTTCATCGAGCCAGGCTCGTTCGGCCTGGCGCATTCGCTGCGCATCCTGCTGATGGTTGTCGTCGGCGGTAGCGGCTTCTTCTTCGGTCCGTTCCTGGGTGCCGGCGTCGTGATCCTGCTCCCCGAGGTCCTTCGATTTACCGAGGGCTACTACCTGATCATCTACTCGGCGCTGGTGATCGTGATGCTGGTCTTCGTGCCGTCCGGTCTGATTGGTCTTGGTGGCCGGTTGCGGGCAAAGCTGTGGCCGCGCCAGCAGGTGCGAGGTGATCTAGTTGAAGGGGCGGCGCAGAAATGAACATGCCGATCCTTTCCGTCCGCAATATAGAAAAGAGCTTTGGCGGCATCCGCGCCGTTCGCGATGTCTCTTTTGACGTGCAGAAGGGCGAGATCCTCGGCCTGATCGGGCCGAACGGCTCTGGCAAATCCACGCTGTTCAATTGCATCCTGGGCCAGCTGAAGCCGGAAAGGGGCGAGGTGGAAGTGCAGGGGCGCAACGTATCTGGCCTGCGCGCCTCGCAACTGAACAAGCTCGGTGTCGGCCGCACCTTCCAGCAGCTTTCCGTCTTTCCGAAGATGAGCGTCCTCGACAACATCATTCTTGCGGGACAGGAGCATCATGGCAGCATGCTGTCGCGCCTGTTTGGCCCGGGCGACGCAGGACTGACCGAGGCTGCCGAACGGCTGATCTCGTTCTTCCGGCTGGATCACCTGCGCGACACGCTGGCAGGCTCGTTGTCCTACGGCCAGCAGAAGCTGGTGGATGCGGCGATGGCATTCATGGCGGGACCGAGCCTGGTGCTCCTCGACGAGCCCGCCGGTGGCGTCAACCTCACGATGCTCGCGCATCTCAAGGAGCGCCTGGTTGCTTACAATGCCGAGCATGGCACGACCTTCGTGGTGATCGAGCACAACATGGAATTTGTCATGAGTCTGTGCACACGCGTCATCGTGCTGGCCGAAGGGGAGGTCATCGCCGAAGGAACGCCGGCCGAAATCCGTGCGAACCCGCAGGTGATCGACGCATATCTTGGAGGCGGGGCGTGATCGAGCTCAAGGACGTCTACGGCGGCTACGGCCAGATCACCATCCTGAATGGCGTGTCCTTCTCGATCCCGAAGGGCTCGATCACCACGATCATTGGGCCGAACGGGGCAGGCAAATCCACCGTATTCAAGGCGATCTTCGGCCTGTTGACCATCCACTCCGGCCAGGTCATCCTCGACGGGAAGGACGTGACGCGCCAGACGCCGCGGCAGATGATCTCGCATGGCGTGACCTATGTGCCGCAGGGCCGCAACATCGTGCCGCAGCTCTCCGTCTACCATAATCTTGAACTGGGCGGCATCACTGCGCCGGATCAGGCGCTCGTGCGCCGGCGCATTGAGGTCGTAATGGACCAGTTCCCGATGCTGCGTCAGTTCCGCGACCGCAAGGCGATCGAGCTTTCCGGTGGGCAGCAGAAGCAGCTCGAGGTTGCGCGGGCGCTCCTCCTCGATCCCAAGCTCATCCTGATCGACGAACCCTCGATCGGGCTTTCTCCCAACCTGGTGCAGGAGGTGTTTCGCACGCTGATCCGGCTTCGCGACCAGGGTGTGACAATCCTGATGGTGGAGCAGAACGCAAAGGCTGCACTCGCCATGTCCGACTACGGGCTAGTGCTGGAACTGGGCCAGACCCGCATGCATGACGAAGCAGCCAGGCTGCTGCGGGACCCCCGCGTCGGCCAGTTGTTTCTCGGCGGGCACGTCGCGGAAGCCTGACCGCGGCCTGTCGTTCTACAGAACCTCGCGGATCCGGGTCGCGGTATCACGGAGCAACTGAAGGTACTGGTTTTCCTTCTCCTCCGTGAACCTGGCGCTTGGTCCGAACACGGACATACCCACCAGCATTGTTCCTTCCGCCGTGCTTACGGGAACAGCAACGGCGGACAAACCTGTCTCGCGTTCGCCGCGGTTGAGGGAGAACTTCCGGCTGCGAATGAGCTCCAGGTCGGCTCGCAGGGACGCCGGATCGACTAGCGTGTTGTCGGAAATGGCGTCAAGCGTGGTGGTGCGGAAGTAGCTGTTTAGCGCCGTCTCGTCCAACGTGGAAAGCCAGAGCTTTCCGTTGGCCGTCGCATAAGCTTCCATTCGTGCGCCGACGCGGGCGTTAAAGCTGAACGTGTGCTCGGAATGAGCCGCCGCGATACAGGTGATCAGCGAGCCGTCGAAGGTGGTCGCCATCGCACCCTCCTGGGTCGCGGCCGCCAATTCGTTAAGGAAGGGCTGTAGCTGTGCAGCCAGCCGGCTGAAGCTCTTGGCGCGTTCCCCATAATCGACCAGCTTGCTTCCGAGCGAAAAGACGCCCTTTCGAGGTGAGCGCAGAACGCTGATCTGCAACAAGGTCTTGAGGAAACGATGGGCGGTGACACCGTTCAGCCCCGTCAACTCCGCGACCTGGCCGGCCGTGACCTCCTGCCGCCGGTCGTCAAATAGGTCAAGGATCGCGAATGCCTTGATGATCGAGCCGTTGGACGGAGTAGGCATTGCCACCTATAGATGTTTAACAAGAAAACTATCGGGCGCTTGACCCATAGAATTATAGCTGCAATACTGAAATTACTATTTCAAATAATGAAATTCAAGCAGTCTCGGGAGGAGCGCTTGGACTCGTTGAGCGGGCGCGAACGCCAAGTCAGTGCCGGAAGCGTAATCTTCAGCCGCTTGAAGACGCTGGGCGTTGACTACGTCTTCGCGAACTCCGGGACAGATTTTCCTCCGATCATCGAAGGTTTGGCCGAGGCCGCTGCCCTGGGCAAGGAACTCCCGCAGGCCCTGACAATCCCGCATGAGCATGCCGCCATGGGAATGGCGCACGGCTATTACTTCATGTCAGGAAAGGCGCAGGCCGTCATTCTCCATACCAATGTTGGACTTGCAAATGGTGCCATCGGCGCCATCAATGCAGCGACAGACCACGTTCCGATGCTGCTTATGTCCGGGCGGACCCCGACGGTCGAAAAGGGCCGGTTTGGTGCTCGTACGGTTCCGATCGGCTGGGGTCAGGAGATGCGCGATCAGGCGGCCCTCGTCCGTGAGGCCGTGAAGTGGGACTATGAGTTACGCTTTCCGGAACAGATCAAGGAAGTGCTCGACCGGGGGCTGGCAATCGCCAATACCACACCGAAAGGGCCAGTTTACCTCAGCCTTCCGCGTGAAGTCCTGACGGAAACCATCGACGTGTCCGACATGCCGGCAACGCCGCTGATGGCGGCGGCCACTGCGCGCGGTGCCCAGGCGGATTATCAAACGGCTGCCGAATGGCTGGTAGCCGCGAAGAACCCCGTCGTCTTCGTCCAGCGCGGTGCAGGCGACGAGCGGGGTTTCCAAGCACTGTCGCAAATGGCAGACCGGTATTCGATCCCGGTTGTGCATTACTGGGCGACCCAGATCGGCATCCCGACGGACCATTCCATGTGGGCGGGTGGCGACCCAGCGCCCTGGCTTGCGGAGGCCGATGTCATTCTGGCGGTGGATGCGCTCGCGCCATGGATGCCGGATGCTCACGGCCCGCGTGCTGGCGCCAAGGTCATCCAACTGGGGCCGGACCCGCTCTTCAGCCGGTTCCCGGTGCGCAACTTCCGTTCTGACCTGTCGATCACATGCGAAACCTCGATAGGGCTTGTCGCTCTTGCCGCGGAAATGGACGCAGCCGCAGCCCGTCTCGGTCGCGACGGTCGCGACGAACGTGCTTGCCTGCGGGAGCGCCTCGCTGCTCAGAGAGACAGGGAAATCACTGCCGCGCGAGACGAGTCGGGGCCGCTGATGACGAAGGCGCATGTCGCCTGGTGCCTGTCGGAAGCGCTGAAGGACTTTGATGCGACGGTCCTGTCTGAGCTCGGTTGCCCTCTTGCGCCGATGACGCTGAGGACGCATCGGGGCTGGTATCAGGAGCCACATTCCGGAGGGCTCGGCTGGTCCTTGCCCTGCGCCATGGGCATGAAGCTTGCAAAGCCTGACCAACTGGTCGTGGCGACGATGGGCGACGGCTCCTACATGTTCGCCAATCCGGTCGCCTGCCACCAGATCATGGAGGCTTGCGGGATCCCTGTGCTGATCCTGATCGTCAACAATGCGGAATGGGGTGCGGTGCGGCAGTCTGTATCAATGCTTTATCCCGATGGATACGCAGCAAAGGCCAACCGCATGCCGCTCACCGGCTTGTCACCGAGCCCGGATTTCACCAAGGTTGCCGCAGCCAGCAATGCCTGGGCGGCGAGGGTTGCAGAGCGCGAGGATTTACCTGGAAAGCTGCGCGAGGCGATAACGGAAGTCATGGTCAACAAGCGTACGGCGCTGTTCGATGTAAAGATCGCATGAAATGGTCTCCGCCGCCGGCGGAGATTGGTCAACTGTCTGTTACGGGAGGAATGGACACATGAGACTTACCAAGACCCTGATGCTTGCGGGTATCGCGGCTATTGCCATGTCGACGGCGGCCGCCGCGCAGGAATTCAAACTCAAGTTGCACCATTTCCTCGGTCCGAAGTCACCGGCACAGACGCAGATGCTGGAACCCTGGGCCAAGACGGTTGAAGAAAAGAGCGGCGGCAAGGTCAAGATCGAGATCTATCCGTCGATGTCGCTCGGGGGCGGTCCGCCGGAACTGATCAGCCAGGTGCGCGATGGGGTTGTGGACCTTGTCTGGACCGTCAATGGGTACACGCCAGGCCTCTTCCCGCGCACCGAAGTTTTCGAACTGCCGTTCATCCACACCAACGACATCAAGGCGACGAATCTCGCCATGCGCGCCATGTTCGACGAGTATCTTGCCGACGAATACAAGGGCGTGAAGGTGATGTTCCTGCATGTCCATGGAGGGCAGGCGATCCATATGGCCAAGAGCGAGGTGCGCAAGCCCGAAGATCTCGCCGGCAAGAAGATGCGCATACCTACGCGCACCGGCGCATGGGTGATCGAGGCTCTTGGCGCGGCGCCCGCCGCCATGCCGGTTCCGGATACGCCGCAGGCGCTGTCCAAGGGTGTCGTCGATGGTGCGCTCATTCCCTGGGAAATCATCCCGGCGCTCAACCTGCAGGAGCAGACCGATTACCAGATCGAAGGTGTCGACATGACGCGCTTCGGCAATACGACCTTCCAGGTTTCGATGAATGCCGATGTCTGGGAATCCCTGCCGGATGACGTGAAGAAGGCCTTTGAAGACGCGTCCAACGAGGAATGGGTCAAGAAGGTCGGCGAGATCTGGCGCAATATCGATGACAACGGCATCAAGGTGGCAACCGATGCCGGTAACAAGCACATCCAACTGACGCAGGAAGAGACGGACGCCTTCCGGGCAAAGCTCGAGCCGGTTGTCGATCGCTGGGTGAAGGAGGTTGCGGCCAAGAACATCGATGGTGAGGCGCTGGTTGCCAAGGCGCGTGAATTGATCAGCGCCAACGCGTCGAAGTAGGCAAACAATGGCAGACGCGGAGACGAGAAGCGAGGCGAGGCTGTTCAGCCTCGCCAGATCCGTCATCACCGGATGGGCGCTGCTGGGTGGCGTGGTTACACTCGCCGTCGTGGTCGTCCAAACTGCGAGCGTCGTGACCGGGATCTTCGGAGCGCCTGTTCCGGGCGATTTTGAATTGACCGAACTCGGCATCGCCGTCGCCGTCTTCGCGTTCTTGCCCTACTGCCAACTGACCGATGCCAATGTCACGGCCGACATCTTCACCTCCGGCCTTGGCAAACGAACTCAGTCTGCCTTGGTGCTTCTGTCTTCGGTGATCGCGCTGGTCTTCGCCATTCTCATGGCCTGGCGCACATGGCTCGGTGCGGAGAACCAGTTCGACTACGACTATCAGACCGCGATCCTGCAGATCCGGATCGGCTATGCCTTCATCGCTATCGTGATTTCCCTCATCCTCCTTACGGTGGCCGCGATCATCACGATCGTCGAAAGCTACCAGGGCGTCGTCACCCGTAGCCAGAACGTGATCACAGATGGACCATAGCCTCTTCCTTGGCGTCGTCGGTCTGGTTGCGCTCGTGGTCCTCATCGGCATCCGCGTCCCCATCGCCTATGCGATGATCGTCGTCGGCGCGGTCGGAACGGTGGCGCTCAATGGGCCGAACGTCTTCCTCAACCAGTTGAAGACTTTAGGCTTCAGCCAGTTTTCAAAATACGACCTGTCGGTCATCCCGATGTTCGTGCTGATGGGATATATCGCCACCCGCGCCGGGCTGTCTCAGGATCTCTTCCGCGCCGCGAATGCCTGGTTCGGACGTTTGCGCGGCGGCGTTGCCATGGCGGCGATCGCCGCCTGCGCAGGGTTCGGTGCGGTCTGCGGCTCGTCGCTCGCTACGGCCACGACCATGGGGCAGGTGGCGTTGCCGGAACTGCGGCGCTACAGATACAAGGGGTCGCTGGCAACCGGTACGCTCGCGGCCGGCGGATTGCTCGGCATCCTCATACCGCCTTCGGTTGTCCTTGTTGTTTACGCCATCATCGTTGAAGCCAACATCGTTTCGATGTTTGCGGCGGCCCTTATTCCCGGCTTCATCGCAGTCGCCATCTTCATCGTCGTCATTGCCGTTTTTGTCCGGATCTACCCGGATACAGCACCGTTGAGCGGTTCGGTCGAGCGGGGCGAGTGGCTGGCGGCGACCCTTGGTGTCGTGCCGGTGCTCGGCATCTTCGTCATCGTGATCGGTGGCATCTATGCCGGCTTCTATAATCCGACACCTGCTTCGGCAGTGGGCGTCGCGTTGGTTGCAATCTACGGCTCGCTGCGTCGCGGCGTACGGCTTGCGGATTACAAATGGGCGCTGCTGGAAACCGCCAAGACGACCGGCATGATCTACCTGATCCTGCTCGGCGCCGAGTTGCTGAAGATCTTCATGTCGCGCGGTGGCGTGCCGCAAGCGGCGGCCGAGATGATGGTGACGTCCGGCCTTTCGCCGATGTTAATCCTGATCCTCATGCTGGTCGCGCTGATCTTCCTCGGCTGCCTGATGGACTCCATGTCCATGATCCTGCTGGTGATGCCGTTCTTCTGGCCGGTTATCAGCGAGCTCGATTTCGGCATGGACCCCAACGACGTGAAGATCTGGTTTGGTGTGCTGGCGCTGGTGGTGGTGGAGCTTGGACTGATCACGCCCCCCGTCGGCATGAATGTCTTTGTCATCAACTCCCTGGCGAAGGACGTGCCCATGTGGGACACGTTCAAGGGCGTATTCCCCTTCTTCATCGGCGAGCTCGTTCGCCTCGCGTTGCTGATCGGCTTCCCCGCGCTGACACTTTGGTTGCCGCACATGGTCAGTGGCTGACGCGACGACCGGGCAGCCGCTACGTGATCCGCAAGATGGTACGTCACGGCCACTGCTTGACATGCGGTTGTGCTGCCCACAGAAGTATCGGCTCCTAAAGCAGGTGAAGCAGGTTCCTGATGCATGACGAACAGGACACAGTTGGTCCGTTTTCGCGCAAGACCGACTGGCCCTACTACTGGGTGACGCGGGTCAGCGCCCGCTACATCAACGAGATGGAAAAACTGCTGAAACCTGCCGGTCTGGATGTTCCGCGCTGGCGGGTGCTGTCGTCGCTTCGCGAGCACAGCCCCCTGGGCGTGTCCGAGATCTCCGACTACTGCATCCTGAAGCTGAACACGACGACGAAGATCGTGCAGCGTATGGTGGCGGATGGCCTGGTGACGACGCGCAGCAGCCCCCAGGACGCGCGGGTCACGGAAGTCAGCCTCACGAAGAAGGGAGAGGAGGCGGCCATTCGCGCCTCCCATTTCGCGGAAATGGTTTTCGACCGCACCTTCGCTGATTTCAAGCCGGACGAAATCGCCCAGATGAACCAGTTGCTGAAGCGGCTTTTCGAGAAGCTTGGCTGATCAGTCCTGCGCGATCGCCGGGATTTCCAGCGCCCGGCCCATGCGCGCTTCGATGCGCATATAACGCCACAGCCGGTATTCCCCGACCTCAATCGTCCGGAACAGGTTGCAGGCAGCCTGCACCGTTTCCCGATCCGGGCAGTCGGCCATCACGTAACACGTCCACGGGAAACCGGTGGGCGAGGTGCCGACCATCGTCTCGTCGTCATCCAGCGTGCCGAGCACGGTAACGCCCGGGAGGTCCGCGACGCCGCGCAGGAAGGCGGAGAAACCTTTCCAGACCGGACCGATATCCTTGAATGGCAGGTCGAAGAAGTTCTGTTGGACGGCAATGCAAAACAGCGTTCGGATCGGCTTCTTTTCTGCCATGTCATCGTTCCCTTTGTTCATTTGACAGTGCTTGACCAAGCGTGTGGTCTGCGGTGAAGCTAGGAGAGATTACGTGAAAAGTACAGTAAGCTCTAGGCGCCACGTTGACCGCGTGAAAAGAATACGGTAAAACTACCGTAATAAAGGGAACTACATCGGCGCATCACAAGCCTCGCCATCTGCATCTGACGGATGCCCCGTCCGGTGCCACGCTGGACCTGGCCGCGTCCTGGGAGCGAGACATGGCAGAACCTCTTGCAGTACTATGCAACTCATCGACCGAGCTTGCGGATCTTCTTGCAGAAATTCGCCTGCGCAGAGGCGAGTTTGAAAAGTTGACCTATGTCCCGGGAGACATGGTCGCCAAACTCCAGAAGATCGGCGTCTACCGCGCTTTCGTCCCCAGGGCGCTGGGCGGAGATGAAGTTTCCCCTGCTGAGTTCCTTCGTCTCATCGAAGCGCTGTCCACCGCCGATGCATCCACCGGCTGGGTGGCGAGCTTCGGCGTATCCTCGACCTATCTCGCATCACTGCCGAAGGAAACCTTCGAGCACATCTACGGCTCCAACCCGGATACGGTTTTTGCGGGAGCGATTTTCCCGCCCCAGACTGCGGAAAGGACTGCGAACGGCTTCAAGGTGACCGGGCGCTGGCCTTATTGCTCGGGCAGCATGGGCGCTTCGCTCATCGGCGCCGGCATCAAGGTAGACGACGGAGAGGCGGGCGGTGGACTGCCGCGCATGGCAGTCATGCCGCGCAACAAGGTATCGATCAAGCATACCTGGGATTCCGCAGGCCTAACGGCAACCGGCAGCCACGACATCGTCGCGGACGGCGTCGAGGTGCCGGAGGACTGGACTTTTGTCCGCGGCTCTCCCGCCAATCGCTCCGAAGCCATCTTCCGTTATCCGGCGATGGCGCTGGCGGCCCAGGTGCTCGCCGTCGTGGGTCTCGGATCGGCACGCGAAGCCTTGGACTGGATCAGAGGCGAGGCTGCGGGCAAACCTTCCATTACCGGAGCCCCCTCGCTTGGGGCACGGCCGCATATCCAGTCAGAGCTTGGAAGGGCTGAGGCAAGGCTGGGGTCGGCGCGCTCCTACTTCTACGATACCGTGGAGAGCGCATGGGAGACGGTGCTTGCCGGCGGCAGCCTGACACAGGAACAGCGCGTGACGCTGCGGCTTGCCGCGACGAACGCGGCGACCGAAGCTGCTTCTGTTGCTCAATCGGCATTCTATATGGGTGGTACCTCTGCCATTGCGCGCGGGCACGTCCTTATCCGTTGCATGCTGGATACAGCGTCGGTTGCGCAGCACGCGTTCCTTGGTATTGGAACATGGACGTCGGCCGGTGCCGGGCTGCTCGGTGAAAAGACACCTCCCGGTTATCCCTGATCAAGACCTATCGAGTTGAGGAGGAGCAAGCTATGACGGCACCCGACGGAACGAGACAGCAAACTGCCATTGTCACCGGAGCCGCGGCTGGTGTCGGCGCCGAGATTGCCCGCGCCCTGCACGCCGCCGGGCTGCGCGTTGTTGCAACCGATGTGGATGAAGCCGGTGCCGCTGCCTTGGCAAAAGCGCTGGATCAAAGCGGAGAGACGGCGCTTTCGCAGAAGCTGGATATCGCCAAGCCGAAAGATTTCCAGCATGTGCTTGATTGGACGGTTGAGCGTTGGGGTTCCGTTCAGGTTCTCGTCAACAACGCCGCGATGACCAAGGCCCGCCCGGTTCTCGAGATCGAGACGGAGGAGTTCAACGAGATCATGGCGGTCAATGCTGGTGGCACGTTTTCCGGCTGCCGCATCCTGGGCCGGTATTTCAAGCAGCAGGGCTACGGGCGTATCATCAACATGGCCTCGCTGGCGGGGCAGAACGGCGGCACCGCCACCGGCGCGCACTACGCCGCATCCAAAGGCGCAATCCTCACGCTCACGAAGGTGTTCGCGCGCGATCTCGGCCCATTCGGCGTAACGACGAACGCCATTTCGCCAGGCCCGATGGACACGCCTCAGGTGCGTTCGATCGTTCCGGAGGCCGCACTGCCAGGCTTGATCGCCGGCATCCCGGTCGGTCGTCTGGGCGATACCGGTATTGTCGCCGAACTGGTCGCCTTCCTTGCCTCCAGCAAGTCGGGCTTCGTTAATGGCGCATGCTGGGACGTCAACGGCGGCCTGTTCATGCGCTGACAAAAGAGGAGGGGGCTGCGATGCATCCGAAGGCACTGGGTTTCCGCGAGGGCATGAGCCGGCTCGGCGCTGCCGTCACGCTCATCACCACAGATGGCCCGGAAGGCCGGCATGGCATGACGGCGTCCGCCGTCTGTTCCATCACCGATGATCCTCCGACGCTGCTTGTCTGCGTCAATCGCACCAATCGCTCGCATGACCTGTTCAACGGCAACGGAAACCTCTGCGTGAACATCCTTGCAGGGCGACATCAGGAGCTGGCGAATGCCTTCGCTGGTCGCGGCGGAACCGAACGGTTTACCGGCGGCGAATGGAACACGTTGACGACGGGCGCGCCGGTGCTGGTGGACGCCGTAGCCGCCTTCGATTGTCGCATCGTTGAGCGCGTTGCCATTGGCACGCACTCGGTGTTCTACGGCCGGGTAGAGGCAGTGCATCTCAACGACGCGCCGCCTGAAGCGTTGATCTGGTTCGGCCGCGGTTTCCACACACTCGTTGCTCAATCGTAGAAAATCGGCGCGTTGGTTGCGCCGACGTGTCAGCGCGTGAGCTTGTAGCCCGCCTTCTCGCGATCCCAGGTGTTCTCGGTAACGCCCTTGGCCGTCAGCTTGTACTTCTGCACCTTGCCGTTTTCGGTGAGCGGGAGCTCGGCGACAAAGTCGATGAAGCGCGGAACCGAGAAGTAGGACATTCGCGGTTGGCAGAAATCCAGAAGTTCTGCCGGCGTCACGCTCGTCCCCTGCTTCAGCACGATCGCCGCCATCACCTCGTCTTCCGCGAGTTCGGACTGGACGGGGAACACGGCGACGTTTTCGACAGCCGGATGCGCCACGATCACCTGCTCGACCTCGTAGGAAGAGATATTTTCGCCCCGCCTGCGGATCGTGTCCTTCATCCGGTCGAGGAACTGGATATAGCCATCGCTGTCCATCACCACGCGGTCGCCCGTATGGAACCAGAGATTGCGCCAGGCCTCGATCGTTTTTTCGGGCATACCGAAATAACCTGTGGCGGTCGAGAAAGGCTCGTGCGGGCGCACGACTAGTTCTCCTGGCGTGCCGGCCGGAAGGCTGTTGTCGCTTTCGTCAAAGACAGCGAGATCAAATCCCGGACGGGCTTTGCCCACACGCCCCGGCTTCTGCTCATGATAAAGGCTGCCGATCACGAAATTGGTTTCGGTGGAGCCGTAGCCTTCCAGGATCTCGACGCCGAAACGCTTGGTGAACGGCCCGTGAAACTGCGGCGGCACGCCGGGTGCAAGAGCAATACGCGTCTTGTGCGCGCGATCTGCCGGCGAAGCTTCCTTCGACAGGAGCATGGGGACCATGGCGCCGAGCAGATACGTGACTGTTGCCCCGGATTCTGCCAGTGACGTCCAGAAGCGCGAGACGGAAAACTTCGGTTCAAATGTCACCGGCGCGCCCGTGAGCAGCGCCTGGTAAAAGGTGTTCAGCGCGTTGGTGTGGAACAGCGGCAGGCAGGTTAGCAGCACATCATCGTCATCGATGCCGAGAAGGGCTGCCGTATGAACGCCCCACCAGAAATATTGCGCATGAGGACAGCAGACGCCTTTGGAAAGGCCGGTCGTGCCCGAGGTATAGAGGATGGCGACGGTGTCCGAAGGCTTGCATGGATGCGCGTCAATATGGCCGGTAGCCTCGGGAAGCGGTGCGTGTTTCACCTTCAAATCGATGTCGGCCGGCACCTTGCCGATCGTCCAGATCTGCTGAAGCGGCAGGTCTGTCGGAAGGTTTGCAAACGCGTTGAGGAAGCTAGCCTCAACGATTGCGAGGCGAGCCCCGCAGTTCTTCAGGATGTGCTCCAACTGCGCGCCGCGCGAGGCATTGTTGATCGGCACTGCGATTGCGCCAGACCATGCACAGCCCAGGAAAGCGGTGAGGAATTCGATGCGGTTGCTGCACATGATCGCGACCGTGTCGCCAGGCTTGATCCCGGCTTCGCGCAGCATGTGGCCCGCGCTTCCTGCCAATGCCTTCGTCTCGGCAAAGCTGAGGGAGCGATCACCAAAGGTGACGAGCCGTCGGTCGCAGTAGCGCTCGGCTTGGCGGGTCATGATCTGCGGGAAGGTCCGTTCCTCCGGCGCGAACACGTCTTTCAGGCCAAAGACCTTTGCTTCGCGGTTCCGCTCGATCTCAACTCGGTCCATCGTCTCCCCCACGTTTTTTCCTCCAGCCTCTATCAGTCCTGAACCAGCGCCAGCACCCGCAACGGGCTTCCGGAACCGTTCTGGATCTTGAGCGGGGCAGCGAAGATCAGGCTGCCGGTCGGCGGAAGCTGGTCGAGATTGGTGAGGCACTGCAAGCCGTAGCGTCCGGCACCATGCAGGTAGTGATGGGCGGGGTAAGGCGGCGAGAAATGCCCCGCCTGGCCGGCATCGGTTCCGATCGTTTCCGTTCCTAGCCCGATAATGCCACGCTCCTCGACGAGAAACCGCATGACCTCCGCGTCTGGCCCCGGCGTATGCGCGCCATCAGCCTGGAGGTTCGCGTAAGCGGCGCCAGACTTCTTCGACCAATCCGTGCGCAACAGCACCCAGGAGCGTTCGGGAATTCGGCCGTGCTCGTCCTCCCAGCGGGCGACATCCGACACGGTGAAGAGGAAGTCAGGATCTTTGGCGGATTGTTCGGAGCAATCAAGGACGCAGGCCGGTGCGATCATGTCGGCGGGCGGAAGCGTGTCGACCGAGTTCAGTGGCAGGTCGCGGCCCGTGTACCAGTGGATTGGCGCGTCGAAATGCGTGCCCGTGTGCTCGCCGAAGGAGAGGTTATTCCAGTACCAGGCAGGCCCGCCGCTGTCATAACGCGAGATGCGCTCCATGCGGAAGGGAGCCGACTGACCCAGTTCCGGTGGCATCACGATCACGGGAAAATCAGGCGACAGCGTGTGGGTGAGATCGACGACCCTGACCTCCCCGCCGCCGAGGGCATTCGCCAGCGATGCAAGAAGATTGCCGCTCATTGCCCCGCCTCCCGTTCAACAGCCTTGGGATTGTCGAGGAGCCTCGCTTCCAGGTCCTTTGCGACATCGCCCACGTAAAGGTCTTCCAGTCCTCGCTTGAGGCCGTCCACGATGGCATCAGCAAGTGTCTTCGGCGCAAGTTTCGGGGGCGGTACCGTCTGGAACCACTCGGTATCGAGCGGTCCGGCAAACGCATTCATCAGCCGTACCCCACCTTGGCGAAGTTCATGGCGCAACCACTGGGACAGTGAAAGGCACGCCGCCTGGCTGGCGGAATGGATTCCAAACTGGGGAACGCTGCTCAAGGCGTGCACGGAAAGCACGTTCACCCAGGCCGCCGCGCTGTTGACGCCATCGGCGCCGCGCGATCGCATGACCGGGCCGAAGGCCTGCGCCAGTCGCATCAATCCCATGAGGGTGTGGTCGAGCGTGTCGCGGGCGCTTGCGGCAGCACCAGCGTCGAACAGATGCACCTGCCGCACATGGTCAGCGGTATTGATCAGGATGTCGACCTTGGCCCCGATATCCTTGGCAAGATCCAGCACCGATCGCTCGCTCGTGAGATCCAGGTCGACAAGTTCGACGCCCTCGATGACCTCGAGTGCCGCCCTTCCATCGAAGGGTTTCCAACGATCAGCTATGCCGACGAAGATCTTCGCCGCGCCCGCCTTCTTGAGGGCCTGCACCAGGGGGGGCGCGAGCGAGCTGCGGCCATCGGTCAGCAGGATGCGGCGGTGCTTGGGATCGGCTGTCAGCTCTCGCAACTGGCGGTCGTCTTCCATATGAGGTGTCTCCGAAAGAGGCTTGCCGAAGAACACGGCCTGGCCGGCTCGGTCCAGTTGCAGGCTAAGCGTGAGCAGACTGCCCGGCCCGCCGCAGTCCCCGTGCAGATGCGCGACCACCGTTGGTCCGCAATCGAGCTTCACGAGGCCTGTGCGCCACGGCATCTTTTCGCGATAATAGGGATCGCTCGTGACGCCGATCTGAGTTTCGGACAACAGGGTACCGCTTGCCGGCGCATCGCGGAACACCAGGCTGGATGACAGGCAATTCGGGCAGGCGTCACGGGCGGGATAGGTATATTGCCCGCAGTCATCGCAGCGCTGCAGCATGAAACGACCGTGCGCAGCCGCGCGAGTGAAGCCATGCGCCTTTCGGCTGCGCGACGAGGGTGGCAGAAGCGGTTGGTTGGTGCGCGCGAGCGGGTTCTTTCGCTTGGGCTTGGGAAGTGGCTCGGTCATTAGGGCCTCGCAAGGATGGCGGCGGCGGAGGCAAGGCCGCGGTCGTAGTTGATCATGCCGAAGCCGGAAACGATGCCCAGTTCGGCGTCCTTGACCTGGGTGCCGCCGGCGGTGCCGAGCAACTGGCGCATCGCCTCGGTGATCCCGAGGTGACCGCCGGCCGCCCCCGCCTGACCGACAGATAGCTGACCACCCGAGGTATTGTGCGGGATCGTCCCGTCGATCGTGAAGGTGTTGGAGCGGACGAAGTTCGCGCCTTCGCCCTTGCCGCAGAAGCCAAGGTCTTCGAACTGCATCATCGAGATGACTGGGTAATCGTCATAGGTCTGGACGAAGTCCAAGTCCGATGGCTCGACTCCGGCCATGCCGTATAGCTCGTCGCGATCGACCACCCAGCCGCCACGTACCTGCACCGGATCCTCGGAAAAGGCATTGTGTCGTTCAATCGCCGAAAGCAGCCGTACGAATGGCAGGCCAAGCTCCTGCGCAGTTTCCTCGCGCATCACCAGAAACGCTTCTGCACCCGCGCAAGGCATGACGCAGTCAAAGAGATGCAGCGGCTCCGCGATCGGTCGCGCCGACATATACTGGTCGAGCGTCAGCGGCTTCTTCATCAGCGCGTTCGGGTTCTTCAGCGCATTATCGCGCTGTGCCACGCACAGCTTGCCGAAATCTTCACGCCGGGCGCCGTAGGTGTCCATGTAATGGCGCGCGATCAGCGCGAAGCTGCCGTTCGCGCCGCCAGCGCCATAGGGATACACGGCATCCTGCGAGAAACGTGAAAAGCCTGCGAGCAGATGGCGGAAGCTGTCGACGCGGTTGGTGTCAGCCGCCACGCAGGCGACGATATCCGCGTCACCGGCCTGGACAGCCCGCGCGGCACGCCGAATAGAGACGATGCCGGCAGCACCACCCATCGGAACGTGGTCGATATGGCGTGGTGACAGCCCGAAATGCTGTGTCAGGCCGATGGCAACATCCGGGCCCATGGTGAAGCTCGCGACAGAGAACCCATCGAACTCCCGGTGGCTGATTCCTGCGCCCTCGGAAAGCGCGCGCAGCGCCTTGCCCATCCACCAGGGCGCCGCCTCGATCGAGTAGCGCTGATACGGCACGGTCACGGGGACAGCGAGAACGACGCCGTCATAACCGCGCCGTGCACGTGCAAACCGCCCGCGGCTATATGCTTCCGATGCAGCTACCGTCATGCGGCGCCGCCGAGATACGCCGTCATCAAGCGTGGATCCTGGAGCAGTTCCTGGGCGGGGCCGTGGTGGGCGATCTCCCCCGTTTCCAGCACATAGCCATAATCTGCTGTTTCCAGCGCGGCACGTGCGTTCTGCTCTACCAGCAGGATGGAGACGCCCGCCTTTCGGAGCGATGCGATGATCTGGAAGATCTCGCGAACGATGAGCGGCGCAAGGCCAAGGCTTGGCTCGTCCAGCAACAAAAGGCGCGGCTGCGACATCAACGCTCGCCCAAGGGCCAGCATCTGCCGTTCGCCGCCTGAAAGCGTGTTGGCCTGCTGGCGGCGACGCTCCGCAAGGCGCGGGAACTGCTCGTAGACTGCCGCCAGCCGCTCCTGAAAATCGCTGCTCTTGTAGCGGCGCGAATAGGCGCCAAGCAGAAGGTTATCGGCGACCGACATTTCGCCAAAAAGCTCCCGCTTTTCCGGGACAAGGCAAAGCTTGCGCTGAACGCGTTCCTCGACATCCAGCCGTTGCAGGTCCTGGCCCTCGTAGCGGATGGTTCCGCGGCTCGGGAGCAAACCCATCAGCGCGCTCAGCATGGTCGTCTTGCCTGCGCCGTTCGGCCCGATGACGGTGACGATCTGGCCTGGCTGGATGGACATCGATACGCCGCGGACAGCCTCCACCTTGCCGTAACCGACATGGAGGTCGTTTACCTCGAGAAGAGCTGTCATGCGGTACCTCCGAGATAGGCGTCCTGCACGCGCTTGTCGGCGCGCACATCTGCGGGAAGGCCTTCGGTCAACTTGGATCCGAATTCCATCACCACGATTCGGTCGACGAGATCCATCACGAACTCCATGTCGTGTTCGACAAGGAGAATGGTGACGCCTTCGCCACGCAGGGAACGAAGCAGATCGGCAAGTGCCTTTTTCTCCAGCCGGCGAAGACCTGCTGCCGGCTCGTCCAGAAGGAGCAGGGCAGGGTCGGCGGCAAGGGCTCTGGCGATTTCCAGAATGCGCTGCTGGCCAAGCGCGAGGTTGCCCGCCAGTTCATGCGGGTTGTCGCCAAGCCCGCATCGACGTAGCTGCCGCATTGCCTCATGCCGGGCACGGCGCTCCTCTGCCTGGTTCAGCCTCAGCGCGCCGGCAAGGAAACCAGACGAGGTTCTGCGGTATGCGCCAAGCATGACGTTGTCGATGAGAGACATCGTCGGGCGAAGCTTGACGTGCTGGAAGGTTCTGGAAAGACCAAGCGACGCGATCCTGCGCGGACCATAGGAAGTGATGTCCTGCCCAAGAAAGCGGACGCGGCCTTCGGTGGGGCTCAAGACGCCGGAAATCAAGTTGAACATGGTGCTCTTGCCTGCACCATTCGGGCCGATCAGCGCGACGATCTCGCCCGTCCTGACGGTGAAATCCACTTCATTGACCGCAACGAGGCCTCCGAAGCGCTTCACCACCTTGTCAACTTCCAGCATCAGCGAACCAGGCTCGGGCATTACGCGGCGTGGCATTTCCTCGGCCTCGGCCGGCATCGGGAGCGCCCGGCGCGGAAGCCAGCGCTGGACGGAAGCCACGATGCCCGTGCGTGCATATTGCAGCAACAGGATGAAGATGACGCTGAAGATCACGGTCTCAAGCGGCCCGGCATTCGAGGTAATGCTGGGCAGCACGTCCTGCAGGAAGTTCTTGGCCACGCTGGTGAAGGCGGAACCGACGATGGCGCCTGCGAGATATCCTGAGCCGCCCGAGATCGCCATGAACAGGTAGTCGATGCTGGCGCGAACATCGAATGGGGCGGGGCTGACGAAACGGCTCATATGCGCGTAGAGCCAGCCGGACAGACCGGCGAGCAGAGCCGCGATGACAAAGGTATAGAGCCTGATGCGGAAGGTGTTGATCCCGAAGCTCTCGCTCATGATCCGGCCGCCGCGCAGACTGCGGATCGCGCGGCCTTCCCGCGACCTCAGGAGGTTCCAGCACAGCAGGGCTGAGATGCACACCGTGATCCAGATCAGCACGTACATCGCGCCGTTGGTGGCGAAAGAGATTGGCCCGAGCGTGATCGGCGGCACGCCGGACAAGCCGCCGAAGCGGCCGAGGCTGTCCATGTTTCCGAACAGGAAATAGATCGAGATGCCCCATGCAATCGTGCTGAGCGGCAGGAAATGCCCGCCGAGTCGCAAGGTCACGGTTCCGATGACCAAAGCAGCGACACCGGTCAGCACCAGAGCAAGCACCAGGCCAGCCCACGGGGAAAGCCCGTAGGCAGTCGTGAGCCAGGCGGTCGAATAGGCGCCGACGCCGACGAAGGATGCCTGGCCGAAAGAGGTCAGCCCGCCGATGCCGGTCAGCAGCACCAAGCCGAGTGCGACTAGTGCATAGATGCCGATGTAGTTCATCAGCGTCACGGCAAATGTCCCGGCAAACGACGGCAGCAGGACGAGCACGAGAAGGCCTGCGATCAATGGCAGCCGGGCGACCAAGCTGGAATTGCTCACTCCTCTTCCTCCTCTTCCTCATGGGATGCAGCGCTGATCGATCGCCAGAGAAGAACCGGGATCAGGAAACTGAAGATGACGACTTCCTTGAAGGCGCTGTTCCAGAAGGAGGCGTAGCTTTCGAGCAGGCCGACGAAGAGCGCGCCGAGTGCGGTGATCGGATAGCTGACGAGGCCGCCGATGATCGCGCCGACAAAGGCCTTCAATCCGAACAGGAAGCCGGAGTCATAGTAGATGGACGTGATCGGGCCGATAAGGACGCCGGCGACACCTGCGAGCAAGGAGGCCAGGAGAAACGCGACATCGCCCGTCACCGTTGGCCGGATACCCATAAGGCGGGCGCCGACGCGGTTGACCGCCGTCGCCCGGAGCGCCTTACCCGTATGGGTGAACTCGAAGAACAGGTAAAGCAGGCCCATGAAGACAACAGACGCCAGCACCACCAGCATGGCCTGGGCGGAAACCACCGTGCCACCGATCTCGTAGATCGCATCGCTCAAGGGTTCGGTGCGGAAGCCTTCGGGCCCGAAGAAGATCAGGCCGAGACCTGCCAGTGCAAAGTGAAGCGCGACCGCCACGATGAGCAGCACCAGGACGGGCGCATCCGCGATCGGCCGAAAGGCGAGGCGATTGAGGAGTGGTCCGAGAGGAAGCACGAGCAGGACGGCAAGGATGACTTCGATGGCCATCGGCATGTCGGTCTGTGCCAGCGCAATGCACAAAAGCACGGGGATCATCGGCAGGACGAAATAGACCGCGGCGAAGGAGGGGATCTTTCGCGCGCGCCCGGATCGTACAAGCCTTGCTGCCTCTGCAAGAAGGGTGAGACCCGCTACCACGGCCACCAGCCAGACCGTTCCCGGCAGTTGACCGGACTGCAGTGCTGCAAGCGTCAGCGCCGTGAAGGCTGCAAGGTCTCCGAACGGTACGAAGACAACGCGGGTGACGGAGAAGATCAGGACGATACCGAGTGCGACGAGCACATAGATCGCGCCGGTTGCAATGCCGTCCACTCCCAGGATCAATGCGATTTCTGCCGTCAACTAGTGCTCCCCACCATCAGCCTAGATTTGAAACAAAAATTTGCATACAAAGATACTGACTTCAAGGAGAAAATCATGAGCCAAACATCGGCATCTGCTACTAAAGAGACTGGCGTTACTGCTGACGCTGCCGTCGATGAAGGCGTGCGGCATGAGCAGGCCGTGAACGCGTTTGAATATGCGATCTGGCACCTCGGCTCCTCGTTTGCCCGTTGGCGCCGCGACTGTCTGGCATGCCTTCCCGAAACATCATTGACCGGCGCCGAGGCATCAATCCTGCATGTCATCCACCTGAATGGTACGGACAAGGGCATCACGGAAATCAGCCGGCTGCTTCACCGCGACGACATGGCGAACCTGCAATACGGAATCAAAAAGCTTCTGGCGCAAGGGTATATCGAGAAGGCTAATGCCTCCGCGCCGAAGAAGAACGTCGCCTACCGCACGTCAAGCAAGGGTGCGAAACTTGTCGAGGACTACCTGACGGTTCGACGCGAAACGCTGATGAAACTTACGGACCGCATGCCGGGCATGACCGATGCGATCAACGAGGTGACGATGATGATGCACATCATGATCGGGATCTACGACCAGGCGAGCAACATTGTGGCCGGGCATGGCGGCCCACTTGGGCGTTTGCAGCCTTGACCAATAAATTGTGCTGACAACCTGGGGGCTTTGTGCAACAAATTTCCCATAACAGCCATGTCTGCGGCTGTTAACTGGGAGAAGATCATGAAAAAAATGAACATATGGCTTTTGGGTAGCGCCTTGGCGGCGGTTCTGTCTGCTGGAAGCGCGGTCGCAGCTGAGATCAAGGTTGGCTTCGTGACATCGATGTCGGGCCCGGCGTCCTCGCTGGGCATTCCGTATTCGAAGGGCTTGGCCGCTGGCCGCCAGTCGATTTCCGAGATCGAAGGGAACACGATCAAGGTCATTGAGCTGGATGACGCGTCCGATCCGACGGCTGCGGCGAGAAACGCGCGCAAGCTGGTCGAGGAAGAAAAGGTCGACCTGCTGATCGGCAGCGCCGGTTCGCCGGCCGCGCTTGCCATGGCGGCCGTCGCATCCGAACTGAAGGTTCCGCTGATCTCGATCGCCAATGCCAATCCGACCGGGGAGGCTGGTGCCTGGACGATCACGGTTCCGCAGCCCGCACCGCTGATGGTGAGCGCGCTCGTCGAACACATGAAGAAGAACAATGCCAAGAGCATTGGCTATATTGGCTTTAGCGATCCCTGGGGTGACCTCGTCTACGACGCGTTGAACGAAACGACCAAGGGCTCCGACATCAAGATCGCGACCAATGAACGTTTCGCACGCTCTGACTCGTCGGTCACCGCGCAAGCTCTCAAGATCGTCGCCGCTCGCCCTGACGTGGTAGTGACGGGTGGATCCGGCACGCCGGGCGCGCTGCCTCACATCGCGCTTGCGGAACGTGGCTTCAAGGGCACCGCCTACGGCACGCACGCGATCATCAACCCCGACTTCGTTCGCGTCGGCGGCAAGGCGGTCGAAGGCGTCATCGCTCCAAGCGGCCCCGTGGTTGTCGCCGAGCAGCTTCCGGATTCGAACCCGATCAAGAAGGTCGCGATGGATTTCCGCAACCACTACGAGGCGGCCAACAAGGAAAGCAACTACAACGCTTTCGCGGCCTACAGCTATGACGCCTGGCTGCTGTTTGCGGATGCTGCAAAGCGCGCCCTCCCAAAGGCTACCCCCGGCACGCCGGAATATCGTGCGGCGCTGAAGGACATGCTGACAAGCACCAAGGAAGTTGTCGGCACGCATGCAGTCTACAATTTCACGCCGGATAGCCGGTATGGAACCGACGAACGCTCTCGCGTCCTCGTCCAGCTCAAAGACGGCAAGTGGTCGCTGGTCGAATAATGCACCATGGAAGCTCCCCAAGCTCGGGGAGCTTCTCTCTACGCCTGTCGTTCGTGACTCTTCAGCATTTGTTGAGATTTGCCGCTCAATCTGACCTGGCTGCGAATCAACAGCAGCTATGGAGAGAGAATGACGGTTCTACAATTTCCCGCCGATCGAAGAGCTGCGGATATCAAGCGTTGCGCAATGAAGCTACTTGATCTCCACGGTGAAGCAGCAAACCGTTTCTGGCGTGCAGAGATGGCAGAGCTTGCCGCTTCTTTGCGAGCTCAAGGCGCATCGGAAACTGAACTGTCACTGCAGGCCGGCATGTTCATGCAGGCTGTCCAGGCAGAAATGCAGCGCGCCTACGGGCCGGACCTCGCGGAATCAACCGCAGGATAACGGTGCGGGCGCCAACGCCCGTCACTTATGCCCACTTAGGCGTCTCCGACGATGACCGTCACCGTTCCGGTGCCACCGCATCCCGGGCAAGTATTGCCATCCACTTGTCCTTCGCCGCCGCAATCGGGGCAGATGCCATCGGCCGTCTGATCCGTGCCGGGTTTGGCTTCGTCGCCATGAACGGCCTTTGCACCGTCACCCTTTTTGTTCTCGCTCGGCTGCATTTGGTTGTTTCTCCTGGTTTCGCGGATTGAACTTCCCAGCGCGCGATCGAGTTCCCCATGCGGGTGCTCGCGTTCCGACCAAAGGCCGATGCGCCGAAACAAAGGTCCTAACCCTGAAACATCCGCCACCTCCCGCCGTTTGAGCCAGGACTTCAGAGGACAACAGCTTCGGAGGGCAGCAGCATGAGCGAGACAGGGCACAATCTGCGGCGGGTGGCGGCTGAACTGACGGCAGGCTCACGGCGCTATACCGATGGCGATACCGCCGCCGGGGCTCACGTGCTTGCTGGGCTTCTGTTGGAAGTTTCAGTTCATGATCCCGAACCGGATCCGCAGACCGTCGAGACCTTTCTCAGAGTGGCGGACAGAATCCTGGAGCGCTCCGTTCGACTGCACTAGCAGCCGGTCCGTCGGCTAGTCAGTTGGAGGAGACCCTGCGCATGCGGCTCGCGGCCGCTGGTTCAGCGCGATGAGCGTTGTCGAGCTTGGTCAACAGTTCCTGGAAGACATCGGGCGTATCTTGCGGCAAAGCAAATGCCGGGAGTCGACCCAACTGCCGACCGGCATTCTGCACCGCATGCTGCGATATCAGTTTTGCTAGTTCGTTGTTTGCTTCTTTTGTCATGATCACACAACTTGGAACATGGAAAAGCGGTTCCAGATTTTCTGCAGCTTCTGCTTCAGCGGCCCCACGCCCTCATCGTGACCTTTAAGGGTTTCCCGCTCGTTAGGTGAACGCGAGGCGACGTTGCCACGTGCTCCTATAGTTAACCATTTACCTACGGGATCTCCGGCTTAGAAATCGCCCCAGCAAGCATGCGAAAGGCCGGAAACCCCCATTTTATCTGGTTTTAGTAACATATGTTCCATGGCGGGAAGCGGCTGCTTAACGGCTGCATGAGCAAGCCCGAAAAGTTTTAATAAAACAGTCCGATATTCCATTAATAGGCCGTAACCATTGCAGGGGAATGGGTTTGAACCGCCCCCCCAACAGATCTAGGTCTCTGTCCATACGGCATCCCAAACATGAAGTTGGATAACGGCCTTGCAGATCAGAGCGCTCAGCAAAAACGTCATCGACATCGAGAAGAAGCGTGATCCGTCGAGCGTGATGCTGGGCGGCCTACCGATCGCTCGCTACTCGATGGACGAAGCCGCATCGAACATTGTCGAACACGCGCTTCGGGTTCGCGGTCGCAACCTGCGGCCTTTGTTCTCGACCTCCGCGAATGGTCAGGTCCTGGCGATGTGCCTGCGGCAGCCGGAGCTGCTCGACTTGATGCACAAGGCGGACCACATCCACGCTGACGGCATGCCTCTCGTCAAGTTCTCGCGGTTCTGGAGCCCGGAGCCGCTTCCAGAGCGCGTTTCGACCACCGATCTCGTTCACGCGGTCGCGGCGAAGGCCCAGGCTGCCGGCGCGAGCTTCTATTTCCTCGGTGCCACGGAGGAAGTGAATGCCAAGGCGGTCGACGCCATGCAGCAGGCTTATCCTCAGCTCAAGATCGTTGGCCGTCGCAACGGCTACTTCACGAGGAACGAAGAAGAACGGATTGTCGCGGATATCCGCCGCAAGCGGCCGGATATCCTGTGGGTCGGCCTCGGCTTCCCGCTCGAGCAGCAGTTCATCGTGCGCAACCTGGACAGGCTTCGGGGCGTCGGTGTCGTCAAGACGTCAGGTGGGTTGTTCGACTTCTTGTCGGGCAGTGTACGCCGCGCGCCGGAATGGATGCAGCGGAGCGGGCTTGAATGGGCCTACCGCGCCTACCAGGAGCCGCGTCGCCTCGCGCTTCGCTACCTGATCACAAATCCGCTCGCAGTTTACGCGCTCTGGAGTCGCTCTCCGCTACGGTGATGTCACCCAGTACGGTTATCTGGCGTAGGACATGCTTTCGGTGCGCCGACGCCCGAACCCCCACAAGCCCCAGCCAACGGCTGCAGCACAGCCGATGATGGCACCAGCGACAGCCCCGCCTATCAGCAGGTAGAGGTTGCGCGGTGGAAAGCTGTGCGTCTTGGGGATCGCGGGCGGCGAGATGATCCGGATATTCGTCGTGCTGATTTGCTGGCGCTCGGCAATCTCGCGTGCGCGGCCCATGAAGGCGTCATAAACGGAAGACTTGGACTGGAACTCGCGCTCCAACTGACGGAGCTGGACAAGCGCCTCGTTGTCCTCAAACACGACAGACTTCATCGCATCCACTTGGCTCTGCTGCGCCATCAGCGAGGCTTCGGCCTGGGCGAGCTCCGATTTCGCCGCTTCCAGCAGCCGCCTTTGTTCGGCGTTGATCTGCGCCTGGATTGCTTCAAGCTGCGGCCGCATCGTCGCAAGCCGTGGATGGCGGGCGCCAAAGACGGCTGCCTGCGCATCAAGCTCCCGCTTGACCGCGGAATATTGGGTACGAAGCGCCGTCATCGTCTGTGACTCGATGGATGCGCTATCGAGGCGGCTTTCCATGTTGCCGGTGGAGAGCTCCTGGTAACGGCTGCGGGCCCGGATTACGCGCGCCTGCGCCTCCACCAGTTGCGTATTTGTCTGGTTCGCCACCAGCGTGCTCACAAGTTCGCCAGAGCTCGACAGGATGTTGTTCTCGCGGCGGAAGCGCTGCACCGCTTCGTCGGCCTTGGCCACTTCCTCCTTCAGCGTATCGAGGCGCGCGAAGAGCTCGGTTGCTGTGCGGCCTGCCTCGCCGGCCTGCGCCTTTATCAATTCCTCCCGGAATGTTTCCACGATCGTATTGGCAATCCGGAGGGCCTTGGGTGCCTTCTCGCTCCAGACGCTCAGGTTGACGATGAAGGATCCTTCTTCGCGGTTTGCACCGACATGCTGCTCCAGCGTCCGCAAGGCTTCCAACTGGCGTAACGACGCGTCGCCTGCAGCATCGCCGGCAAATTCGGGATCCTCATCGAGCTTCAAGGTCTGAATGACACTGTTGAGAACGTTGGATGAGGTCAGGATTCGCAGCTTGCTTTCCACGTCGTAGAGCTGCGCGTCGAGCTGGCTGTTCTGCGCGAAGAGATCCTCGGCCATCACCTTCAGGTGGCTGGGGTCGACGAAGATCTGGGCATTGACTGTATATTTGCGCGTCGCGACCTGGCCGAAGACGATGCCGGCAAGCGCCCCAATGAGCAGGAATACGCCAATCAGCACGCGTCCGCGCCAGAGCCATTGGATGACCATTTCACCGGAAATATCCTGCCAGGACGGCGCGCCTCGCGAAACCGGCGCCGTGATTTCCCTCTCGGGAACGTCCGCCAGTGCCGGTCGTCTAAGCTCCGCCTCGTCCGCGGGATAGGACAGCAAGGAGGTGTAGCCGGGCCGGTAGCCATGCCTGCGCGACACGCTTGAATAGCTTGAGGCGTCGGACGCTCGGTCCGATTGGACTTCCTTACCGTGACGCGCTTTCTTCAAGGTGTACATCGGGTGCCCTGAGCTTCTCAAACACCAGATGAAATGCCATCGGCGCTAAGATTGGGTTAAGCATCCGCCCACGCGGCGTCCCCGATGGGAAAATAGTTTGAACTTTCCCCTTCTCATCACCCAAAGATTAAGGATTTTCGGCTTCCGTAGCGAAGATTAACGCCAGCGGACGGGACCGTTTACCATGACGCGCTATCTGGTTCTCACATCAGACGCCGAGACCCTCTGTGGCGTCGAGGCGTTCACGCGAAACCTGGCGGAGCATCTGGGTGGGTCGGCGCAGATGGCGCCTCTAAGCTTCGACCTTCCCACATTCAGGCAACGCCTTCGCGACTGTGATTGCATTGTCTTCAACTTTCCGATTGTCGCATGGAAGAAACGGCTGCTCGAGCCGATGCTTGCCGCGACGCTGGCGAAGCTGTGGGGCAAGAAGGTGGCGGTCGTCCTCCACGAGTGGACGAATCTCGATTGGAAGCGACGCCTGATCATATGGCCGGTTGTCAGGGTAGCGGATCAGCTGTTGTTTTCGGCTCCCGAGATCGAGCGAGAATGGCGCGATAGCGCTGTCTCCCGGGGATTGAAGCAGCAGACAGCCGTCATACCCATTCCGCCGAACGTGGTTCCCGGCAACTCTGATGGCCCCGCCGAAGCACGTGCTGCGATCCGTTCACTGCGAAAGCCCGGTCGCATCATCATCGGCCAGTTCGGCTCGATCTATTCGAAGAAAAACTGCGCAGAGCTCCTGTCCATCGCGCGCGTGCTCATCGATACCGGTCACGATGTCGGCGTCGCCTTTGTGGGCTCCTTCATCAAGGGCATGGACGACGTGGAGCAAGACTTTTACCGGGAGGTGGAGGCTCGTGGCCTCGACGGGCGTGTGGTGGTGACTGGCTATCTCGCGACGGACGAAGAGGTCTTCGCGGCGTGCCGCGAGATCGACGTGTTCTGTTATCGCTTCATCGAGGGGTTGACCGCACGGCGCGGCAGCGTGCTTGCGGCCGCGCTGACGGGACGGGCGGTGGTCGTCAACGCACCGAAGGATGAGCTTGCGCTCGCGCACCACAGCCTTTTCACCAGCCTGATCGAGAACGGGAACGTTGTTTTGGCACCCTATCACGCTGATCCGACAGCCATGGCCGGGGCGGTGAAAACTGCAGCCGCCAAACGCCCGCCGCAAGTGGAGGTGGAGAAGGAAATAAGGCGTCTCTGGCACACAATCATCGAGACGCTGGGCAAGATGCAGCAGCGATAACGAGAGACGGAGCGATCAGCTTCCGCCAAAAACGGCTTCTCGGATGGCCTCAGGCGAGGTCGCGGTGTGGGACTGGATGGCGATTGCGTATTGGGTTTCGTGGAGCTCGGCTATGAGGTTTCGGATGCCGTCAGTATCGAGTGATGGGCCGCTCCAATAGGTGGCGCACATGCTGTGTTCGACGAGTTCATGACGTTCTCGCAGGCTCGCCTGCGTCATCACCCCCACCCCATAAAGAATGTATTCGGAAAAATGCCTCACCCTGCATAGCGCCTTCCACCATGCGCGCTTGGTCACGCTCTCCAGCCTATCGACAATCTGCTGCAGGCTCTCACGATCCCACACAATCATCTGGCCGATGTAATCGTCGCCCGGCAGCGGCGGTTCCTGCCTTCCAAGCATATGATAGGCGTTCTTCTGCCATAGAACATGGTTGGGGAGCTTTGAGGTGATGGCGCCCCGGTCCAGGTAGAGCGGAGAGCGAGGGCCGCCCGCAGCCTTTGCAGCGTCAAACGGCCTGACGAAACAATTGTCAGAGTCGATGCAGATCACACGCGGGCACGGTTGCGAAAGGGTCATCGCGATCTTGCGCAATTGCTGGATATGCCAGCCATAAACGGGAAGGCTGGCACCAGACACCAAATAATATTGGCGGTTCTTCCACTTCAGGAATGTGGGGAGGGGATGCAAGGCGCGGGGCAGCAGCACCGAGTCAGGAAGGACGTCGCGCTTCGGGCTCCGGAACGACTGAAAGAGAGGAAGGTCGGCATCCGCCACGACGAGGTAGTGCTTGTCATATCCCGTCGCGAAGGCATCGATCGAGTCACACAAAAGGCGGCAGGACTCAAGGTCACCGCTATAGGTCGGCGTGATCAGGCTGACCGCTACGCCCATTACCCTGACACGCCTCCCGATCTTCGCAAGCCTCTAAATTGCACACCGTGTTCCTAATGGTCCGTTAATCGCGCTTGGCCATAGTGATGGCAGTCTCATTTCGGAAACGCTAAGGCGTATCCGGACAACGCCGGGATGAACTCGGCTGGCCAGCACTGATTGTCGGCAGGAGCTATGGAGATGCTCGCGTGAAGTTGATGCCCAAGCGCGATTTCAGGCGGCTCATCGGGCCGGTCAGCTCCTATCTGGGGTCGAGCAGCGCGCTGCTCGCATCAAGCCTTGCTGTCCTCTTCACCTTTGCGCTGTTGGCGCGGCATCTGGGCCACGAACAGTTCGCACTGAACGCGACCATCACGGCGTTGACCAATCTTGGCGTCCAGATCTGTGGGCTCGGCTCACAGGAAGCGCTCGTCCGGCGGGTCGCACAGGACCGTAGCTGTTATCCTCGACTGCTGGGCCACGTGCACATTCTGAACCTCACGACTGGCGCGGCGCTGTTCGTGATCGGCATGATCCTGATCCCGTGGATGTTTCCGATTTCCGCCGATCTCGGGATAACACTTCTTGCCACAGCGCTCATTCTCTTCACCAACATCATCCTCCTGAAGATCGTGTGGCTGGCCACGAACAGCTATATTGCCCATGGCAGGTTTGCGGTCGCGAACCGGATCGAATTCATCTTCGCTGGCCTCCGGATGGCAGCGGCGGCCGTTGCTTGCCTGGTCGTCAACATCACGACAGTCGCAGAGTGGGCCGTCTGGAATTTCGCCGCTCATGCGGTGGCGGCGGTTCTTTCGTTGGCCGCCATTCAACGTCTCGGTCGGCCACGGTTCGGTCTCCTTCGGGAAGAGCTGTCGATCGGCGTCATGTTCGCGAGCCAGTTTTTCTTCAAGGCAGGCCGCAACAATGCGGATATCCTGGTGCTGAGCGCGGTCGCCGGCTCGGAGCTCGTCGGTAGTTATTCGATCGCGCGGCGCATGACGGAAGCGTCCTATATGTCCGTCGATGCTCTCAACCGCATCCTTTACCCCGGTTATGCCGCTGCAGCGCTCAATGGCGTGGGCAGGGTTTGTGCGCATGCAAAGCGCATGCTGAGCGTCACCGGCGGGATCGCCATCACGGCAGCCTTCTTTGTCTGGGCAATTTCTTCATTTCTTCCGCTCCTGTTCGGCGCGGAATATATATCGCTGCCGCTTCTTGCCCAACTGATGTGCTGGACGGTCGTACCGGTTGCCGTCGCTGCCGCTGCTTTCGAAGCACTCGGCGCCGCCGGGCTGCAGAGGATCCGTGCCCGGATCGTCAACCTCTCGAACCTGATCGGCACCGCGCTTGTCGCTGCCGCAGCCTTCCTGATTGGTTTGAGCGGGATGATCGTCGTAACCTACTTGCTCGAGATCATCATCGCCGTTTTGGCCTGGCATGCGCTGACGCAGGCGGCCAGTGCTTCAGTCGCCGGTGGATCATTAAAAGTAGACCCTGCCGAAAGCACTACTGATACGAAGGCCGCTTAGATTGGTGCGCGTCAGGTTTGCGATGATGTAGCGATACGCGCGTCAGCCGCAGGAATAGCGCTTGCTTCATAGGGAGTTGGCAGGAAGCCAAGGCTCGCGGTGATGCGTCCAAAGGACATCAGGATGGGATGGGTCGCCGGCAGCAGCGCTTTCGTCTTGAAGAGAATGGCGATCGCCCGCGGAATGCTGAGACCAAGCGAGATGACGTTTTTCAACTGAAGCGCGGTCAGCTTGACCGGCGACTGCGAACGTTTCCGGTCAATCACATAGTTGATGCTTCCGGTTCGGACAGACCGCCGCATCAGCCAGGATGGCGACGCGCGATCCGCGGCAACGGTTTCGTAAATCAGCGCTTCCTGGCACCACCAGAAGGTAAAGCCCATTTCCCTGCAGCGCCTGAAGAAATCCATGTCGCCGCCGCCGAGGAAGTTGAACCTCACGTCGAAGAGGGAAGGGTCGAGCGTCTCGAAGACCTTGCGGCGGATAAGGCAGTTCCCGGTTCCATGGATGGCAGGCACCTGCCGGCTTGGCCCATCTATATGGCCATAGAGGGCATGGGCGCTAACCGCATGTGGCACCGGCACCTCGAACTGACGGACAACAGGGCCGCCGACGATATCGGCTCCGGTTCGGCGCGCGGTGCTGACCATCGCCTCAAGCCAATGCGGGTCTGCCACCTCGTCGTCATCGATCATCAGGAAATAGTCGGCGGTTGGGTGGTTTTCTCTTGCCTCGGAGAATGCCCGGTTGATGGCGTGGCAATTCCCCTGGCTAGGCTCCACGACCACGTGATGCGGCAGGGCAGCGGAGCCCAAAATTTCCCGGGCAACCTGCGATCCGACAGGATTGGTGGCATCGTTTTCAACGACAACGATCGCGAACGGCAAGTCCGTTTGCTGCAGGATCAGGGACTGCAGGGTCTTGCGCAGGCCCTCAGGCCGCCGAAAGGTCGGGATGCAAACCGTGACTTCAATCGAGGCATTGCTGTCGGTCAATTTCGCCTCTCATCGCCAATGGACGACCATCTGTTCCTACCGTCTTACGAGAAGCCGTTTATCGGCGCAATTTGATGTCCGTCAGTGCGTTAACGCGTGGTTTCGATCCGCTTCGTCTGCGCTGCGCAGGGTGGCGCTTGCCTGCAGCCTGAGTCCGAACACGGCTACCAGCATGGTGAACCATGTCGGTCCGGAGTTGATGAAGAATACGCTTTCAAGCGACCCGAGGAGGACGCAGAAGATCCAGATCCTCAGGAACAGCCGGGTTAAGGCCGTGTCGTTGTTGCTTTCAAAGGCGGTGCCGGCATCGCGGATCGGCAGCACGATGAGCCAAACCACGACCAGCAGGCAGCCCAGGAGCCCACCACCGAGAAGAAGTTCGAGAAACGAATTGTGGGAATGCGCAGCGAGATAAGCCCAGGACTCGGTCGATGTTTTGCTGACGATCTTGCTTCCCCAGAACGACTGGAAGCCATAACCCGTCCAAGGACGATCTCCGATGCGGTCCAGTGCATAGGCCCAGATCGCGTCACGCCCGGTGAACGTGATGTCGATGCCAGCGCTTGCCAGCAACTGCCGGACGCCCTCGAAACGCGGGAGCCCGATCAGGACGACGTTGAGTACCACGATCGATCCCAGCAGGATAACCATGCCCAACAGCTTAGAGCGCTCAAATATCCAGACCATGAATAACACGAGCGGAAGCATTGCCGTTGCGGTCTTTCCTCGTGTCAGCAAGAGGAAGACCGTTGCCAGCGCGGCGGCCATCGTGCCGACCTTCGAGTAGCTGGTTTTGCGCAGGTAAAGGCCGAACATCACTGCGAGCGCCATGGCGGCAGCGGTCATGTTCTTGTGACCAAAAATGCCTCGCCAGTCCCCGGCGAGCGCGGCTTCCACCTCGCTACTCTGGTGGATTCCGATCGATGGCACGATGAAGACCGCGAAATAACAAAGGCCGAGAACAAGGATAACAGCGGTCGCGAGCACCTTGTCGAATTCCTCGCGACTGCGGGGCAACAGGATCGCGGCGCTCGCGCATCCACAAACCAGAACCGCATAGGCGATCCGGCGGAATGCCGTGGCTGGGTCAACCGCGAACATCGAAACGAGCGAAAACCAGCACAGGATGAGCAGCAGAAGCCCGTGTGGTAGGAAGAGCGCTTTCCGGTTTTCATCCCGCGCGACAGTCGCCACCGCGACCGTAAACATCAGGATGACGACCGTCTGGTTGAGAAAATCTCCGCCTGAAGTTGCCGCGCGTTCGGCGCCAGGCGTCGCAAAAGGCTCAAGGCCGATCCAGAAATAACCGAATACGAAAAGCGCGATGACGGCGCCGAGGCTCCAGGGCGCGGCGCTGGATATCCTGCCCGCGTTCAAGCTGTCGAAGCTTGCCTGTTCCGGCTCATGAACGGTCAAGAAGTCCTGCTCCATCTGGCTGGCAGCGCGATCAGCCAACAGGAACACGAGAACGGTTAAATGCCAGTGAAGCTTGAGGCTACCGAAGGCGTATTAACGTAACTTCCCATTAGTATTTTTGCCTGCGGTGTCGATATGCGACATTCTCCCCAAGCTTGGCGAGGAGGGATGGAAATATGCGCAGACGTGAGTTCATCCAGGGCAGCCTGGCCGTTGCGGCGCAGGTCGCCCTCCCCGCCGCGACCGCAAACGCAGCTCCCACTCTGACTATACCGTATGGTGCCGCCGTGCGCGGCGATGTTCTCGTTGATGATTACAACTACCGCAAGGCGCTGATCGATCACTGCCAACTGATTGTCGCCGAGGGTAGCATGAAGTGGGAGAGCATTCACCCGACGCCCGACAGGTTCGACTTCTATGACGGCGACAAACTGATCAACTTCGCCGAACAGAACGGGATGAAGATGCGTGGTCACACGCTTGTCTGGTACGCCGCCATGCCGGAATGGGCGCTGGCGATCAAAGGGGCAAACCAGGCGAACAGCGAAATGAGCCGCCACATCGAGACTGTCGTCGGCCGGTACCGTGGCCGGATCCCGAGTTGGGATGTCGTCAACGAGGCCGTAGCGGATGAGCCGACCGCTTCAGACTATCTGCGGCCCAACGTTTGGCTGGAGAACCTGGGCAAGGATTATCTGGCGACCGCGTTTCGTCGCGCCCATGCAAGCGACGACCAGGTACAACTGGTCATCAACGAATATGACATCGAGTGCGTTGGCGAACAGTACAAGCGGCGGCGCGAAGCGTTGCTGAGGATCGTGCGCGATCTTCGAGATAGGGACGTGCCGGTGCATGCCGTGGGGCTGCAAGGCCATCTTCGGGGCGAGTTGGAGATCGACAAGCACGCGCTTTCAGAATTCGTCTCGCAGGTGAAAGCGATGGGGCTCGATGTCCTGGTGACGGAGCTCGACGTCACCGACAACCTTCTGCCGCCAGACCAGCAGGAGCGCGACACGATCGTCGCATCGCGTGTTGAAGACTTCCTGGGCGCCATTTTTGATGCGGCTCGACCGACCGCCATTGTCACCTGGGGTATATCGGACAGACATACCTGGGTGCCGATGTATTTCACCCGCGAAGACGGGCGCCACAACCGACCTCTGCCGCTTGACCGCAACTACCGGCCCAAAGCGATGATGGAGGTGATCGAGCGGTTCACGCGGACGACTGGCTGAGAAGGGCATACCAGCAACTGGCCCAAGGTGGCACACCGCAGACTGGCCGTAACCTGCCATTAACAAAGGTCGGCAGGACCTTCTAAACCCTGATCTGCTTTTCCGGGGCTCCGGCAGCTGATGTTAACTCTCTGGTTCACCCCGGCAACGTAGTTTCCACTTAAAGGCGCCGGGGCATGTTTGCCCAGCAAATACAATTGGTGCCAAAGCCAAGCAACGCGGCCTCGGTCGAGCAGACGCAGAAATGCACCTGCCGACCAACAGTCTGACGTTGCTGAAGGGGACGTACCGGGATGAACCTGAGGGTACAGCAACTCATCGATGTGCCGCTGGCAGTTGACCTTGACGGCACGCTGATTTCGACGGACCTGCTTTGGGAAAGCATCTTCATGCTCCTGAAGCAGAACGCGCTGTACCTGTTCCTTCTGCCCATCTGGTTGATGTCCGGCAAGGCGCATCTGAAGTCCGAGATCGCCAAGCGCGTGACGCTCGATGCAACGACCTTGCCTTATCGCCAGGACCTCGTCTCATTCCTGCGGCGCGAGGTTGCGCGGGGCAGGGAGGTTATCCTCGTCACCGCGGCGGCCGAGCCGTTCGCGCGAGCTGTCGCGGCGCATCTCGGTATCTTCAGCGGCGTCTACCACACGGATGGCACGAACAACCTTGCGGCCCACCGCAAGGCGAAGCTGCTTTCGGAGCTTTATGGCGAAGGCGGGTTTGACTACGCGGGCAATGACCGGGCGGATCTCGCCGTGTTCAAGGCGGCCCGCAGTGCAATCGTCGTCGCACCGGATGCTGCCGCAGATCGCTACGCTAAGACGCACTCGTCCGTGCGTTTTGAATACGGACGGCCGAAGATCAAGACCTACCTGAAGATGCTTCGGGTGCATCAGTGGCTCAAGAACCTGCTGGTGTTCGCGCCCGCGGTTCTTTCCCACGACATCACCAATCCATCCGTGTTCCTGGCTGCGACCTTGGGAACGATCGCCTTCTCGCTGTCGGCGTCCGCCATCTACATCCTGAACGACATCCTCGACCTGCCGCTCGATCGACAGCACCCGACAAAACGAAACCGGCCTTTCGCGGCGGGATTGCTGTCGATCCCGTTCGGCCTGACGGTTTCCGCCTCGCTGCTGGCGCTGACGGCGGTGATCTGCCTCTTCCTGCCGGTCCAGTTTGCGCTCGTCATCGGCATCTATCTCGTGGCCACGACAGCCTATTCGCTCGCGCTCAAGCGCATGCTGCTGATCGACGTGATCTGCCTGGCGGGGCTCTACAGCCTGCGCCTGATCGGCGGCAAGATGGCAACCGGCCTGCCGCTTTCCTTCTGGCTGCTGGCCTTCGGTCTGTTCTTCTTTCTGTCGCTTGCATTGGTAAAGCGATACGTCGAGCTTCAGGGCACGAAGGTTGAAGAAAAAGACCGCATTGTCGGGCGCGGCTATCGCGCCGAGGACATGGATATCGTCGGCCAGAGCGGCGTTGCCGCCGCCTTCGCGGCCGTGCTCGTCCTGTCGCTCTACATCCAGTCGGACGAGATTCAGGGGCTCTACAGCGACCCGTGGCTGATCTGGCCGCTTGTCCCGATGGTGCTCTACATCAACGTGCGTATCTGGATCTTGGCCCACCGCCGGGAAATGTATGACGACCCCGTCGTCTTTATCGCCACCGACTGGCGCAGCCAGCTCTTCATCGGTACCGGAGTCGTGCTGTTCACACTGGCGAGCGTGTTCTGATGTCCGGAACCTTTGAAAGCTTCGGGCGCATAAGACGGCATAAACGGCGTGGGGTCGATCCAAACTCGGCGATGGAAGCCCTTCGCGTCGGCCGATGCGAACCAGCCGGGCTACTCGCCTTCGGTAATGGACGATCCTATGGCGACAGTTGCCATAACGATGCCGGTTCGCTCATCGCGATGCAGCGAGGGGCGCAGATTCACGCCTTTGACCCGACAACAGGCATTGTTGATGCGGATGCAGGTGTCACACTCGCCGAGCTGATCGAATATGCGGCGCCGTATGGTTTCTTCGCGCCGGTCACGCCCGGCACCCGTTTCGTCACTCTCGGCGGCGCGGTTGCCAACGACGTGCATGGCAAGAACCACCACAAGCGCGGCACGTTCGGCTGCCATGTCGAGAGCTTCGAGCTGCTGCGCTCCGACGGGAAAACCCATCACTGCACCGTGACGCAGAACCCGCATCTATACGCGGCGACAATCGGTGGTATGGGTCTGACCGGCGTCATCCTGCGGCTGCGCCTGAAGCTCACCAAGGTCAGTTCGCTCGACATCGAGCAACGCGTCACGCCGTTCGCAAACCTTAGCGAATATTTCGATCTGGCGGAAGCGGCGGACGAGGAGAACGAGTTCGCGGTAGCGTGGGTGGACCAACTGGCGACGGGGCGGTTTGAAGGCCGTGGGGTACTGATGACCGGCAACCACGCCGATAACGGGAATTTCAGCGCTAAGCGTTCGCGCCTGCCGCTCCGCGTCCCGTTTGATCTGCCGTTCTCCGCGCTCAACCGGACGACTCTGGGCCTGTTCAACAGCGCCTACTTCAACGTGAACAAACGCAAGACGGCACCGCATCTGACCAACTACCAGAGCTTTTTCTACCCGCTTGACAGCATCGAGCACTGGAACAGACTCTATGGTCCGGCAGGCTTGTACCAGCATCAATGCATCATCCCGTCCGATGCTGCACGGTCGGTCATTCCCGCCATGCTTGCGGCAAGCCGTGACGCGGGCCACGCATCGTTCCTCACGGTGCTGAAGCGGTTCGGCCACGTGCGGTCACCGGGCCTGATGTCGTTCCCGCAGCCGGGTTACACGCTGACGATGGATTTCCCCAACCAAGGCGAGGCGACACTTCGCCTGCTCGATAGGCTGGACCGGATGACGGTGGATGCCGGCGGACGGATCAACCCTTACAAGGACCAGAGGATGAGCCCTGCCGCCTTCGAGGCAGGTTTCCCGGAATGGCGGCAATTGGAGCGGTTGCGGGATCCGGCCTTTGTTTCCGATTTCTGGCGCCGGACTGCACTGGCGCTCGGAGCAGACGCTGCCGCCCCCATGGCTCAATACGCACGAGGACATGCATGAAGTACATTCCGTTCATCCTGTTTACGGTGCTGACGAATGCCGCGGCCCAACTGCTCCTGAAGCATGGCATGATGACGCTTGGGCCAATCAGCTTTTCGGCGGAAACCGCCATCCAGCGGATATTCCAGATCGTCTTCAACCCTTGGGTCTTCCTCGGCTTGAGCACCTTTGTCATCTCAATGGCCTCGCACCTCTACGTGCTGAGCAAGGTCGATCTTTCCTACGCCTACCCCTTCCTCAGCCTCGCTTATGTCGCTGTCGCCTTCTTTGCTTGGCTGCTGTTCAAGGAGGAGTTGGGGGCACTGAAGATCGCCGGAATTGCCTTCATCTGCGTCGGCACAGTGCTGATCGCGCAGAGCGGGCACAAGCCGGCCGAGGACGACATTGCTGCCGTGGAGCAGCTCAGCTCCTAGCGCCGACGTAGAACGAATGAAACGATAGAACCACGAGGATCCGGGACATGAGACATATCATCTTTGGGGGAGACGGATTTGTCGGGCGCCACCTGGCGCCGCGTCTCGCCGCAGAAGGCCACGAGGTTATCGTCGCGGACATCGTCAAGAGCGACCTGCCGCATTACCGCGACGTTCGGTTCGAGCAGGTGGATGTCACCGACGCCAACTCGATCGAGCGGCTTGGCCTGCGCGCCGACGACATGGTCTACAACCTGTCAGCCAAGATGCTTTCGCCGATCCAGGTGAGGTCAAAGCGGCACGATTTCTTCTTTCCCGTGAACTACTACGGGACGGAGAACATCATCAAGGCGATGGCGCGCGTCGACGCAAAGTCGCTCGTGCATTTCACGACCGACATGGTCTATGGTCATACCTATGTCTGGCCGCAGACGGAGGAGCACCCTTGCGCGCCTTTGGGCGAATACGGCCTCTCGAAGCTGAAGACGGAGGAGCTTGCCGCCGAATGGCGCGAGCGCGGAATGAACATCACGCTGTTCAGGCCGCGTCTCATCATCGGCCCAGGACGCCTCGGCATCCTGGCAAAGCTCTTCAAGCTGATCGACCACAACCTGCCGGTTCCGATGATCGGTGCCGGCAAGAACCCGTACCAGTTCATCTCGGTGTTCGATTGCGCCTCGGCGGCGCACGCCGCCTTCAACGCCGGCGTTCCCAATGAAGTCTACAATCTAGGCTCCCTGAACCCTCCGCCGGTGCGCAAACTGCTCGGCGGCCTCGTCAAGCACGCGGGTTCTCGGTCGATCCTGCTCCCGACGCCCGCCTGGCTGGTGAAGCGGACGCTCGACCTCCTCGACCTCATGAACATGCCGCTGATGGATCCCGAACAGTATCTCATCGCGGATGAAATGTGCGTGCTCGATGTCTCGAAGGGCGAGCGCGAACTCGGCTGGGTGCCACGCTACCGGGACGAGGACATGCTGATCGCGGCCTATACCGAATACCGGAAGGGCCTGGAACGCGGCGTTGACGCCAAAGTCGCAGAGCCGAAAGCTGCTTGAGGAAAACCCCATGGCCATTCTAGCGCAAGTGATCGAAGACCAGGACGACATGCCCGCCGAAGCGCCGCGCGCTTCGACGCCCAAGCCTGCACTCCTGTCCGTGGAGGAGGCGAAGGCGCTTGACGTATCGCGGATGACGGAGCTCTTCCTGCGTCATCTCAACCCCGGCCAGCTTCACTTCATGAAGCTTCTCGGCTTCCACAAGGTGAAGATCGAGCGTGCCGAGGGCATGTACTACTATGACCAGAATGGCCGCGCGATCCTCGACTTCTTCGGAGGGTTCGGGTCGCTGGCGCTTGGCCACAACCATCCGCGGATTCTCGCCGCCCGGCGCAAGTTCCAGGAGGAACATCGCCAGGAGATTGCGATCGCCTTCATGTCGCAATACGCGACGGCGCTTGCGCATAACCTTGCTGCCTGTTCACCGGGCGACCTGGACATGGTCTTCCTCGGCTCTTCCGGATCCGAGGCGATGGAGGCGGCCGTGAAAGTGGCCGAACGTGCAGCCGGCCCGAAGCGGCCGAAGATCGTCTATGCCGAAAACTCCTTCCACGGCAAAACCAAGGGCGTACTTTCAATAACCGATGGTGCCCTTTACCGCGGCGACTTCAAGCTGGTCGACCACACCGTGCGGGTCCCATTTGGCGACATTGCTGCGATTGAGCATGCCTTTCGCACCGACCCTGAGATTGGCACGATCGTGCTCGAGACGGTGCAAGGGGGCGGCGGGATCATTCAGGCGGATGCTGCATTCTGGCAACGCCTGCGCCAGCTTTGCGATCAGTACGGCGTGTTGTGGGTGGCCGACGAGGTACAATGCGGCTTTGGCCGTACCGGCAAGTTCTACGCCTTCGAGCATTATGGCGTGGTTCCGGATGTGACGGCTCTCGCCAAGTCTCTGGGCGGCGGCAAGTCCGCCGTCGGCGCGATGATCGCCAAACGCGACGTCTACATGAAGGCCTATGGCTCTCCGAAGACAGCGATGATCCATGCCATGGCAACCTTCGGCGGCATCGGCGAGGCTTGCGTTACGGCCATCGAGGCGATCAACACGCTCTACGACGAGAACCTGATCGATAACTCAGCTGAGGTCGGCGGCTACCTTCTGGAGCGGTTGAAGGAGCTGCAGGCGCGGTATCCGAGCCTGCTGAAGGAAGTGCGTGGGCAAGGCATGATGGTCGGCCTTGAATTCCATGATTTTTCGCAGGCAATGCCGATGGTGCTGCGCCCGCTGATCGGCATGCTCGACGACAAGCTGAAGGGCTCGCTCCCCGGCTTCATCGGCAGCCATCTGCTGCGCGATCACGGTGTTCTCGTCGCCTTCACTGAGTACAACCGCAACGTCATCCGGCTGGAGCCGCCGCTGATCTGCGAACGGCAGCATGTGGACGCTTTCATCAAGGCGCTCGATGAAGTGATGGCGCGCGGCATCGTCAAAATCGTCAAGGATTTCATTGCTGCACAGGTGAAGTAGGATCGCAGACGAAGCGGCGGGCGAGCTCCGCGGCTGCGGCAGCGGAGATGCGCATATGGTCCGAAGACGCAATTCAACGGTGGATCATCTGCTAGGTGCCTGGCTGTGGATGGCTCTGCTTGCGATCTCGCTGACCGTTTCGCCCGCTCGCGGCAGGGCCGAAGCCGTGTCCCACTGCTCGGAGGAAAACTTCGAGGACAGCAAGCTCACCGTCTGCTCGTTTGACCCCACAAAGACCAAGCTGCGAATGTTTTGGAAAGCGCCAGACGGCGCGCCGTTGAAGTCGTTCGCGCGGCTGGCGGAAGAGGTCACGAGTGGTGGCAAGCAACTCGTCTTCGCGGTGAACGGCGGGATGTATTCCGAAAGCTTTGAGCCGGTAGGGCTTTATGTCGAGGATGGTCACCAACTTAGGCCAGTCAATACAAAGACGATGACTGGGTCACCGGGATCGATCCCGAATTTCTACAAGAAGCCGAACGGCATCTTTTTCCTGACGGGAAGCGACGTGGGGATCCTGACGACCGAAGAGTATCTAAGCCGGCCGAGAACGGTACAGTTTGCCACCCAATCGGGGCCGATGCTGGTCATGAAGAACGAGCTGCATCCGGCGCTTATTCCTGGCTCGACGGACAAGACGCGACGTAGCGGTGTGGGTATCTCGAGGGATGGCATCATTCATTTCGCGATCAGCGAGGATGACATCAACTTCCATGCTTTCGCGCGCTTCTTTCGCGACCAAATGAAGTGCCCGAACGCGCTGTTCCTCGATGGCGGCCGAGGGGCTGGGATCTATAGCGAGCGCCTGGGACGCAGCGACTGGTCGTGGCACGGCGGGTTTGGTCCGATGATCGGCGTTGTGGAGTGATAGCCTTGTCCGCCGTTCACGAAAGCTGCTCGTAGCAAGCCTGGGCGATCTCCTGCAGGCGTTGGCGTGAAACTTCACCGGTAACGGCGTACCCAAGCTCACCGTCGATCCAGTAGAAGGTTTCGATCGACCCGGCGGAATGAAAGCGGAAGCTCGTCGTGGTGTTGTCCCGATTGCGCGCCAAGACGATGGTGACCCGCTGGCCGGCCTGATCCTCATACATGAACATGCCGCCAGGTTTGCCCGCCACCGGGATCAACCGTCCGCCGACAAGCTGGAAGCCGAGCGCCTGTAGCGCAGGGATCTTCAGGTCGGCGACCGCCAGCCGCTTGCCGAGCCAGGTCGCGAGATGCGCCTCTTCCTCAGCAAAAACCTCGACCGGATGGCGTACCTCGCCAGCATAGACCAGATAAGCATCCTGCGCTTCGCGCGGGAAGGAAGCAGCTGTGGTGACGGTCTCAATATCTTTCCCGCCGAGGGCGGGGCCGTAGTGACCGGCAGCCGCGCCGGTTAAAAAGATCGCCACGGCTGCCAAAGCGGACGCCAACCGCGCACGCGGCTTGCCGAGGCGAGGCCTGGTCAGGAGGAGATCGAGATCGTCAGGATGAGACCGCTCGTAGGGGGCGAAGGTGCGGCGGAGTTCGACGTTCTGGGCTTCCCATTTCGAAACCAGCTCGGCGGCATCTGGATTCTCTTGCAGATACCGTTCCACCCGCACACGATCGGCGTCGCCAAGCAGTCCATCTGCATAACCGTGCAGATCAGCCTCGGTGATGAGGGAGGCTTCGGTCATGTGGTTCTCCGTAAGGGGACAACATTATCCTCCTGCAGCTTGTCTTGAAGCGCATGTCTGGCGCGCGACAGGCGGGACATGACAGTGCCGACGGGCACTTCCAGAATATCGGCGACCTCCTGGTAGGAATACCCTTCAACGACCACCAGCATCAGCACGGCCCTTGCATCCTTCGGAAGCGCGTCGACCGCGCGGATGAGCTTGCGCCGCTCCAGCGGATCGCCCGGCGACATCTCGTCGGCCGCGTTTTCAGCAGCTTCGATGGGAACAGAGGGGCGTCGGGCGAGCGCCCGCCTCGTGTTGAGGTGGACATTGGTCATGATCCTGTAGATCCAGGACTTGAGGCTGCCTCCGCGCCACTGGCCCCGGTTCGCCAACGCCTTTTCGAGGCTATCCTGTAGCAGGTCGTCGCTTTCGGAATCCGAGCGCGTCAGGCTGCGCGAATAGCGGCGCAAACCAGGAAGCAGGGTCAGCACTTGCAGTTCAAAGGAAAGAGGCGCGGCACCCGGTGGCTGCCGCGTCGCCAAGTCTGCCGCCGGGGGCGGCTCTGGTTGCTCAGGGTCTTGCAAGATCCCACACGCCGTTCACGCCGTCGCCTGTTGTGTCGCCTTCCTTCTTATCCTTAACCCAGTAGTAGAGCGGCATGCCATCCTTCGCCCACTGCTTTGCGCCATCCTTTCGCGTCACGAGCGTGTAGGCGCCTTCGGCATTGGCGCCGGATGCGGACAAGGCGGGAGGCCAGTTCGTTGCGCATTTGTCGTAGCAGTTGGAGGTGCCGGGCTTGTCGTTCTTGAAGGTGTAAAGGGTCATGCCCTTGTCACCGGCAAGAACTTCACCCTTGTCTGTCTTGACGGTCTTGAACGGACCGGCAGCAAAAGCCGTCCCGGCCACTGCGGCGAATGCTGCCGCCAAAGTAAGCATCTTCTTCATTACCATCTCTCCCATTGGAAGGCGGATCGCTTGGCCGCCCTTTGTAGAGACACCGCAGGGGCAGGATTTATTCCTTCAGCCATCGAAAATTCGTGTGAAAGCCCGTTCGGGCAGGATCACAGGGTGTTTATGCCGTTGCGCCGCCGCAACCTCGGCCTATGTAGGTGGGTATGGTAATGCATCAGAAATATCGGATAGCGTGATGGCCTGGGTCGCTGCCATCGCAGTCCTGGTTATCGGCCTCAGCTTCCTGCTCAATCGCCGCTTGGGATACATCCTGCTGGCCGCCGCCTTCGTGGCCGGATGCGGCCTGTGGTGGTACAGTTCGCAGCAGGCAGAGAAATCTGGACAGGTGAAGGATGCCGTCGCGGCAGAAGCATCGGCAGATGCAGCCTCCTGTCCTGATCCGGCCGCGCCCATCCTGGTGCAGTTCAGCAACGGCAATCGTCGCGCCATCGCGCGGATTTCCTTCAGCCTCACCGGCCGGCTGAAAGGCCATTCCTCCGTTGCCTACCGCGGCTATCTGCGTGGCGACAAGATCATCCAGCCGGGACAGACCTCACAAACCTGCTTCGGCTTGCTGCCGCATGGGTTCGCAGCGCCCCGGCCGGAGACGGTCGTCGTTGGCGACTATGACTGGGTGGTGGACATCTCTCTGGTCGATTTCCTCAACTAGGTCGGGCCGTCGGCTATGCCTCTCGGCGCCACGTCGGGCCAAAACCTCGTCCGTCGAGGAGCCATAGAAGGCTCACGTCAAGCGTCAGGGCGACCGTTTCAAGAAGGTGGGTGGCTGGCGCGTCGCGATCGTTCTCCCATATCGTCCAGACGTCGGGATCGACGTCGTTCAGGTTGGCAGCGTCTTCTACGGAAATGCCTTTGGCCGCGCGGGCCAAGGAGATGCGACCACCGAGCGTGTCTCCTTGTCCGAAGGCGCGTTCGTTGGACATGTCATACATCAATTGTCCTCCGAGAAGGGGAAGTGGCTCCGGAAGGATCCGGAGCCAGCAGGATCAGTTCTTGTCGCCGAGCCAGGTTTTGACCTGGTCCGGGTGATCCGTGATGTATCTCGCAACTGCCTCGTCGTAGGAGGTTTCCTGAGCGGTGAACATCGCTGCTTCAAGATCCGCGATCGGCAGCTTCATGCGCGACAGGAAGCCCGCAACCTTCGGGTTGTCTGTGCTGAAGTCCTTACGGGCAAGCACGTCGATATGTTCAGCTTCGCCAAGCGAGGTCTTCGGGTCGTTCAGGTAACGAAGCTTGTACTTGCCGAACATCCAGTGGGGGCTCCAGGAGGTGGCCACGAACCACTTCTCGCCCCGGTACGCACGGTCAACGCTGGTGAGCATCCCGGCTTCACTGGAGATCTGAAGCTTATAGCCGTCGAGGCCATAATCCTTGACTGCCTTCTCCGAGAGTCGTGTCAGGCCAGCGCCCGGATCAATACCCTGGATCGTGCCGCCGAGTTCCTTCTGCACGTTCGGCTTCTTCAGGTCCTCGATCGAAGCGATCTCGCTTTCCGGAATGTATTCCGGAACAACCCAGCCGAGCTTGGCGCCGTCGTAAACGGTACCGAGCGTCTCGACGCGGTCCTTCACCTTGTCGAAGTAGTCGGCATGCGTCTGAGGCAACCAGGCCATCATCATCGCATCGACGTCCCCGCGGCTCACGCCCTGATAAAGAGGCGCTACGTCCGTCTGAACCAGTTCTACGTCCTGGCCAAGTTCGTCCTTGATGAGCTTTGCGGCGAGCTTGGTAACAAACTCGGCGTCTGACCAGGCTGCCCAGCCGATCTTGATGGGCTTTGCATCCTGCGCAGCGACCGGCATGGTCGATACGGACAGAACGGATGCCGCAAGCCCGAAGGCTGTCAGCAGGGCCGTCCGACGAGTTGCAGATTTCAGTTTCAACATAGTAGCTCCTTTTTGTGGAGTTCGGTTTTGCGGGTTCAGCGCCCGCGCGGGTCCGGCACAGGAAGAAGCTCAGGCGGTCGCCGTCGTCATCTTCTTGCGCTCGTTCTTCCTGAAGAGGCCCTGCCAGAAAGAGGCGCGGGACTTCCCCAGTGACTGGGTAAGGCGGTCGAGAATGACAGCCAGGATGACGACAGCGAGGCCGCCCTCGAAGCCGGTGCCGACATCAAGGCGTTGGATACCGGTGAGTACCGTGTTGCCGAGGCCGCCCGCGCCGATCATCGAGGCAATCACCACCATCGACAGCGACAGCAGGATCGTCTGGTTGATGCCGGCCATGATCGACGGCATGGCGTTCGGAAGCTGGACCTTGAACAGCAACTGCCACGAAGTGCAGCCGAAGGCGTTGCCGGCTTCGATGAACTCGGGATGGACCTGTCGGATGCCGAGATTGGTGAGGCGCACGACCGGTGGCATCGAGAAGATGACGGTGGCGAGCGCACCCGGCACGGCGCCGAGGCCAAAGAACATTGCGGCCGGAATGAGATAAACGAAGGCAGGCATCGTCTGCATCAGGTCGAGGATCGGCCGCACGACGGCTGCGACTGAATCCTTGCGGGCCATGGCGATGCCGAGCGGCAGGCCGACGATCATTGCCATCAGAGTCGACGCGATCACAAGCGACAGGGTTTCCATCATCGCGTCCCAAAGGCCCATCTGGTTGACGAGCCAGAGCGCAATGCCAGTCAATAGGCCGAAGCCGATGCCGACGCGCCAGAGTGACAGGAGTACAAAGATTGCCAGCGCAACGGGCATGGGAGCGGCTGTGAGCAGGTCGTGGATCGTACCCGTCACAAAGCCGATGGCCGCCGCGATGAAGTCGAGGACGGGCGAAAAGTTGTCCAAAATGTAATTCACGGCGGCGTCGATGCCGTCACCGATATCGAAATTCATATGTATCTCCGGTGTTTGGCCGGTTGGTCAAATCAGCTAGCGCGGTCGAGCGTTTCGAGAAGCGAAGACTTGCTTATGGAGCCGACATAGCGCCTGTTCTCATCGATCACGGGAACGGGCCATGGGCTGGCTGCCACGCGGCCGAGAACGTTCGAGAGAGGTTCGTTGGCCGGGATTGCCTCGACCTCTTTGAGGAACGCGTCGCGATAGGGATCAGCCGCCTTGAGGCGCATCTTCTCCACAAGAGACGCCTGGCTGACCATGCCGTGATACGTCTTGTCGCGTCCAAGAATGATCGCGTATTCGCGGTCAAAATTCTGCATCCGCTCCAGCGCGGCGGCGGCAGAGACACCTTGGCGCTCGATGATCGTCACCTGTGTCTTGCGGGCCACGTCACCCGCCTTGAAGACGTGGGAGACGTCGACATTGCGGAAGAAGGAGCGGACATAGTCGTTCGCCGGGTTCATGACGATCTCGTCAGGCGTCCCGACCTGGACCACCGCGCCGTTCTGCATGATGCAGATCCGGTCTCCGATGCGCATCGCTTCGTCGAGATCGTGGCTGACGAAAACGATGGTGCGGCTGTGCTCCGCCTGCAGGCGGACCAACTCGTCCTGCATCTCGGTGCGAATGAGCGGATCGAGTGCCGAGAAGGCCTCGTCCATCAGAAGCACGGTCGGCTCGCTGGCAAGTGCCCGTGCAAGTCCGACGCGCTGCTTCATGCCGCCAGACAACTGGTCGGGGCGGCTGTCGGCGTAACCGTCCAGCCCGACGGCCTTCAGCGCATCGAGCGCCTTCTGGTGCCGTTCCGCTTCGCCAACGCCGGCCACTTCGAGCCCGAAGGCGGCATTGTTCAGCACGGTCCGGTTGGGCAGCAGCGCGAAGGATTGGAAGACCATGCTGATGTCGCGCCGGCGTAACTCGATAAGCTCGCGCCGTGACATGCTGGTGATGTCCTTGCCGTCGATTTCGATTGTGCCGGATGTCGGCTCGATCAGGCGGTTAAGGAGGCGAAGCAGAGTCGATTTGCCCGAGCCGGACAGACCCATGATCACGAAAATTTCGCCGGCCCTGATGTCAAAGCTTGCATCGTGGACGCCAACGAAGGCGCCGGTCTCGGCGTGGATTTCTGATTTCGTCTTCCCGGCGCGCACCATCTTGAGCGCTTCGTCGGTGTTCTCGCCGAAGATCTTGTAGACGTTCTTAACACTGATTTTGGTCGTAGCCGGTTTGTCCAGCGCGTCTTCCTCAGTTGCAAAAGCCATTCATTCTAAGCCCCGCTCAATAGCGCAGGCATTCTCCTTATAGGTCTTCAGCCCAGCAGGATGCGTATCCTCTGAGCGGAAGAGCAGCAAATTGATTGTCGTAGGACGTATATCCCCCTCAGTACCTATGCAGTATGTCGATGATTGACAGGGAGTGTCCATAAAAAAACATATTTTTCGGATCGCGTTGTTCGAAGCGGCGCACTGATCTTTTAGGCGCATCGCCTTTTGAACCACCGGCTCTGGCGTCCTGCCTTTGCCGTGCGTGTATGTGCTCACAAAATCGTGAGCGGGGTGTCCAAGCCGTGATCGGATGCTGACATAAGCTTTGCGCAGGTGCACACGCTCCATGATCGTCGCACTGTTGCGCGAAACTGTTTGGGCTTGCGCCTCCAGTGACGAGACGCGTTTCTGCTTTACCGGTTTGAGAGAGCCACCATGGAACTGCTACAAAGCTGCAGCTCGCTGCTGGAAGATCATGAACCGCTGAAAGCGGCTGTTGAAACGCTTTCGAGCAGTGGCGCACAGGTCGATCAGAACCTGGTATTGCGGCTTGCAGTCTCCTTGTATCGGTCCGGGCTGAACGATCCGCAGCGTCTGGCGGACGCCGTTGCTTTCCTGTCCACGAGCAAGCTCTTCACGACAGGATTGTTCTAACCGAGCCTGCAGGCCGATTAACAACTGCGGTCATGAGGAGTACACTGGATAGAAGGGGGCGGCTTGTTCAGAAGGAGAACATGCGATGCCTGCCGTATCCGAAGTCGGTTTCCAGGAAGTTTCCCGGGAAGATGGGTTCCACCGGCTGTTCGAGCATGACGTTCACAGCTCGCCCACGGCGAAGATGGAGACGCTCCGCGGCCTCATCTCGCAACAGGGCTATACGCCACAAGGCATGAACTGGCGCCTGCTTTTGCTTGAGTGGCAGTACGATCTCGACATCCTGTTCGGCAATGTCCGGAACTGGATGAGCTATGTTGACCGGCAGTTTGATCCCGAGGCGACGAAGCCCGAGCAACCCGGCGATGGCCAGGCGCATTGACGGTTCAGGGTGTAGGTGAGGCCCCGAGGTGAGGCCTCCCGATTGCTGGCTCAGCGGCCTGCCGCGAGGCCGAGGATCAGGCCGGTCGCCACGCTGACGAGCAGGTAGTCGTTGTCGACCTTGATCCACTGCTGGCCCTTGCCCGGTGCGCGCAGGCCGTAGCGGCGATAATCGCGCACGTGCTGGCGGCGCTTCCAGTCGGAAACCTTGTGACCACGCGCCCACTTGTGCTTCGGCGGCGGACGATGGGCCTGGGGCTTGTGCGACTGATGGAACGACGGCTTGCGGTCCGGATGGTGCGACTGCGCCTGGGCGGAAAGCGGAGCCGCAGCGCATGTCATTGCCAGGGCGACTGCAAAAGCGCGGGTGAATAGCTTCATAATGAAGCCCTCATGTTTTCGACGAGAACAGCCTTAGGAGCCGAGTGGTTAAATCAAAGATGAATTTCAGGATTAAGCTTTGGTAAGGCAGATGCTGGCGGGTGCCTTCAACTTGCCTGGGTTGCCCGGGCATAGGCACCAGGCGGGGTCCCGACGTACCGCGTAAAGGCCGCTGTGAAGGCGCTGGCGGAGCCGTATCCGACGCGGCGAGCGATCTCTGTGGTTGCCAGATCCCGGCGCAGGAACTCCTTGGCGAGCGCCATCCGCCATGCGGTCGCATATTCCATTGGGGAAACACCTAGTTCTCGGCGGAAGCGCTCGAAGAAGCTCGACCGGGATAGGCCGGCGCTGCGCGCCAGTGCCTCGACATTTACAGTTCGAGCCGGGTCCTCGTGGATGCCGCGTAGAGCGGGTGCCAGATGCCGGTCGCTCATGCCGCGCAACAGGCTAGGCGGCACCTCGCTGCCCGCGGTGCGAAGCGCCTCGATGAGCAGGACCTCCAACAGACGGTGCAATACCATGTCCCGGGCAGCGCGGCTGCTTCTCGTTTCGTCGTGGATCATGCCGACCAGCAATGCAAGCCGATCCTCGCCGTGGATGTGGATCACCTCCGGCAGGAGGGACACCAGCAGCGCCTTGTCATCAGTCGCAAAGGCGCAGTGGCCTACCATCATCTTCACGTCAGCAGGCAGTTGCGGATCACCAAGCCGGAAGACGCCTGGCGCCGTTTCCAGCCGCTCGGCGAGCGCGCCGCGCGGAAGCGGGTCGATGCTTTCCATCGTGAAGGAGCAGACTTCCGGGATGAGCACGAAATCGCCCCCATTGAGGATGACGGGCTCGCGGCCCGTGATCGTCAACCGGCAGCAGCCTTCTACCATGGCGCAATAGAAGGAACTATCGAGGTCCGTGCGCTCAACCATCCAGCGTCCGCCGCCGGTGACGAGCTTCGAGATCGAGAGGCTTGGCTTCAGGAACGATACGACTTCGGCGATCGGATCTGCCATTGTTGGACTTTCGCTAAAGCATGCTGGACTTCCAGATATATAAAGTCCGCCGTTGAAAGTCCATTTCTCCAGTGTCACACCCAGTAGGAGAAACCCAATGCCAAGAATTCTTATCACCGGCTGCTCGTCCGGCTTCGGCCTTGCTACCGCCCGCCTCTTCCTTTCAGAAGGCTGGGAGGTCATCGCGACCATGCGTAGCCCGCGACCCGGCGTGCTTCCGGACCATGAGCGGTTGAGCGTCATCGCTCTGGACGTTTCGGATGCAGACAGCATTGCTGCTGCAGTGGAAAGCGTTGGTACCATCGATGCCCTCGTGAACAATGCCGGCGTCGGCATGCTGAACGTGTTAGAGGGTTCCGGGATGGATCAGGTCCGGGAGCTTTTCGATACGAACGTCCTCGGTCCTATTGCCATGGCGAAGGCTTTCCTTCCAGGCATGCGCAAGCAGGGTTCGGGCGTGATCGTCAATGTCAGCTCAGTCGTCACGGTGAAGCCGCTGCCGGCCCTTTCAGTCTACAGCGCCAGCAAGGCGGCCCTCAATGCCTTCACCGAAAGCCTCGCGCTGGAGGCCGCTCAGTTTGGCGTAAGGACGCGGCTCGTGTTGCCGGGTGCCGCACCCACCACCGACTTCGGAAAGAACGCCGTGGCTCGCATGGGGATGGCGGTTCCGGAGATCTACCAGCCGTTCGTACAGGAGCAGTTGCAGAAGCTGCAGTCATCGACGGAAGTGACGACAGCAGAAGATGTCGCGCGTGCTGTCTGGACGGCCGTGACGGAGCCGGACGCACCGATGCGGATTCCTGCGGGAGCAGATGCCGTAACCGCGTTTCGCACAGCCGGCTTGAAAGCAGCGTGAGGATCTAAAGCCGCCATTCCCGTCACTGCGAGATCAGCGAGTGGAGTTGCTCGCTGACTTGCGGGCGTTGGATTATTCGGCGTTGCGGGTTTGAGTGTTCGACCTTGCTCGGGTTGTGGTTCGAATGGTCGACGCATAGATTCGGGCGATGCTTGACCGTTCCTCCCAGCCCGTGACCCAAGCGCCTTCTGATCCCTTGAGCGAAGTCCTCCAGGATTTTCGTTTGAGCGGCATCACCTATGGTCGCTGCGAATTGCGCCATCCCTGGAGCATAACCTTTTCCCAACAACCGCTGCTTCGTTTTCACTTCGTGAGTGAGGGGCCCTGCTGGATCCATACCGAAATGCACGGATGGCAGGAACTGCAGAACGGCGATCTGGTCTTGTTGCCGCAGGGCGTTGAACACCGCCTTGCGAGCCAGCCGGATGTTGCCGCAGATACGTTCGACCGCTGCCACGTGAAAAGGTTCGGCGGCAATGTCTGCGAAGTGGTGCAGGAAGGCACGGGTGCAACGAGCACTCTTTTTTGCGGCTCGATGGCCTTGGGCGCGCATGCGCTCAACCCGTTGATTGCGCTGATGCCGCCGATCATCAAGGGCTGCGACGTTGCGGGCAATGACCCCATTATCGGCCCACTGATTGCCGCGATGACCGCAGAATCCTGCGAGCGGCAGATGGGCAGCGCAACGATCCTGTCGCGCATGGCAGATGTGCTCGTTGCGCGGCTTATCCGCTGCTGGGTCAACTGCAGCGGCGCTTCGACCAGCGGCTGGCTCGCTGCCATCCGTGATCCGCATATCGGCCGGGCACTTGCCGCCATTCATCGTGATCCCGGCCGGGACTGGACGCTTGAGGCGCTTGCGGCGGTCGCCGGTCAATCACGCTCCGTTTTCGCGGAGCGTTTCAGTGCGATCCTGGGAGAGGGCGCGGCCCGTTATCTCACGCGCCTGCGCATGCAGCTTGCCCGCGATCTCCTGCGCAAGAACATGTCTATTGCCGAGGTCGCTTCGCATATGGGCTATGAGTCCGAAGCCTCTTTCGCGCGCGCCTTCAAGCGCATCACCAGCGTCTCTCCCGGCGTTGTGCGTCGCACCAAATCCGGACGAATGGACATGCAAATCGGACTTTAAGCTACATATCGTCCTGCCTGACTTCGTTATTAAAGGCCTACCAACCTTGGAGGTACTTCAATGACGGACACAACATCTCAGCTAGACAGCGCCACCATTGATCTCGACGATGCGGTTCCGACGAGTTGGAGCCCGACGACCTGGTTTGCTGTTATTTCCATGGCAGCCACGAGTTTTGCCCTTGTCTCTGCGGAATTCCTGCCGGCCGGACTGTTGACGCCGATGGCGCGTGATCTTGGTGTCAGTGAAGGCACGGCGGGCCAGGTGGTTACCGCCACGGCATCTGTTGGTGCAGTAACCGCCCTGTTGAGCAATGTGCTCATCGGCAAGTTGGACCGGAAGACGGTTCTGGTGGGGCTAAGTGCACTGGCGATTATTTCCAATCTTCTGGCCGCGTTCGCGACGGACTTCTGGCTGTTGTTGCTCGGCCGCGCTGGGCTAGGCATTGCGCTGAGCGGCTTCTGGGCACTCTCCGTGGCGGTAGTCGCGCGTCTCGTGGGCACGAACGCGACAGGTCGGGGGATGGCGATTGTGACGCTCGGCGTCTCGCTTGCCACCATTGCCGCACCTTCCATGGGTGCTTTAATCAGCGACTGGATCGGCTGGCGTGCGGCCACGGCACTGACGGCGGGCTTGGCGGCGATCGCCATGCTTTTGCAGATCCTGAGCCTGCCGAGCCTGCCCGCAAACACCAGCAACAGCCTGTCGGACGTGTTCCGGCTGACAAAGCGCCGCACCGTCCAGCTCGGCATGCTTGCCATCCTGATGCTGATGACCGGGCACTTCGCCGGCTCCGTTTACGTGCGGCCCTTCCTTGAGCAGGTAACGCTGCTGGACACCGGTCCGATTGCGCTCGCCCTGCTTGGCTTTGGCGTCGCCTCGGTGTTCGGCAACTTCGTCGGCGGCCGTCTGGCAGATGCAAATGTTCGTATCGCGCTCGCGGTCACCGGCGGACTGATGGCCTTCTCGGCTGTCTCGCTCGTCTTGTGGGGCGTGAATAGCAGCGTCGCGTTCACGCTCGTCACATCCTGGGGTCTTGCGTTCGGCATGGCGCCGGTCGTTCTGCCGACCAACCTCTCTCGCGGCGCGAGTGACGCATTGGAGGCAGCCGGAAGCCTGATGGTGGTTTCCTTCCAGGTCGCCATCAGCATCGGCGCTCTGTTCGGTGGCTTCGCCGTCGACCACTTCGGTGCGTCTGCACCGCTGACGCTGACCTCGATCCTTGCTGCGGCAACGCTGGCGCTGGCACTGCTTCAGCCTCGCACCTGAGGGCGCAGAACTCCGGCCAGGTCGACGGGAAACCGCACTTGGTCGGAGCCGTTAGCAGCACGGAATCATCACTCTCATACGGCCGACGCGTGCAGAAACTAGAATCCTCGCGCACGGCGAGTGTTCATGACGGCTCGGAACGAATGGCTCGCCAAGTCTTGAACCGTGAGCAAGATATGTTCGTCCGGCCCCGTTAGTTAGAATTCTTATGTCTACCGAATGAGTAGAGTTAGCTTACGGTTTTAGAGACGGAAAACAGGTCCTCTCTAGCTCTGGAGCTAACACATGAAGCGTCGAGACTTTCTGCTAACATCCGCAGCCGCGGGAGCAGCAGCGCTGGTAACACCATCGATTGGTCGAGCCGCAACCAAGCCAGGCAAGCTGGTCGTCGCGGATCAATCGGAGTTCATCCGCAACCTTCTCAAGGCAAGCGGCGAAGGTGAAGCGCTCGATTTCGAGCTCGAACTTCCCAACTTTGCAGGCGGACCTGCAATTCTTGAAGCTATCCGCGCCGGGGCGCTTGATATCGCCTATGTCGGTGACACGCCGCCGATCCAGGCGCGTGCCGCGGGAACGCTTCTACCCATCATCGCCACCTTCACCCGGGAAGTTGCGCAGTATCGCCTCACCAGCCGACCGGGACTTGTCATCAACAAGCTCGCCGAGCTCAAGGGCAAGAAGCTGAGCTACGTGGAAGGCTCCGGCCGTCAGGTATTTCTCATTGAGGCGCTGAACAAGGCAGGCCTGACCCTCGGTGACGTCGAGCTCATCAATCTGCGCGTCGCCGATCTGCCGGATGCGGTTCGTTCCGGTGCAGTCGATGTTGCGGTGCTGAGCGAACCGTTCGTCACGCGGCTTGCCAAGCAGGTCGGCGCGAGTGCGGTACGCGATCCGGAGGAGCGCAAGATCCTCCCCAGCACCTCCTACATCTACGCGCGTCCCGACGTTCTCGCGGATCCACAGAAGGTGGAAGCGATCAAGCAGTTCCTACCCGCCTTCGTCAAGGCTGGAATCTGGAGCAACAAGCACGAACAGGAGTGGGCGAAGTTCTACTTCACGGACTTCCAGCGTGTGTCGGCCGAAGACACGGCCGCGATTCTGGAGGGGCAGTCGCCGCTCGTCTTCCAGACTTCGGACGAAGCCATTCCCCATCATCAGAAGCTGATCGATATCCTTTATCAGGCGAAGTCTATCAAAGAGCGCTTCGACGCCAGGCAGTCTTTCGTCGGCACCTTCGACACGCTGATCGCACAGTCGCGGTAGGAAGGGGAGCCTCATGGTAGACATCTCCACGAGCGGCCTGATCAGGCAACCTGCTCGCATCGAACGGCGTGCCACCACCGGTCGGCAGGCGACGCGGCTGACCCCGGAAAAGCTGCCCGCGGGCGTGCGCCTCCTGGGGCCCGCTATTGTCCTGGTCATCTGGGAAGCGGCATCGCGTCTTGGCTTCCTCTCGCCCGGCACGCTGGCGGCGCCTTCCACGGCACTCTGGTCCGGCTACGAGATGTTGATGGACGGAAGCCTGCTGCCGCATCTGGCCGCCTCGGCTGGCCGGGCCTATTCCGGGCTTCTTCTTGGGGTCGTCGCTGGCGTCGTCCTGGCGCTTCTGTCCGGTCTCACACGTACAGGTGAGGCACTGATCGACGGGCTCGTCCAGATCAAGCGGGCTGTTCCGACGCTCGCCTTGATACCGCTCGTCATCATCTGGCTCGGTATCGGCGAGGCGATGAAGATCTTCCTGATCTTCACGGCGGTGCTGATCCCCGTCTACATCAACACCCATGCTGCACTGCGTGGCATCGATATCGGCCATGTGGAGCTTGCCCGCACACTGGGCCTCTCCCGCGCCGAATTCATTCGCCACGTCGCTCTTCCGGGAGCCTTACCGGGCTTCTTCGTGTCGCTGCGCCTGGCAGTCGCACTGTGCTGGACGGCTCTCGTCGTGCTTGAGCTCATCAACACCCAGACCGGGATTGGCTACCTGATGAACCGAGCCCGAGACTGGGGCCAGACCGAGATCATCGTCGTCGGCATCATCATCTATGCTGTGCTCGGGCTGGTCTCGGACGCGCTGGTGAGGCTCCTTGAGCAGCGTGCGCTGTCCTACCGGAGGGCGCTCGGCTCATGAACGTTCACGTGACTAACTCCGTCGTGCTTCGTGACCTGTCGCGAAGCTTCAAGGGGAAATCGGTTCTCGACCGCATCTCACTTGACGTGCCGCGCGGCCAGTTCGTGTCGCTGCTTGGCGAATCCGGTTCTGGCAAAACCACCCTTCTGGGGGCACTGGCTGGCCTCGATGACGATGCAGAGACCTCAGGGCGCTACACAACGCCGAAGAGTGTTTCGGTGCTTTTCCAGGATGCGCGGCTTCTGCCCTGGAAAACGGTTATCGAAAACCTCACGCTCGGCCTTCGGGAGCCCAACGCACGGGATGTTGCAGCGGCCATGCTTCACGAAGTTGGTCTTGGCGACAAGGCCGACGCCTGGCCGGCAACCCTTTCGGGCGGACAGAAGCAGCGCGCATCGCTGGCGCGCTCCCTGCTTCGTGCGCCCGACCTGCTGCTGGCAGATGAGCCCTTCGGCGCGCTGGACGCGCTGACGAAACTGCGCATGCAGGCTCTACTCATGAAGCTCGTGGAGCGCACGCGTCCGACAGTGATCCTCGTGACCCATGATGTGGACGAGGCGCTGCGCCTTTCTGACCGCGTGCTCGTCCTGAAGAACGGGAGGATCGCCGAGGACCACGCCATTTCCTTGCCGCATCCGCGGCATGACCACCAAGCCGAAATCATCTCGCTGCGTGCGAGGCTCCTGAAGAGCCTCGGCGTCGACACCGACACTATCTGAAAGGGCGTTATACCATGTCGCGGCAGTTGCACCTCAACCTGTTCCTGATGTCCCGAGGCCACCATGAAGGCGCATGGCGGCATCCGAAATCGAACCCGAAGGCGCTCACCGATCTTAATCTTTATGTCGAGGCGGCGAAAATCGCGGAGGATGCAAAGTTTGATGCCGTTTTCCTGGCCGACACGCTGGCTGCGGGAAACAGCAGCGGTCTCGCTTCCTCCGGATCGTTGGAGCCGATCGTGCTCCTCTCGCTGCTGGCCGCGCATACGACCCGCATCGGGCTCATTGGCACGGCATCGACCACATACAGCTTGCCCTACACGCTTGCCCGGCAGTTCGCGACGCTCGACCACCTGAGCAATGGCCGCGCTGGTTGGAATATCGTGACATCCTGGGCACCCGAGGCGGGTGCCAACTATGGCCTTCAGCAGAACCTCGACCACGCGGACCGGTACAAGCTGGCGGAAGAGTTCGTTGAAGCGGTCGATGGCCTATGGAGAAGCTTCCCTGCGGATGCCATCATCGACGATCGCGAGGGCGGCCAGTATCTTGACGTGTCCAGAGTGACGCCTGCGAACTACCAGGGAAGCCACTACAAGACCAAAGGGCCGCTCAATGTATCCGGCAGCCCGCAGGGACGCCCGGTTTATATCCAGGCCGGTCAGTCCGATGCAGGACGCGCCTTTGCCGCGCGCTGGGCGGAGGCCATCTTCACCGCGCATATGGTGAAGGACACGGCCAAGACCTTCTACTCCGACGTCAAGAACCGCGCCGCTGCCTACGGCCGGCGCCCCGAAGACATCGTCGTCCTGCCGGGCATCAGCGTCGCCATTGGTTCCACCAAGCGCGAAGCGGAGCAGGTGTGGGAAGAACTTGACGCGCTCACCAGCACGGAAGTCGGCCTCACGCGGCTGTCGGCACGGTTCGGCGGCCATGACTTCAGCCATATCCCGCTCGATCGGCCGCTGACCAAGGATGATTTCCCTGATCCGAACTCGGTCGAGGCGTCAAAAAGCCGGGTTGTCGGTTACGTCGACATGACGTTGCGGGAGAAGCTGACACTGCGGCAGCTGCTGCGCAAGCTTGCCGGTGCACGTGGGCACTTTGCGCTCGCCGGAACGCCGGAGGAGGTCGCCGACGTCATCCAGGACTGGTTCGAGTCCGGAGCGGCGGATGGCTTCAACGTGATGCCGCCGATCATCAACAGCCAGCTCGAGCTGTTTGCGCAGGAAGTTGTGCCGATCCTCCAAAAGCGCGGATTGTTCAGGGCGGACTACGAGGGCGCGACGCTTCGCTCCCACTTCGGACTTGCTGATGTGCAGCAGCAAAATCCGCTCGCCAAGTCTGCTTAAGAACGCTGCAAGGCGCGGCAACCCCTGCCGCGCCTTGCTTCGCCCGCCGCATCGAAATTGGCATTGACCTACAGGATCGATGCCAGGAACTCGCGGGTCCGTTCGTGCTTCGGTTGGCCGAAGATTTCTTCCGGCGCACCCTGTTCGCAGATCCGCCCCTTGTCGAAAAAGCAGACGCGATCCGACACCTCCCGTGCAAACCGCATTTCGTGGGTGACGAGCAGCATGGTGAGGTCGTGTTCATGCGCGAGCGCGCGGATGACGCCGAGGACTTCGCCAACCAGCTGCGGGTCGAGCGCCGAGGTCGGTTCATCGAAAAGGAGAACGCGGGGGCGCATGGCAAGCGCTCTGGCGATCGCAACGCGCTGCTGCTGCCCGCCAGACAGCTGCACCGGGTAATGGTCCTTCTTGTCCGCGAGGCCCACCATCTGCAACAGTTCGATTGCGCGGACTTCCGCCTCGGCGCGCTGCATCCCGAGAACGCGAACCGGCGCTTCCACCACGTTACGAAGCACCGTCATGTGCGGAAAGAGGTTGAAGCTCTGGAACACCATGCCAACATGGTTGCGGATCTGGCGCAGATGCTTTTCTGAGGCCTTAAACCGTCCTCGGGCGCCCGGCTCATGATAGGACGTGCCGGCGAGTGTCAGCGTGCCTTCCTGAAACGGCTCGAGCGTCATCAGGATGCGCAGCACGGTGGACTTGCCCGAACCGGAGGGCCCGATCAACGTCACCTTCTCACCCTTGGCGACACTGAAGTTGAACTGGTCCAGCACCGTTAGCACGCCGAACCGCTTGGTCACGTCGGAAAACTCGATGATGGGCGGATCTGTCGTGTTTGTCATCGCATCGGGATCCCTGCTTTGGGAAGAGCCTTCTGCAGCCGGTGGAGCCCGGCCGAGCAGATCAGCGTCAGGAGAAGGAAGATCAGGCCGACGAGTGTCAGCGGCACGAGGTATTCAAAGGTGCGTTCGCCAATCATGTTGGCCAGTCCCATCATCTCCAGGACCGTGATGACGGAAAGCACCGGCGTCTCCTTGATCATTGCCACCATGTAGTTGCCCATGGCCGGCACGATGCGTGGAACCGCTTGCGGAATGATGATGTCACGATAGGTCTGCATGCGAGTGAGGTTGAGCGCAGTCGCTGCTTCCCACTGGCCGCGGTGAACCGCCTCGATGCCGCCCCGATAAACCTCCGAGGTATAGGCCGCGTATTGCAGCCCGAGCGCGATTGCTCCTGTAAGGAAGGCTGGCAGGACGATGCCGAAGTTCGGCAGCACGTAATAAAGAAAGAAGAGCTGCACCAGAAGCGGCGTGTCACGGAGAAATTCGACAACGACGGCGGTTGTCCAGGAGATCACCTTCAGGCGGCTGCGACGCAGCAGAGCAAACACGAGGCCAAGCACCAGCGCAATAGCGAAGCCTGCGGCGGCTGCTTTCAGCGTCACCGTCAGGCCGATCAGGATGATGGGCAGGATCGAGATCGTGTAGGTCAGCCAGGTCGTCGTGTCCCATTCATAGCCATACATCATGTGTCAGGTCCTCATGAATGGGCTGAGCGCGGGAAGACATCGCCGCGCCTGACGAAATGCTCGATGATCCGGATGGCGATCATCAGCACGAGAGACATCACGAAATAGCAGATGAGTGTCACGGAATAGATGCTGGCGCTGTCCAGCGTCAGGTTCCGGATCGACTGCGCGGTGAAGGTGAGGTCGGCAATCGAGATCAGGGATACAAGCGAAGAAAGCTTCAGCGTCTCGATTGCCAGGTTGCCGAAGGCCGGCATCATTTCGACGATGGCCTGTGGCAGCGAGATCCGGAACAGCGTCTGGAAGCGGTTGAAGTTGAGCGCTCGCGCCGCCTCCAGTTGCTGCGTCGATACTGATGACAGGGCCCCGCGCACGATCTCCGCCCCATACCCCCCGGCATGCGCCGCCAGCACAAGGATACCGGTGGTGATCGGCTCGAAACTGAGCCCGACCAGCGGCAGCGCGTAATAGAACCAGAACAACTGGACGAGCAGCGAGGTGCCGCGAAACAGCTCCGTATAACAAAGCGCAATCGTCGACAGCACCGGGCCGCCTTCGACGCGCAGAATGCCGAAGAAGAACGCCAGCAGCGTGCCGACAACGATGGAAGCCAGCGTGATCGTCATGGTGACGCCGGCGCCCTTCAGGATCATCGGCAGGTATGCACCCCAGTCCATCCAAAACCTCCCTGCAAAAGGTGGCGCCCGGAACGTGCCGGGCGCCGTCTTGAGCTATTTGCCGGCGCAGAGGTCAGCGACGTTCTTTTCTGCAGCGGCCGCGATGCTCTGCTCGGACAGCCCGTATTTGCCGAGGATGGCCTTGTAGTCGTCGGTCTTGCGGAACTCGATCAGCGCCGCATTGAAGGCGTCGCGCAGTTCCTTGTCTTCCGGACGGAAAGCGAAGCCGCCATAGTTGCGCACCGGCTGGTCGTTCACGACGGGATCGGTGAAGGGCGAAACCTGCTCGACCTGGGCTTGGTCCTTGGCAAGCTCCGAGACAGTCAGTTCGGTTGCGGCATAGGCGTCAACACGGCTCTGGACAGTGGGAATGGCGTCGGCATTGGCCTGGATGAAGACGATCTGGTCATCCTTCACGCCAACAGCGCGCAAGAAGTCGACATTGTTGGCGCCGGACACCACGGCAACCTTCAGCGACGGATCCTTGGCGATGTCGGCATAGGTCGTCAGCTTCTTCGGATTGCCCTTCTTCACCAGAAGCCCTTCGCCGTAAGAGGAGTTCGGCTCGGTGAACGCCACTTGCTTGCAGCGCTCCGGCGAGATGTTCTGCTCGGCCGCGACGAAATCATACCGCTTAGCCTTGAGGCCCGGAATGAGCGTTCCGAACGGCGTCACGGTCCAGTTGACTTCCTCGATCCCCATCGTCTTCAGCACCTGGTTGGCAACGTCCGGACCGATGCCAGCGGACGTTCCGTCAGGCTGCATGTAGGAATAAGGAACTTCATTCGCGGTTGCGGCGCGGATGAAACCCTGCTGCTTAAGCTCTTCGACCGTAAGTGCGGCGGCAGACGTGACGGTGGCGGCGAGTGCAAGGGCGGAAAGCCCGATAATTTTCGAAAACTGCATCTCTCTTCTCCTCTGGTTGACGGTTCTCCGTGGCCCGTTTTCGAGTCTCACGCGGTTTTGTGGCTAAGGTTGCTCCGTAATCGTGGCGATGACGGAAAGGCAGTCGCCCGCCTTGATAAGGCCGGGGACATGGCGGGCGGCCAGCACACCATCCATGGTGGCCGCGTAGGAAATTGGAGCGATGCCGGTCCTGCCGACGGGATAGACGCGGGCTATAGTGTCACCCCTGCGGACCGGGTCGCCGAGATTGCAGGCGAAGGCGACGAGGCCGTCATCTTCTGCAAAGGTGAAACAGTCGGCGGAGGGCATGTCCAGCCAGCGGGTCGGCTGCAACTCCGGTTCGCCTGATAAGATCCCCGCATGCCGCAGCAGGTTGCGCGTTCCGCGTCGGGCGATGTCGATCGAGCGGGCGCTCGCTGTGCCGGCGCCACCGAGTTCCGTGGTTACGAAGACCTTGCCCATGTCCTCGACGGTGGTGTCGAGCATGCCGACGGCGTCGATTTCCAGCATCTTCATGGAATAGGGGGCCGAGAACGCGGCCACCGCCCTGAAGCAGCGTGCTTCGTGATCCTTGTCTGGCAGGTCGTGGGCCGCCGCGTAGGGAAGGAAATCGAGAGTCTTTCCGCCGGAATGAAAGTCGAGCACGATGTCCGCCAGCGGGATCAGGTGGCGCGTCACGTAGTCGGCGATCTTCTCCGTCACCGAACCGTCGGGCCGGCCGGGGAAGCTGCGGTTCAGGTTTCCGCGATCGATCGGCGAGGTACGTGTCCCGGCACGGAAGGCCGGATAGTTCAGCGCCGGCACGATGACGACGCGGCCCTGCACCTGTGACGGGTCGAGCGTCTGTGCCAGTTCGAAAAGCGCTGCCGGACCTTCATATTCGTCGCCATGATTGGCGCCGGTGAGGAGGGCTGTCGGGCCATCGCCGTTGGCAATGACGCAGATCGGGATCATCACCGAACCCCATGCGCTGTCATCGCGGCTGTACGGCAGCCGCAGGTGACCATGCTGCACCCCCTTGGCGTCGAAATCGACGGTCGGAGTGATCGGGGAAGGTCGGGGCGCCGTCGTCAGCATGGCGTCAGGCCTTCACGAACAACTGGCGGGGTACGTTGGACAGGCATTCGACGCCGGTCTCGGTGATCGCGATGCTTTCGGTGATCTCCAGGCCCATGTCTTCGAGCCAGAGGCCCGTCATGAAGTGGAAGGTCATGCCCGGCTGCAGCTCCGTGCGGTCCCCCGGGCGCAGGCTCATCGTCCGCTCGCCCCAATCCGGCGGATAAGAAAGGCCGATGGGGTAGCCGGTGCGGTTGTCCTTGATGATCCCGTATCTCTTCAAGACAGCAAAGAAAGCGTTGGCTATATCTTCGCATGTATTGCCCGGCTTGGCGGCGGCAAGCCCCGCTTCCATGCCTTCAAGGGTCGCCTTCTCCGCATCGAGGAATGCCTGCGTCGGCTTGCCGAGGAAAACCGTGCGCGACAGCGGGCAGTGGTAGCGCTTGTAGGCGCCGGCAATCTCGAAGAACGTGCCTTCGCCGGTACGCATAGGCTTGTCGTCCCAGGTCAAGTGCGGCGCGGAAGCATCGGCGCCCGACGGTAGAAGTGGGACGATCGCTGGATAATCACCACCGAACTCGGCGGTGCCGCGAATGCCGGCGTCATAGATCTCGGCCACCAGATCGCATTTGCGCATGCCTGGCTCAACGACATCAACAATGCGCTTATGCATCAACTCGACGATCTTGCCGGCCTTGCGCATGTAGTCGAGCTCGGTCGGGCTCTTGACGGCGCGCTGCCAGTTCACCAGGCCCGCCGCATCCGTGAAGCGGGCATTCGGCAGATGTTTCTGGAGCGAAGCAAACGCGGCGGCCGAGAAGTAATAGTTGTCCATCTCGACGCCGACCGTGAGGCCGGACCACTTCCGCTCGTCGATGATCTGCGAGAGCAGGTCCATCGGGTGGCGTTCGGTCGACTGAACATAGTGATCGGGATAGCCGATGATATTCTCATGGGCGAGGTAGGCGGTGCGCTTGGCGCCGTTGGCGTCCTGCTTGCGACCGTACCAGATCGGCTCGCCGGTCGGCGGTACCAGTACGCATTGATGGACATAGAAGGACCAGCCGTCATACCCGGTCAGCCAGTGCATGTTGGACGGATCCGTGACGATCAGGAGATCGATCCCGGCCTGCTCCATCGCGCGACGGGTTTTCGACAGGCGCTCGGCATATTCCTCGCGCGTAAAGTTCAGCGTCACGCTCACGCTTCATCTCCCATGTTCAGCTTGTTTTCGATGATCTGGCCGCGTCCCGCGTCTTTCGCGCGGGTGAGGGCGAGATTGGCAATTGCGGTGTCTTGCACGCCGGTTCCGGTGAGGTCGGCAAAGGTGATGTCACTGGCGTCAGTACGTCCAGATGCCTTCCCGGCAATGACGGCTCCAAGCTCCGCAAACAGCTCATCCGCGGATGCTGCGCCTGCCTCGATCGCGTGGTGCAACTCCCCGAGCACCCGCGTCTGCATGATGCGGTCAGCGACATAGGTTGCCCGGGCAAAGACGGCCGGGTCGATCTCGTTCTTGTGCTCGGAGTCAGATCCCATGGCGGTCAGGTGCTGGCCGGGCTCCAGCCAGTCCGCCATCAGGATGGGTGTTTCCGCCGGTGTGGTCGTGACGATGATGTCGGCGCCGCTAACGGCCTGCCGCGGATCGGGTACCGCGGTGACCTCGATGCCGTGGTCGCGCGAAAACTGCGCGGCAAGCTGCTCGGCCTTGGCATAGTCACGAGCCCAAACGCGCGCCGCCTTGATTGGCCGTACCAGCGTCAGGGCCTGAAGCTGCAGCCGTGCCTGCATGCCGGCGCCGAAGATCGTGGCCACCGAAGCATCCTCGCGTGACAGATGCCGCGCGGCGACTGCGCCGGCGGCGGCCGTACGCACGTCGGTCAGGTAACCATTGTCGAGCAACAGTGCCTCAACCAACCCTGTCCTGGCGCTAAGGAGGATCATCAAGCCGTTGAGGCTTGGCAGGCCGAGCTTCGGATTGTCGAAGAAACCAGGGCTGACCTTGATGGCGAAGCTGTCGAAGCCGGGGACGTAAGCAGTCTTGACATCGACCTCGCCGCGGAACTCGGGAATGTCGAGACGCATGATCGGCGGCATCGCGACGGCTTTGGTCGCGAGCGCGGCGAATGCCTGCTCAACGCAATCGACCGCAGAAGCATCGAGCTTCACGATGGCACGCAGATCACCTTCCGTCAGGATGCTGATGCGGCTCATCCGGCTGCCCCCACGATGTCCCGGTGTTTCTTGGGATCGATGTTGGCGCCGGAGACGATGATGGCCGTCGGACCAGTCGGCTGGATTTTACCTGCCAGGATGGCTGCGATGCCGACCGCGCCGGCACCTTCCACGACTTCGCCTTCCTCGCGCGCCGCATGCCGGATGCCGGCTGCAATCTCCTCCTCGCTAAGCAGGACCACGTCATCGAGAAGCTCGCGGCAGAGCGCGAAGGTCACTCGGTTTTGGAGCCCGATGCCGCCACCGAGTGAATCCGCCAGCGTCTCCTCCTCGCGGATCTGGACCGGCTTGCCGGCAGCAATGGCCGCATGCATGGCCGCGCCGCGCTGCATCGAAATCCCGATGATGCACGCCTGTGGTCTCAGCGCCTTCACCGCCACAGCGCTACCGCCCGCCAGGCCGCCGCCGGACAGAGGGATCAGCACGGTCACGAGATCCGGCAGGTCCTCGATGATCTCGAGCCCAATCGTGCCCTGGCCGGCCACGACATCGACGTTGTCGAAGGGCGGGATAGGGGTGAGGCCGGCGCTTTCAACGAGACGCTCGACTTCTTCCTGTGCGTCATCCTGCGATGTGCCGACGATGCGGATATTGGAACCAAGCGCGCGGATCGCCTCAACTTTGTTGGTCGGAACGAGGGAAGACATGCAGATCGTTGCGGAAACACCAAGTTCGCGGGCCGCATAAGCAACGGCGCGGCCGTGATTGCCAGTCGATGCGGTGGCGAGACCACGCTGACGTGGCGCGTCATCGAGTGCGAGAATGGCGTTTGTTGCCCCGCGAAGCTTGAATGCACCGATCGGCTGGCGTGTCTCGAGCTTGAGATGAACCGGATGGCCGCTGCGGTCTGAGAGGGTGCGGGAAAAGACGAGCGGCGTGCGCGCAACGTGGCCTTTGATCCGAGCCGCAGCCTGTTCCACATCTGCCAGCGTCACCGGCAGGGTAGTATCTTCGCTCAACTTGGACAGGCTCGCGCTCTTCATGATTGTCATGTTGCGAGCGATGCAAAATCATGTCAATTATTATATTGTCATGGTTCAATATTCGTGGAGCGCCTTACCCGATTGAACCGATGTCATAGACCGGCGGCAGTTGTTCGAACGTATTGCGCACGGTGGTGAGGGCGCTGGTCAGCGTAGGATGGCTCATGCGACCGCCAAGACAAATGCGGATGCCGCCGCCGTGACCGGGCCCGGCTATGAAAGGTTCCGACGGCGAGACTGCGACATTCTGGTTGGCAAGCGCACGCACCAATCCATCTTCCGTCCAATGCCCCGGCACCTTCAGCCACGCGCAAAGCGAAAGCGGGTGGCTGGAGGCGACGTGTTCGCCAAGGATACTTGTTGCAATCGACTGGCGCGCCGCCGCTTCCAGGCGCTGTACTTCCACCAGCCGCAGTGCCGTACCATTCTCCACCCAGCGGGTGGCAATCTCGCCGGCCAGATAGGTCCCGCTCCAGCTTGAAACGCGCAGGATCGAGGCGGCGCGGATGGAATAGGACGGCGGGACGACGAGATAACCCACGCGTAGGCCCGTCAGCACCGCCTTCGTGAAGCTGGTGACGAAGAAGCCGAGATCCGGCAGCATCTCGCTGATTGACGGCAGATCCTCATCGATCATCGGACGGCATACTTCGTCTTCAACGACAAAAACGCCGTGACGAGCGGCAATGGCCGCGATTACCCTTCGACGCTCGGCGCCGGAGACGTGACCAGTTGGGTTGTTGAGGGTTGGGATCAACACGAGTGCACGTACGCCGCCGGCTGCACACGCCGCTTCCAGCGCATCAGGCAGGATGCCTTCGTCGTCGGTCGGCAGGCCCTTGAGGCTAAAGCCTAGCACGTTGGAAAGGCCTATGATGCCGTGATCCGTCAGGTTTTCGCATAGCACCACATCGCCTGAACGGACGATGCAACTCAGCGCAAGGAAAATGCCGTGCGCCGCGCCATTGGTGACGAGGATGCGGTCAGCACCTGCCGGCACTCCAAATCGCCGCAGCCAGAGGCTTGCCGTGTCGCGATGACGCTGAAGGCCAGCGATCGGACGGCAGGGGCGCATGAAGCTCGCGATGTCGCTTTCCGCCAACTCATGGAAGATCTCGCGCGAAGCCGTCTCGTGCTCTTCCAGATAAACGCCGCGGATGATCGACAGGTCGAGCACTTCGTTGGGGCTGTGGTCGAGCATCATCCGCCCGGCGCGGTCCGTCACCCGCGCCTTGACGAAGGTGCCGCGGCCGATCTCGCCGCTGAGGAAACCGAGCCGTTCTGCCTCCTTGTAGGAGAGGCTGACGGTCTGGACGGAAAGACCAAGCTCGCGCGCCAGGTCCCGGTGCGTCGGCATCCTGTCCATCGGCTTCAACACGCCGGCGTCAATGTCGGCGATGATCTTCTCGGTAAGAGCCGCGTGCTTCGTCACGCCCTTCTGCTTGGCAAGTACGGGCCGCCACGCCACCGGTTTTGTGGCAGGCACGGGATCCCTGGCGAGTGGATTGGCTTGACGAAACATGAAATTGACTCGTTCTCGGCGAAAGCAATTTCATGACATTATGCACGCTCCTGCGGAAAAGCGGAAGTGCGATGAGGAGAGTCGGGCGGCGAACCACCCGACCTTGAGGTGGATCAGACGGTTTCGCCGGCCCGGACAAGATCATCCATGACAGAGCGCACTGCCGCTTCCGCGATGGATACGATCTCATCGACCTCTGCCTTTGTCGTCACCAGCGGCGGTGCAAAGCCAAGGATGTCGCCATGCGGCATGGCACGAGCAATGAGTCCACGCTCGCGCGCGACCTTCGATACCTTGGCGCCGACGGTGAGGTTTGGCTTGAAGCGGATCTTCTTTTCCCGGTCTGCGACGAACTCGATTGCACCCATCAAGCCGACGCCGCGCACCTCGCCCACAATGGGAAGCTGGGCGAACTTCGCCTTCAACTGCTCCTGGAAGTAGGTCCCGACCTCCCGCACATTTCCTGGCAGGTCTTCCTTTTCCACGATGTCGAGGACGGCATTGGCGGCAGCCGCACCGATTGGGTGGCCTGAATAGGTATAACCGTGCGAGAAGGCGCCGACCCGATCCGCCCCGTCTTCAAGCACCTTGTAGACCTTCTCTCCGACGATCGCGCCAGACAGCGGGAAATAGGCCGATGTCAGCCCCTTGGCGACGGTGATCAGGTCCGGTTCGATGCCATAGTGTTGCGAGCCAAACATGGAGCCGGTGCGCCCGAAGCCGGTGATAACCTCGTCAGCGATCATCAGGATGTCGTACTTCCGGAGAACCTTCTGTACGGCTTCCCAATAGCCCTGCGGCGGCGGCGTAATACCGCCGGTGCCGAGAACCGGTTCGGCGATGAAGGCGCCGATCGTGTCCGGATCCTCGCGCAGGATCATTGCCTCAAGCTCGTCCGCCCGGCGCTTTGAAAATTCCTTCTCCGTTTCGCCAGCTTCCGCGCCCCAGTAGTGATGCGGGGCACCAGTATGCAGGATGCCGGCGCGCGGCAGGTCCATGTGGTCATGGTAGAAGCTCATGCCGGTCATCGAACCTGAGACGACGCTGCACCCGTGATAGCCTCGCTCGCGGGAGATGATCTTCTTCTTGTTCGGCTTCCCGCGCAGGTTGCTGTAGTACCAGACGAGCTTCGCCTGCGTCTCGTTCGCGTCGGAACCGGACATTCCGTAGAACACCTTGCTCATCTTGCCCGGCGCCATCTTCACGAGACGGTCGGATAGGATCGCCAACTCGTCCGTCGTGTGGGCGGCATAAGAATGGTAATAGGCCAGCCGATAGGCCTGGCGCGAGATGGCTTCTGCCACTTCGGTGCGGCCGTACCCGACATTGACGCAGTAGAGGCCTGCAAAGCCGTCGATCAGTTCCTTCCCGTGCGCATCCTGAATGCGGATGCCCTTACCCGTCTCGACGATCGTTGGGTCGCCCATCTTGCCCGAGGCGAAGTCCTTCAACTGCGTGAAGGGGTGCAAGACCGAGTTGCGGTCCATCTCAGCGATCTGGTTGAGGTTGATGGTCATCGGTGTAGGTCCTTTCATGCAGCAAGATTGCCGAAGCAGACGTATTTCGCTTCAAGATATTCCAGAAGGCCGTGGCGGGAGCCTTCGCGGCCAAGACCGGACTGCTTCCAGCCCCCGAACGGGATCGGCGCGCCGGTAAATTTCGGCGTGTTGACGGCAACCATGCCGTATTCCAGCCGCTCTGTAAGGCGCATCGCACGGCCCAGGTCGTTGGTGTAGAGGTAGGCGGCAAGGCCCATTTCCGTGGCATTGGCACGCGCCAGCACTTCCGCCTCGTCATCGAATGGCAGGATCGCGGCCACCGGCCCGAAGGTCTCTTCCTGCGCGATCAGCATGTCGTCAGTAACATCCGCCAGTACGGTGGGCGTGACGAAGTTGCCGCCGAGCGGGCTGTCCTGTCCGCCGCAGACAAGACGTGCGCCCGCTGAAACGGCCTGGGCAACCTGCTGCCGGCATTTTTCAGCCACCGAGGCGCGCGTCATCGGGCCGATATCAGTTCCGGGCTCAAGGCCATGGCCGACCCTGAGTTCCGCGGTTGCCCGGGCGAACTGATCGACAAAACGATCGTAGACGCGGCGCTGGACGTAGATCCGGTTGGCAGCAAGACAATCCTGACCGGAGGTCGCGAACTTCGCAGCGATGCAGTCTTTAACAGACTTGGCGAGGTCGACATCATCGAACAGGATGAATGGCGCATGGCCGCCGAGTTCGAGCGAGGCCTTCTTCACGGTTGCCGCGGACTGGGTGAGCAGAATGCGCCCAACCTCGGTGGAACCGGTGAAGGAGAACGCACGCACCTCGGTATTTTCCAAAAGGCGACGAGCAAGCGGAGCGGCTTCGCCGGTGAGGACCTGGAAGACACCCGGCGGCATGCCTGCCTCTTCGGCCAGTTTCGCCAGCGCGAGTGCCGAGAGTGGTGTTTCCGGCGCGGGCTTGACGATCATTGTGCAACCGGCGGCCAAGGCGGCGCCTGCCTTGCGCGTAATCATCGCGGTGGGGAAGTTCCACGGCGTGATGGCAACGGTGACGCCGAGAGGCTGCATCTGTACCGAAAGTCGGCTGCCGGGCAGGTGGCTTGGAATGGTTTCGCCATAGGCGCGCTCGCCCTCGGCCGCAAACCAATCGAGAAAACTGGCGCCGTAGGAGATCTCCCCAAGCGCTTCGGCGAGCGGCTTGCCCTGCTCGGCCGTCATGATGGTGGCGAGATCACGGGCATTCTCGCGCATCAGTTTGGCCCAGTGGCGCAAGATCACGCCGCGCTCGGCGGGGAGCCTGTCGCGCCAATCGACGAACGCTCGCCTCGCGGCGGCGACGGCATCGTCCGCATCGGCGGGAGAGCAGGCCGCAACATCCGCTAGATGTTCACCCGTTGCGGGGTCGGTCACGCCAATGACGTCGCGGCGGGAGGTCCAGACACCATCCAGGAAGGCACGATCTTCAATCAAGTCCGGTCGCGAGAGCTTTTTGAGGGCCGCAACGGCGATGCCTTTCATACGGGAACTCCATGAGTGTTTACATCAGCCTATCCGCGTCGCATGATCATTCGTCTGCGTTGGTGCTGATATCGATGCAGATTTCCGGAGTTTTGGAGCGCTCGGGCGCAGGAATCCTGCAATGGTGACACTAGACAGGGCGGATCGCGCGCTTCTTTCGGCGGTCCAGAAAAACAACCGCCTGACGTCGGAAGAGCTGGCGCAGATCGTTAACCTCTCGCCCACCGCATGCCAGCGGCGCCTGAAGCGCCTGCGCGAGGAAGGGGTGATCGAGGCGGATGTTTCGATTGTCTCGCCGAAGGCGGTCGGGCGCGGCATCACCATGATCGTCCTCGTTTCGCTGGAACGCGAGCGCGCGGATATTGTCGACCGCTTCAAGGCGGCAATCCGCGCCACCAAGGAAGTAATGATTGGTTACTATGTCACGGGTGATGCTGACTTCATCCTGGTGGTGACTGCCAAGGACATGGAGGACTACGAAAGCTTCACCCGCCGCTTCTTCTACGAGAACCACGACATCAAGGGGTTCAAGACCATGGTGGTAATGGATCGCGTCAAGGCAGGGTTTGCCTTCCCGATCGGCGACTGACGCGCAGCGGTCGCGCCGAGCTTCAGGCAGTACCTTTGGAGGCTTCGAACACCGCGCGCTGTGCCTCAAAAGCGCGTTTGTAGGCTGGCCGGGCTTCGCCACGTCCGACGTAAGCGAGGAGGTTCGGGTAATCCTCCAGGATAGTCGACCCGTGCAGCCTGCGTAGGACCGACACCATCAACAGGTCACCGGCGGTAAACGCGCCGTCAAGCCATTCGGCGTCGCCCAGCCGGGTAGAGAGTCCGTCCAGCCGCTTGCGGATGTTGGCTTCGAGCACTTGCAGGCGCTGCTCGAACCAGGGCTCGTCGCGTTCAAGGATCTGGGCGAGCGTGCGCTCGAAGATCGGAGGCTCGACTGTGTCAAGCGCGGCGAACATCCAGTTGATCGCGCGGGCCCGCGCATCGCGCTCGCTGGGAAGCAGGCTGGCGTGACGCTCGGCGATATGGAAGACGATGGCGCCGGATTCAAACAGCACAAGATCCTCTTCCTCGTAGGTCGGGATCTGTCCGAAGGGGCTGCGTGCCAGATGATCGGGCTGCTTCATCGCTTCGAACGAAACAAGCCTGACATCGTAGGGCCGTCCTACTTCCTCCAGTGCCCAGCGGACGCGCATGTCGCGTGCCAAGCCTTTCCCTCTGTCGGGTGATCGTTCAAAGGCCGTTATGGTAATGGTCATCAGTCGTCTCCATGGCTTGCTCACCTTGAAGACGACTGAATGGCGGAGATCCCGACGTGGCTCTCTTGCGAAATTCAGTTCATTGTGCCGAACTTCCGCAGCAGGCCCGCGATCGCTGAGAATGCTGCAATGAATGCACCATAAACCAAGCTCGTATTGGTCAACCCGAAGGTGCCGATGGCAACGCCCGCGACAAGTGCGGGAAGGCCAAAGGCTAGATAGCTCAGGGTGAAAAGTGCGGCGAAGAGCTCACCGCGTTCGCCGGGCCGTACCAAAGGCACGATTGAACGAAGCACGCCGTAGAAGCAGGTACCAAAGCCGGTGCCGGCGATGGCAAGCGCGACGAGGTAAAACGGGAGGGACTGCATAACAACTGCGACCAGCGTCAGGATCGTCCCAATTGACAAAGCGGACGCACCATAAAGCGTGACCGCTCGGGAGGAGTGGCGGCGGGCGACATAACAGGCCAGGGCGCCTGCGCCGCAGAGCAGGGCAATAACAACCGACTGCGTGACGTGATCCTCAGCGTCAAACGTTTGTCTGACGAGTGGCGCGCCGAGCGAGAGGTAAAGCCCGCCTGTCGCCCAACCCGCGACGACCGCAGGCGAACTGCGCCAGAAGGCCGTCTTTGCAGAGGACGGCACGCCGATACGCGGACGAAGCGAGGCAAGGATCCCCGCATGCCGTGGCGCAGTTTCTGCGACAAACCAGATGGTGACGGCGAGCACGGCGCAGATCGTTGCGAGCGTGCCGAACACATCCGCTTTCGCGAACGTCGCGATGTCCATCATGATGCCCGTAACCAGCGCACCTGCGGCCAATCCCATGAGCGGGATGACCGAGTTCCAGATTGATGCGCTGCCGGGTCTTTCCTTCGGCTCGAAATCCACGACCGCCGCGGAAAGGGCCGAAAGAAGCAACCCGGCTGCCACGCCTTGCAGCACTCTTGCTATAAGCAACGTGCCGACACTACCGGCCTGCCAGAACAGCAGAAGGCTCAAGGCCATTAACGCAAAACCGGCGGAGATGACCGGGCGGCGCCCTAGATGGTCGGAAAGGGATCCCGTGATGAGCAGCGATGCCAGCAAGGAGACGGTGTATATGGCGAAGATGCCGGTGAGGGTGGCAGCGGAAAAACCGATTTCAACCTGAAGTACCGGATAGAAGGGCGAAGGCGCACTTGCCGCTGCCATCAAGACTGCCATGCCAGCAAGCGTGAGGCGGAAGCCAGCATTGGCACGCACGGAAACAGGAATGGTCGTGTCAGTCATGACGTTGTCCATGGTTCGAGTATTTTCGAACCATTTTCTACTACCACTTCCGCAATGGTTCAAGTAAATTCGAACAATGCCACAGGATAACGCCGACCTTCCCCATCCAGAGCGCGATGCGCTGCAATTGACTGAGGTGCTGTTTGCGCTGAGTGATCCGGAGCGCCTGGCGATCGTCCGCCAACTTGCCGAAGGGCCGCTTGAGATGGCGCAGTGCCATCTCTCCGATCCCTCGATGCCCAAATCGACGAAGTCGCATCTCATGAAGGTGCTGCGAGAAGCTGGCATCATCAGGAACCAAGCCTTGGGCCGCGGGCGGCTCCTGACACTGCGGCGCGAGGATCTTGATGCGCGTTTTCCGGGCCTGATCGACTCCGTTTTGAAAAGTCCAGCTTAGTTTTCCGATCATAGTATCTTCAAAAAGCCGCCCATACTGCTGATGGAGATCAATGGGAGGAAGGATCATGATCAAGCGGATCTGGAACGGCTACACGACGCCGGAGAATGCTGATGTCTACGAGCAACTGCTGGATACATTCGTCTTCCCCGGCATCGAGGCAAAGCAGATCCCGGGATATCGCTCGATCGAGCTGCTGCGACGCGACCTTGGCGACGAAGTGCAATTCACGACAGTGATGGGGTTCGACTCCCTCGAAAACGTCATCGCATTTCAAGGCCAAGACTACGAAACGGCCTACGTGCCTGCCGAGGCTCGCAAGGTGCTGAAGCGATGGGACGAGCGATCCACCCATCATGACGTGCGGCAGACACGACGCTATTAGCCATCTTTTGCGGCCGCTTCGACGTCGCAGACAGGCATTTCAGAAAGTCTCAACATTGTTATGGCAGCCTGAATATCACGAGCGGGCCGGCAACCGGTGCGCTCGTTGTGGAATAGATGGAATTTCTTTGCTTGTTTACGCAGCAGCAACTCAACTCGATCCTATCATCCCTGCCTGATCCGGCCTTCATCCTGACCCGTAGCGGCCGATACGCGGCAGTTTTCGGTGGAAAGGATGTCCGACATTACCATGATGGACGTGGTCTCGTGGGTCGCAGCATGTTCGACATGGTGAGGGAGGAGAAGGCCTGCTGGTTTCTCGGCGAGATCGAGAAGGCGCTGGAACACGGCGGGCTCCACATCGTCGAATATGAGCTCAGCGGCGCCGACGTTAAGGGTGCAGGCGAAGGGCCCAACTATTCGATCTGGTTTGAAGGCCGGGTACAGGCGCTCGATTTTCCGGTCGATGGCGAGCAGGCCGTTGTCTGGGTAGCGAGCAACATCACGGAAAAACATCAGACCCAGAAGAAGCTGCTGCAGTTGAGTGAGACGGATGCGCTGACGGGCCTCTTTAACCGTCGCAAGCTGATCGAAACGCTCGACCATCGCCTCGGCATCTTCGCACAGGATAGCGACCAAACCTCGGTGCTGGTCTTCGACCTTGATAATTTCAAGCGCCTGAACGACGAGATGGGCCACGACGCAGGCGACGCGGCTCTCGTGGAAATCGCGCGGATCTGCCGCCAGCAATTGCGCAAGAGCGATGTCGTTGCGCGCTTAGGCGGTGATGAGTTCGTGGTGGTAATGCCCGGCACGCAGCGGAGCGATGCCTTGAATATTGCCGAGCGCCTGCGCCAGGATGTCCCGATCATCCTGAAGGAAAACATCCACTACGAGTCGACGATCAGCGGGGGACTCAGCCAGTTCGACCAGCTTGACCGGTTCTCAAGCGACGTCCTGAAACGCGCCGACGAGGGACTATATCGGTCGAAGAGACGTGGCCGCAACATGGTGTCGGCCGTCTAAGCCTTAAACGCCGCGTGTACCTGGGCCGGGTTGCTCGAAGGTGAACGACGTCAGGAGAGTCGTGACAATATTGGTCGCCTTCTCCTTCACCAGCGTCTCGGTCCATTCGCTGGTACCGCGCAGCCTCAAGTCGCTGTAGATGCTGTCGACCGCGCCTTCTTCGATACGCTTGATGTGCGCCTTGAAGACGGCTTCTCCCTGGCTCTGGTAGAGGTCGCGGATCACCATGCGCAGGATTTCCTGCATTGCGATCTGCCACGCGGTGGTGCTGGCCTGAAGTTCATGATTTTCATTGGGCATCGGATCTCCTGAAGCGTGAGGCATCTGAGTTGGCGAGGGCAGGGTGACGCACCTCGTCAATCCTTGGCGCCTGATGCAGCTTTCGTGCTCTCGTCAGCCTCTTTCGCCAGTCGCGCTGCCCTCAGGCGTGCTGTCTTTGCATCACGGGCCTGTGACGCGAAGTCCCGTTCTTCCACTGCCTGGTCCTTTGCGAAAAACTGGCTTTGGATCTTGCTGAACGCGTTTTCCGCCTGCTGACGGGTTTTGCTGAATGTCTGTGTCATGAGGTTCCCTTTCCGGGTTCGGCCAGTCTTTTGGCCAAAAAAAAGCCGGGCGTCGCGCCCGGCTTTGGTTGGTTCAAACTCTCGACAGTGCCAGTACATCCGTGGTCACAGGAGAGCAGATCCTTTGGTGTCAGACGGCCTGGAGATTGCAGGCCGACATCTTGCCCGACTTGTTGTCGCGCTCCAGCTCGTAGCTGAGCTTCTGGCCTTCAACGATTTCGCGCATGCCTGAACGTTCGACAGCCGAGATGTGAACGAAGGCGTCTGCGCCGCCGTTGTCAGGCTCGATGAAACCGAAACCCTTGGTGGAATTAAACCATTTTACTGTGCCAGTGGTCATGATGAACCCTTTCTATAGCAATAGAGATCGACCGCGATGCCGATGGCATCGTGGATGGTGATAGCGATGTTTTAAAAGGAAGGTTCGTTCAGGGCGCGGTGCCAATCGCGCAATAACCAAAGCTCAGCAAGAAAAAGATCGATAAACTTTAAATAGAGATGCTTGGCCTGAATGTCAACTAAAAGTTTTCGGAACTGGTGCTACGATGTTTTTCCCGGCGAGGTTGCCCCCCGCATCAGTCTCAGGAGACGGTGTACCATTTGAGCGTCGTCGCAACTTGCTCCGCAAGCCTGAGTGCAAGAGCGACGGCCGGAAGTGTGGGGTTCGCGTGGCCACCGGTCGGAAAAACGCCGCTGCCTGCGACATAGAGATTGGCAACCCCATGGAGCTTGCAGTTGCGGTCGACTGGCCCGTCGTTCGGATTATCGGCCATCCGTGACAGCCCGATCTGGTGATAACCGTCGAACGCCTGCGCCATCACCGCCTGTCGGCGTTCCGCCAGTGGGTGGATATACTCGAGCTGTCCGATCCGGTTGCGCCGCAGCCAGGCGTCGAGCAGGTCATGGGATGTGAGGACGGAGTCGATATCCTGATCAACGACCCGATAATCGACAGACAAGGCTGCCTGAGAGCTTCCCGGTGACTGGGGTTTAAGCAAGACGCGGCTCTCCGGGTTTGGTACCTGCTCGGCGTGGTAGCGTAGCAGGTACCGGCCCTTTGGGTTGAACAGTGTCTGGTGCGTTTTCGTTCGCCGCTTCAACAAGTCTCGCGTCGCCTGCCACAATTCCACCGGCCAACGCGCGTTCTGGCGGATGTTGCGCCAGTGCTGTTGCTTGTCGACGTTGCCAAGGCCCCTTGCTGTAGGCGCCAGCCCCTTCGACATGCGACGGTAGAGGCCGGACGTCGCCAGGAACAGATAACACAGCGACAGCGCTCCGGAGCCATGGACGGGATCAGCGATTGAAAGCGCGTCGATCCAGAAGACCGTGTTCAGGAGCTTCTTGTCTGCCTGCAGTTCAGGTGCGATCTGCAGCCGCTGCCGGTAGCTATACCCTTCATCATCGCTGCGAAACGAAAGTGATCGCGCCTTCCGAGGGTCGGCGAACTTCAGAATCGCGATATAACCGGTGAGATGGCCTTGGTAGAAGCGTCCGAGCGAGGTGGAAAACCGGGCAGCCACGTCCGGGCGCGCCGTCTGCAGCGAAAGCAGCAGCCGAGCATTTTCGAGGCCGCCGCCGGCGAGGACGAAGACCTTTGCGGACACCTTCGCCGCTCGTCCCGCATTTTTCAGCGCGAGGCTCTGGACGTGGTCCCCCTGGGCGTCGAGATCAATGGATGTGACCGTGGCCGAGGGTACAACCGTCACGTTTCGGGAACGAGCCAGCCGTTGCGAATAATGCGGTCCAAGTGCCGGATGTTTGCTCCAGCGCTCCATGGCATCAACAACGACAGCTGAATCCGACAGCCCGAGGCTCTCTGAGGGCAACTCCCCGGTACTGCAGGTGAGGAACTTGTAGGCTTCTTTGTAATACGGACGAACCTCGTCGTGCGAGATGGGCCAGCCCGAATACGGGACATGCGCCCGTGGTTGGAAATCGAGGTCATCGAGTTCAACACAACGCCCTCCCCACAGCGCAGAGGTGCCGCCAATGCCGGGGCGGGAGACCGCCTCGGAGAGGGCATGATGGCCGTTGCGAAACTCGGTGTTGGCCGGCACATCGGGGGTCGAGGTCTCACCGCTGCCACGTTCCAGCACGATGACGTTTAGCCCAAGCGTCTCAAGCCTTAGTGCCAACGCCAGGCCGACGGGGCCGGCTCCAACGATGCAGACATCATTTTCGGTGGGAAACGTGTCGCCATCCGCGAGTATCATGAGAGCGTGGAGTTACCTGGAACTTGAGTGGCGACGCAACTGCCATGGGACTAGACCGGCTCAGGCGGTGTCCGTCAACTCCCTTTCTCCGGATGCCGGGTCAGGCGTGCCGCCGGTCAAGCTGGCGCAGGTTGGCAATGAGATCCCCGAAACGGTCACCCTGAACGGCGATATGGCTGCGCAGCCTCACGGTTGCCGCATCCGCGTCCCCCGCAAGAATGGCGTCAACAATGCCTTCATGCTCTGAGAGCGAGGCCGACATCCGGTTGCGCACCCTCAATTGCAGCCGGCGATATGGCCGAAGCCGCCGATGCAGCGCGATGCATTGTTCTTGCAGGAAGCCATTGTGGCTCGCGACATAGATGGCGTGATGGAAGGCTTCGTTTTCATAATAATATCGATCGGTGTCGTTGCTTTCTGCCGCGTCTCGACATTTCGCCAAGGCATCGAGAATGGCGATCTGGTCCTGCTCTTGGTGTCGACGGGCAGCCATCGCACCGGCCATGGCCTCCAGTTCAGCCATAACCTCGAACATCTCGAAGATCCTTTCGGGACCCGGATCCACGACCGTAGCGCCGCGTCGGGGTTTGATTTCCACCAGTCCTATGGCGCTGAGTTGCATGAGAGCTTCCCGCACGGGTGTTCGCGATACCTGGAAGCGGGTGGCAAGCTGGACCTCGTCCAGCCGATCCCCCGGATGGAATTCTCCCGTGAGAATGCAGTTCTCGATCTGGTCCCTTAATTTATGGTGGGCACTGGTTGTCATCGACGCTCTCATCCAAGTCTACATTTCTTGTATACAAGAGGGTTGACATTGTCCACAACCTGCACGCATCATTCGCGGGCTTCAACAGGAGGGTTGAGGCCAAGGGAGGAATTTAGTCATGAACCTGACGAAGGCATTGCAGCTTTCGGCCGCGGTCCTGATCACCGGCATGCTTGCCTCTGGTGCATCGGCGCAGACGGTCCTGAAGGCATCCCACCAGTTCCCTGGCGGCAAAGGCGACATCCGCGATGAGATGGTGCAAGTCATCGCGCGTGAAGTTGCCGCGGCAAATGTGGGCCTGGAGATCCAGGTCTATCCAGGCTCTTCGCTCTACAAGCCCAATGACCAGTGGAATGCCGTCACGCGCGGCATCCTCGACATGACGTCGTTCCCGCTCGATTATGCGTCGGGGCGGCATCCGGAGTTTTCTGCCACTCTCATGCCAGGGCTTGTCGGCAACTTTGATCGGGCCAAACGCCTGAACGAGTCGGAGTTCATGACTGACATCAAGAAGGTCATCGAGGACGCCGGGGCAATGGTGATCGCCGATGCCTGGCTTTCGGGCGCGTTTGCCTCAAAGAAGGGCTGCATTACCTCGCCCGACACGATCAAGGGTCAGGTTATCCGCGCCGCCGGCCCGGCCTTCGAGGAGATGCTGGTGGCAGCAGGCGCCTCGATCTCATCCATGCCGTCGTCCGAAATCTACACGGGCATGCAGACGGGCGTGCTCGATGCAGCAAACACTTCGTCCGCAAGCTTCGTATCCTACCGGCTCTTTGAACACGCCAAGTGCCTCACCGCGCCAGGCGAGAATGCGCTCTGGTTCATGTACGAACCGGTTCTGATGTCGAAGAAGGTCTTCGACCGGCTGACGCCGGAGCAGCAGAAGGCGATCCTTGCGGCCGGCGAGAAGTCGGAAGAGTTCTTCGATGCGGAAGTCCGCAAGGGCGATCAGATCATGATCGACGCCTACAAGAAAGCGGGGGTCGAAATCGTCGAGATGAGCAAGGCGGATTATGATGCTTGGCTCGAACTCGCCAAGCAGTCGTCCTACAAGAACTTCGCAGAAAAGGTTCCTGGCGGCGACAAGCTGATCGAGAAGGCCCTGGCCGTCCAGTGAGCGAAGGCGGCGCTTTTGCGCCGCCACTTCCTCGGAGAACCATTCCATGCTGAGTGCCTATGTCCTGTGGGTGGGCAGGCTGTCGCGCCTGTTTGCGATCATCGCGACCGCACTGATCATCATCGCCATGCTCGTCGTCTGCCAGATGATCCTGATGCGCTACGTTTTCCGGCTGCCGACGATCTGGCAAACGGATTTCGTAGTTTTTTCCGCAACTGCGGCAATCTTTCTCGGCGCGCCTTATGTCCTGCTCAAGGGCGGGCATGTCGGCGTTGACGTCATCGAGATGTTGCTCAGCGAGCGGAATCGCTTGCGGTTGAAGGTCGTCGGGTCCTTCCTCGGCCTCATCTTCTGCATCGTGATGCTCGCCGCGACCTGGGTGCAGTTCGAGGAAGCCTGGACAGGCAACTGGAAGCATTCGAGCGTCTGGGCGCCGCGGCTCTGGATTCCCCTGGCGGCCCTGCCACTCGGCTTCCTTCTGCTTTGCCTGCAATATGTCGCGCAGATCATCGTGCTCCTGCGGCTCGGACGTGAGCCGGCTGCTGTCAGTGACTTGCCATCATCGCATCTCCCGCTTCCCGCCACGCCAGCGGCCGAGCATTCCATGGAAGGACGCCGCTCATGAGTGCGACCGGAGCAGGACTTCTGCTCATCTCACTGCTGTTCATTCTGCTCGCCACAGGAATGCCGATCGCATTCGCACTCGGGCTTGCAGCCTTTGCCGCGCTTTTCCTGCAGGACGGGTTCGACATCTTCTACATCCTCGGCGACACGATGTTCTCCGGCATCGCCAACCTTGCCTATGTCTCTATCCCCATGTTCGTATTGATGGGGGCAGCCGTGGCATCGTCACCGGCAGGCTCGGACTTATATACCTCGCTCGACCGATGGCTGAACCGCGTGCCGGGCGGGCTCGTGCTCTCGAACATTGGCTCCTGTGCTATCTTTTCCGGCATGACCGGCTCGTCGCCCGCAACCTGCGCGGCCATCGGCAAGATGGGCATTCCGGAGATGTTGCGACGCGGTTATCCTAACTCGGTCGCCACCGGATCGATCGCGGCAGGTGGCACCCTCGGCATCCTTATCCCGCCGTCGGTGACACTGATTGTCTACGGCATCTCGACGGAGACCTCGATCGGCCGCCTGTTCATGGCCGGCGTCATCCCAGGCATCATGCTGACGATCATGTTCATGGCTTGGGCCATCATTGACTGCCGGCGCAAAGGTTATGAGTTTGCCGCACGCTCCGTCCGCTACACGTTGAAGGAGCGGCTGGCGGCCATGCCGCGCATCCTGCCATTCCTGCTGATCATCGCCGGCACGCTCTATGTGCTCTACGGCGGCATCGCCACACCTTCTGAAGCGGCAGGCGCAGGCGCACTGCTGACGCTTCTGGTGGTCATCATCGCCTATCGCTTGTTCCGCTTCAGCGCCGTGAACGGGATCTTTGCCTCGGCGATGCGCGAAAGTGTGATGATCATGATGATCATGGCGGCAGCAGAACTCTTCGCCTTCGCCCTGTCCTCGCTCTTCATCACCCAGTCCATCGCCGCCGTGATCGCCGACATGGAGGTCAACCGCTGGGTGCTGCTCGCGGTGATCAACGTCTTCCTGCTCGTTTGCGGCATGTTCCTGCCGCCGGTGGCCGTCATCGTTATGACCGCGCCTATGTTATTCCCAATCGTCACACAGGCCGGCTTCGACCCCTATTGGTTCGCGATCGTGCTGACGATCAACATGGAAGTGGGGTTAATCACGCCACCCATCGGCCTCAACCTCTTTGTCATCAACGCGATCGCGCCCACCGTGCCGACAAAGGACATCCTGTGGGGCTCGCTGCCCTACGTCCTGGTCATGTTCCTAGCGATCATCATCCTGTGCATATTCCCTGATATCGCAACGTGGCTTCCAAACCAGATGCTGGGGGTCGTGCAATGAACAGCGCTCCGTTCCTGCTTTCCGACATGCTTCAGGCGATTGCCGACAAGGGCCGGCGTTTCCTTTCGCTGGCGCCGCGGGAGACGGATGATCCGATAGCCACGGTGTCGGCGCTTTGCGACACGCTGTTGTCGAGCAGGGGCGAGGCGTCCGGAATGGCGCTCGCCCAGGATATCCTTAACCGCTGGCAAGGCTTTTCGCGCGAGCAGCAGCGCGATTTCATGGTGATGCTGCTTGAGCGTTTCGGCCCGGACGTACAGCGTCTGGAGCGCGCCATCAGCGCCTATAAGGCGAATCCCAATCCGGAGATCCTGCTGGAACTGCATCTGGCTGCTGAGCCGCGTCGGCAGGAACTGATCCGGCGCCTCAACCTGGCGCCGCAAGGGATCCGGACGCTGGTGCGCATGCGCGAGGTTTTGCTGGGGCTGAGGGAGGAAGATCCGGATCTTGCCGCGGTTGACGCGGACTTTGCCCACCTTTTCGGCTCCTGGTTCAACCGGGGCTTCCTGCTGCTTCGTCCGATCGACTGGTCGACGCCAGCCAACATCCTGGAAAAGATCATCCGCTACGAGGCGGTGCATGACATCGGCGGCTGGGATGAACTGCGTCGCAGACTCGAGCCGGATGACCGACGGTGCTTTGCGTTTTTCCATCCGCAGTTGTCGGACGACCCTCTTATCTTCGTCGAGGTGGCGCTGACGCGCGAGATACCGTCAAACATTGATGAGCTTTTGCGCGAGGACCGGCCGGTTTTGAGCGCCGAGGATGCGACGACCGCGGTCTTCTATTCTATATCGAACTGCCAGAACGGGCTGAGGGGCGTCTCGTTCGGCAACTTCCTCATCAAGCAGGTGGTGGAAGACCTGCGGCGTGATCATCCCAAGCTGCAGACCTTCGTGACGCTGTCGCCCGTACCAGGTTTTGCAAGCTGGCTCGCGCGGGAGCGCCGCAACGAGGCTTCCGAGGTCTTGTCACAGACGACAAGGGAACTGCTGGGCGTTCTGGGCCAGCGCGGCTGGGAGAACGATGGCCAGGCAAGGGAGCAGCTCGAGGCGCCACTTAAAACCGCGGCCGCTTGGTATTTCCTCAGGTCACGCGATTCAAAGGGCCGGGCGATCGACCCGGTCGCCCGCTTCCACCTTGGCAATGGCGCCCGGCTGGAACGGCTCAACGTTCTGGGCGACAGATCTCCGCGTGCGATGCGCCAGGCCCACGGATTGATGGTCAACTACCTCTACAAGCTGGACGAGATCGAGGCCAACCACGAGGCCTTCGTCGGGCGCGGCGAGGTAGTCACCACGCCGGCCATCCGGCGCCTCGTTCCCGCCGAGAAAGGCAGCCGTCCTTTGATTCCAACAATGCTGGCTCCCATCGGAGCCGCTGATGAGACAAAACAAGTCAATGCCGGGGAGCCTAGACCATGACCAACCACCTCTTTGACGCCATCCGTTCGGCAGCCGATCCGGCAGCAACATTCGTCGAGGACAGCAAGGGAAGGGTCTGGACCTACGGCGAAATGCTGGAGGAATCGTCGCGTCTTGCTGCAACGCTTGAAAGCCTCGGCGTTCGTCCCGGTGACCGCGTTGCAGTTCAGGTAGAGAAGAGCGTCCCGGCGCTGATGCTGTACCTTGCATGTGTGCGGGCCGGTGCCGTCTACCTGCCGCTCAACACGGCTTACACCCTGAACGAGATCGAATATTTCGTCGGTGACGCAGAACCAAGTCTGGTCGTCTGCGATCCGCGTAATCGGGCAGGTATTGCCGAGATTGCGGCCGCGAAAGGCGCTTCTGTCGAAACGCTTGATGAGGCTGGCGAAGGGTCACTGATCGAGCAGGCACGCACTGCACCCACCGACTACGAGGATGTAGCGAGGGGGTCGGATGATCTCGCCGCCATACTTTATACCTCGGGCACCACGGGCCGCTCGAAAGGCGCGATGCTCAGCCACGACAACCTGCTGTCCAACGCCCTGACGCTGCGGGAATTCTGGCGCTTCACCTCATCGGACCGACTGATTCACTCCCTACCGATCTTCCACACCCACGGCCTCTTTGTCGCGACCAACGTGATCCTGATGTCGGGCGCGTCGATGCATTTCCTGCCCAAGTTCGACCCGGACGAGGTCATCCGGCTGTTGGGCAGCTCGACCGTGATGATGGGCGTGCCCACCTTCTACGTCAGGTTGCTGCAACATCCCGGTTTGACGCGCGAGGCCGCGGCGAACATGCGACTCTTCATCTCCGGATCTGCACCGCTCTTGGCGGAAACGCACCGTGCCTTCTTCGGGAAAACCGGCCACGCGATCCTTGAGCGTTACGGCATGACCGAAACCAACATGAATACCTCCAACCCTTACGAAGGGGACCGCATCGCAGGGACCGTAGGCTTCCCGCTGCCCGGCGTCGACTTGCGCGTCACTGATCCGGCCTCCGGCAATGCACTGCCCCAAGGCGAAACAGGCATGATCGAGGTGAAGGGTCCCAACGTCTTCAAGGGCTACTGGCGCATGCCGGAAAAGACGCAAGCCGAGTTTCGGCCCGATGGCTTCTTCATCACCGGCGATCTCGGGATCATTGACGACCGTGGCTACGTGCACATCGTGGGGCGGGGCAAGGACCTCGTCATCTCCGGCGGATACAACATCTATCCGAAGGAGGTCGAGACGGAAATCGACCAGTTGGATGGTGTCGTGGAAAGTGCCGTCATCGGCGTCGCGCATCCGGATTTTGGCGAAGGAGTCACCGCGGTTGTTGTTCGCAAACCCGGTGCCACCATCAAGGAACAGGACATCCTTGACGGGCTGAGCGACCGGCTGGCCCGTTACAAACAGCCGAAGCGGGTGATCTTCGTGGATGAGCTACCGCGCAACACGATGGGCAAGGTGCAGAAGAACGTGCTTAGGAACAGCTACGCTGATCTTTACGGCCCGGTCGCGTGATACCGGTCGCAACAGGTTGGTGTGTCCAAAGGTCCTCATCCCTGTGAACAACATGCGGTACGGCGGTATCCGCCGTGCCCTCTGGCGCAAGGTCGGTTGACGACACCGGCCATGCGACGTATCCAGATCTTGAGATGGTTCTGCCTCGGCAGATTAAAACGGGAACGTGGTGATGCTCATCTTGGGCCATTCCACGACTGCCCCCGCAACTGTGACCGCTGAGCCCTCTTCCACAATGCCACTGGAGACATCCGTCTCCGGGAAGGCGGAAGAGGAGCAATGACGCGGAAGTCAGGAGACCTGCCATTTCAGTCACCCATGCAAGAACACGGGGTGTGTTCCTGCGCGGCTACCGTTGCGGTGACGATCGATGAACGTTGCCGTGGCGGGGTAAGTGCAGGCTGTTTCTGCATCTGTCCCCCGACACGACCTTTGATGGACCTGCGCTTTGCGGCGCATGGAGTTGGAGCGGATATGCGCAAACTAATCCCGTTATTGGGACCTGTGATGATAATGACTAGTGGCAATGCCCATGGACAGCAGGTTGAGCAGGAGGCTGTCCTTGAACCCATCGTGATTTCCGCGCCGCTGAGGCGGGAAGCGGACATTGCCACCGCGACAAGTTCTGTCACCGTAATTGACGAAGCCGAGATTCGTGCCAGTGCGGCATCGGATCTTGCCTCATTGCTACGCTCGTATCCCGGCGTGAGCATCGCCACGTTTGGCGGGTTCGGCTCGAATGCCGAGGTAACCCTGCGCGGTGTCTCACCGACCCAGACGCTCGTGCTCATCAACGGGGTGCGCGCCTCATCAGCCACCAGCGGCACCACGTCCATCTTCAACGTGCCGCTCGAGTCCATCTCGCGCATCGAGATCGCCAATGGCGCGCATTCGGCGCAGTACGGATCCGACGCCATCGGCGGCGTCATCAATATCATCACCAAGGATGGTTCCGGTTGCCCCGACGGCAAGGACCACTGCTCGACGGTGACGGTCGGCGTGGAGCACCCGTGGGGTGCGTCTGGCCGCGTCGAAACCCGCGGCAAGACCGAGGGCGGCTTGAACTACGGGTTCGGGATCACCGGCCGGGGAACGCGAGGGTATGACTTCACCGGCCCGACCTCCTGGGGACACGAGCCCGATGATGATGGTTTCCGCCAAGGCAGTTTCGACCTTCGCTTGTCACAGGATTTCGATTGGGGCAGGCTTTATGCCGACGGTTTCTACGCACGCGGCATGTCAGAGTTCGATGCCTTCCCCGATTCCAACGAAGCGCGCACAGTGACATTTGCCGGCAAGGTTGGCGCACAGATCAACCATACGAATGACTGGTTCTCGCGCATCGAAGTGTCGAACGCCATTGACGACGCACGAAATCATCGCGATGGCGTCCCGGGCCACGAAGACTATCGCACCGTGCGCTCTGGCGTCTTGTTGACCACCCAGAAAACGCTCAAGACGGATCTTGCCGAACACGTCTTCAGCGGCGGGGTAGAAGCCTACCGCGAACAGATTGACACCAATGTCGTGAGCTACGCGGTTGAGGACCGCACACTCGCGGGCATCTTCGGGCAGTACGCGCTGTCGATGGGATCGTTCAACGTCGATGCTGGCCTTCGCCATGACTATAATGAACAGTTCGGGGAAGCGACCACCTACAATCTCGGCGCGCGCTACGAACTGATGGAAGGACTAAGCGCGCGCGCCTCCTTTGGCACGGGGTTCCGCGCCCCGACCTTCAATGACCTCTATTACCCCGGTTGGTCGAACCCGAACCTCTTGCCGGAGCGCTCCAAGTCCGTGGAAGCCGGCCTCGCATGGCAGATCGATCCGGACACAAGTCTGGATGTCGCCGTCTACCGGACCTGGATCTCCGAGGCGATCGCTCTTGATGCCTCGTATCTTCCATACAACATCGGAAGTGCGCGCATCTCCGGGATCGAGGCGACCATGTCACACCGGATCAATGAGAGCTGGACGGTGAACGGAAGCCTGGATCTTCGCCAGCCGCGGGACGAAGATACCGGCAATGACATCCCCAACCGGGAGCGGTTCAAGGGTTCGATCGGCGCCGTCTATACGCCTACGGAGAGCCTCACGCTTACCGCCAACCTGCTCTACGTTGCGTCGCGTTATATCGATGCAAGCAACACCAGGAAGTTGCCAGACTTCGTGACCATGGATTTCGCCGCCACCTATGATGTCGATGAGCAGTCACAGTGGAAACTTGCCGTCCTGAACGCGTTCGATGAGGATTATTCAACGCGCGAAGGCTTCCGAGCACCCGGTCGGACCATTAGTCTCAGCGTCTCCCGTCAATTCTGATTGAGACAGGGGTAGGGGGATGAGCAGCTTGGCAAGAATGATGTGCATGCCCCACCTATTTTGGAGTTCGAAGAGCGGACGTTTTGTGCTGGTGGCTGCCGTTCTTGGCCTCATCAGCACACCCGCCTTCAGCCAGCCTCGCCGCGTTGTGTCTTTGAACGTCTGCACGGATCAGTTGGCTATGCTCGTGGCGGAGCCTGGGCAATTGCTGTCAGTCTCGCATCTTGCAGCCGATCCCGCGGTTTCCGCAACGGCTGAGGCTGCCCGGGCGTACCGTCTCAACGATGGCTCGGCGGAAGAGGTCTTCATGATGAAGCCAGACCTCGTGCTCGCCGGTAGCTACACGACCCGCTCCACTGTGGACCTGCTTCGCGGACTGGGCGTAACGGTAGAGGAATTTCCTCCGGCGAGCTCGCTTGATGACATCCCTCGGGACATCAGGCGGATGGGGCAAGTTCTCCAGCGAGAGACGCAGGCTGAAGCCCTCGCAAGCAAGTTCGAAGCGGAACTTGCAGCCCTGGAGGCGCTGCCCCCGACAGGCATGAGCGCCGCCTTCTACTACGCCAACAGCTATACTGCCGGGGGCGGCACGCTTGTTGACGCGATTGTCGCGGCTGCCGGAATGACCAACGCCGCGCAAAGGATCGGCCTGTCCGGCACGGCGTATCTACCCCTGGAGAGCCTGATTTTATCCGGGCCTGATGTCGTGGTGCTGGGTGACCACGCTTATGAAAAGCCGGCACTGGCGCAGGCTAACTTTGCGCATCCGGCTTTCGCGCATTTCATCAATAGCCGGCGCTCTGTGTCCGTGCCGCCGCGGATGACGATCTGCGGTGGTCCCGTCACACTTGAAGCCGCGCGGATCTTGCGAGCGGTAGCCGAGGGGGACAAGGGAACGTGAACCCATGCCTCTCCCATCGGCTGCTGATCACCGGCCTCGTCCTGCTGGTCATATTGACCTTCCTCCTGTCGCTCTTCAGCGGGCCGGCCAGTTTTGGGGTGTGGGAAAGCCTGCGGGCGCTGATGTCTGACGACGCCGGCTCCATCGCGCTCATCATGCACGAGATTCGCCTGCCGCGCGCCCTTCTCGGGCTGATGGTCGGGTTTACGCTCGGCCTCTCGGGTGCAGTGCTCCAAGGTTATCTGCGAAACCCATTGGCCGAACCGGGGCTGATTGGGGTCAGCGCCTCCGCCTCGCTGGGGGCGGTACTGGCGCTCTATACCGGGCTCTCCGTCCTGTTCCCGCTGGCGTTGCCGCTTGCCGCACTGGCCGCTGCCGTGGTGTCGGTCCTCGTCGTCCAGTTTCTCGCCGGTGCCTCGGGCAGTTTCGTCACCATCATCCTTGCCGGCGTCGCCGTCTCGACCTTCGCGACCGCCATGACATCGCTGGTCCTTAATCTGTCTCCCAATCCCTATGCCGCCCTCGAGATCATGTTCTGGATGCTGGGGTCGCTGGAGGATCGGTCTTTTGAACATGTCCTGCTGGCCGCACCTGCCATGATCCTCGGCTGGGCCATGCTTCTCGGCGTCGGCCGGGGCCTCGATGCCCTGGCCCTTGGTCGTGACACGGCTGCCAGCATGGGCGTCAATCTGCGCCAGGTGCAGTTCCTCGCAATCTTCGGCACGGCGGCGTCCGTCGGCGCAGCTACCTCCGTAACCGGTTCGATCGGCTTTGTCGGGCTTGTCGTGCCGCATCTCCTGCGGCCGTTGACCCGGTCGCTGCCCTCTCGACTGTTGCTCGCCAGTGGCCTCGGTGGTGCGGCACTCATTCTGGCAGCCGATGTTCTTGTTCGCCTTGTCGCTCCGGAGCGTGGCCTGAAGCTTGGGGTCGTCACGGCCGTCATCGGTGCGCCCTTCTTCCTAGCTCTCGTCTGGCGCAGCAGGAGGCAGATGATTTGACCGGATTGCCTTTGCTTGAGGTCGCGCTGCAGCGGGTTCTTCGGGGAACCCGCTCTGTTCTGGGGCAGATCGCCTGTCGGATCGAACCCGGCGAGGTCGTCGGCCTGCTTGGCCCCAACGGCGCCGGCAAATCCACCTTTTTGCGATCGCTTTGCGGTCTGCTCCCCTTCGAAGGCAAGGTCCTCGTGCAGGGAAAAACCATCAACAGTCTTCGCGGGCGCGAGCGGGCTGGTCTCATCGCCTATGTTCCGCAAGAGCATGATGTCGCCTGGCCGATCAGTGCCGCCGATCTCGTCGCGTTGGGACGAGACGCACGCAGGACGAGTCGGGGAGCAAAGCTGAGCTCGGAGGACCAACGTGCCGTCGTACAAGCGATGGAGCGCATGGATGTGGCAAGGCTCGCGTCACGGCCGGTCGACACATTGTCAGGCGGCGAAAAGGCCCGCGTGCTGATTGCGAGGGCGCTTGCCCAGGAAACGCCGCTGCTGCTGGCCGATGAGCCTGCCGCAGGACTGGATCCGCTCCACCAGGTCAATCTTATGAAGACATTCCGCAGCCTCGCGGACGATGGGCGTGCGGTGGTGCTTTCGATGCATGACTTGGGTCTTGCGGCGCGCCGGTGCACGCGGCTCATTCTCCTGAACAAGGGTGAGGTCGTCGCAGATGGGTTGCCGGAAGTGGTCCTGCGGCCGGACGTGATAGCCCAGGTTTATGGTGTCTCGGCCCACATCGCCACTGTTGAGGGCGGACTGGTTGTCCAGGTGCTTGAGCCGACCTCCACCCGATAGAGCTTGGTCATGCCCGGAACCGCGTCCGGGCATGACGTGCGTCAGGCACTTGCCCGGGCAGCGGCAAGAGCAGCAGCGACCTGATTGAGCACCGCCAGCCGTTCGTTCGGCTCGGATTTGTCAAAGGCTGCATCGAGCATCGTTGCATACCCTTCAAGCCGTGCCAGTTCCTGGTCGAAGACTGCGGCATGGATAGGCTCGCCATAGTGGAGATCAGCGACTTCCTGGGCGGCGGTCGCGAGCAGGAAATAACCGCTGGCCCGCTCGTTGTCGCGCAGCGCGGCCTCCTGGGCCGCCGTTGCGGCGGCGCGATAAGCCCGCGCTGCATTGCCCTTCTGGCGAATGATGTCGGTGATCGACCTGAACATGGTATCGGGATCCTTCATTGTCTGGCGGAGGGCATTAATCTTCCCCGACCGTTTGGCAGGGTTCATCAGGAACTGGTGCAGGACGGTCGTGGCGATGGCGAAATCGGCGATTTCCATCGCTTCCTGCGGGTTGTGCGAGCCGTTTCGGTTGCGAATGAAGATCATGCCGGCGAGAACGCCGGCCTGCGCAAAGACGGCCGCATCATGGCCGCCTCCGGACGGTAAAAGCGCAGGCTCGACGCCCACCGCTTCCGCGGCCTGCAAGAGTTCATTAATGACTGACGGATCGCAGAGCGCAGGCTCGGTTCTGAGAGGCGTGCCTAGTTCAAAGCGCACCGCACGTTCCTGCTCAATGCGCGCCACATGCTTCAGCATTAGCGCGTGCATGGTCTCCAGCGTCTCGCGATCTTGGCTGCGGACATCAAGGCTGAAGTGGACGCTATCCGGAATGCGGGAGAGCGCATGTTTCTGCTGGTCAGTCGAAACCATGCCGCTGGTGACAACAAGATCGCAGCCTTTCGCCACCAAGTCATTCCATGCGGCATCCAGCACATTCAGCAGTTCCGCCATGGCCAGCACAGGATCGTGCCGATAAGCGAGGGGAACTGCGCCGGAATGACCGGCTTCACCAAGGCAGGAAATGGTCTTGTAGCGGAAATTTCCGCGGATGCCGGAAACGATCGCTGCCGGCAGGTTGCGCTCGATCAGCACCGGGCCTTGCTCGATATGAACTTCGACATAGGTGGTGATCGCCTCCCGGTCGAGGAGCGCCCTGCCGGCCCGGACGGCTGTCATGTCGACGCCGGCTGCTTCCATGTGTTCAAAGAGCGTCCGGCCATCGCCCTTGTGGCGAGAGACTAGCTCCTCCTCTGAGAGGACGCCGAGCAGCGCCTTGGAGCCGATATAGCAGGGGCCGAACCAGGCGCTTTCTTCCCCGCGCATGGCGATGACTTTGACCGGTTCGGGAAAGCTGATGCCTTCGCGCCGAGCACGGACGAGGCAGAGCAGCCCCGAGACAACGCCGGCTAGCCCATCAAAATTGCCGCCGCGGGGCACGCTGTCGACATGCGACCCAACGAGGACATAACGTTTGGACCGGGCATGTTCCGGTAGCGAGAAGGTCACATTGCGACCGGCATCCCATTCGGCTGCAAGCCCTTCCGCCCGCGCGTAATCCATCAGGAACTGCAGCGTTTCCGTTTCGACTGGGGAGAAGGCGGGGCGGCTGACGCCTTCGACATCCGCGGTGCGCGCTGCGATTTCGGCGAAGAGGCGACGAGCCCCATTGGCAAGGTCGAACGCCAAAGGTTTCTGGAAGACAGCGGCACCCATCAGGCATACTCCGCAAGGCTGATGGCCTCGTCGGCGTGTTTGACCGTGCCGACCAGCGCATCAACAGATGCCAGCCCACGCGCTTCAAGCGCGTGGTCGAGTTCGCGAACGAGGCGCGGCATGGTGGTGGGGCTGATGAAGGTGGCCGTGCCGACCTGAACGGCGCGGGCGCCAGCGATCAGGTACTCCAGCACGTCATCAATCGTCGCGATGCCGCCGCAGCCGATCACGGGAATGGCGACGGCGCGGGCGCATTGGTAGGCCATCCGCAAGGTTATGGGCTTCAATGAGGGACCCGAAAACCCGCCCATGATGTTACCGAGTTTCACCCGGCCGGTACGGGCATCGATTGCAATGGCGAGCATGGTGTTGGCGGTAACGAGTGCGTCCGCACCGGCTGCTTCTGCCGCTTGCGCCACCTCCACCACGTCGCCGGTATTGGGTGACAGCTTGGCCCAGAGCGGCAGGTTGGTCGCGGAGCGCATCCTCCGGATCACCTCGCCGGTTGGGCCGGGGCGCATGGCAAATGCCTTCCCATCATCCTCGATGTTCGGGCAGGAAATGTTGACCTCGATCGCCGCGACACCCGGCACGCTGACCTCTTCGGCGAAGCGCGCGAATTCGTCAGCCGTGTTGGCGGAGATGCTGACCACCAGCGGGGCGTTGTACGCCGCGTAAAAGGGCACGGTGTTCTTCAGGAACCAATCCGCCCCCTTACTCGGGATGCCGATCGAGTTCAGCATCGCTCCATCCACTTCGCAGACGCGCGGGATGGGGTTGCCGGCGCGTTTGCCGCGGGTGATGGTTTTCGTCACATGCGCGCCAAGGCAGTCGAGATCGAAGACTTCAGAGAGTTCCTCGGAGAACGTGCCCGACGCAGGCATGATCGGGTTCTTCAAGGTCAGTGAGCCGATCGTGGTCGTAAGGTCAGCCATCAAAGAACCTCCTGCAGATTGAAAACAGGGCCTTCGCGGCAGACGCGCAGGTTGACCGCGCCGCTCTCGCGACGGAAGGGCCGCACGCAGGCCTGGCACATGCCGATGCCGCAGGCCATCTGCTGCTCGAGCGCGACCTGCCCGCCAATCCCGTAGCGAGCACCGATCTGCTGCAACATCCGCATCAGCCGGGCGGAGCCGCAGGTGAAGAAGGCATCGATGCCGCGCTCGCGGACAAGGTTTTCGATCAAGGCAGCAAGGTTACCGGCCCCGGAGTTGCCTTCCGCATCTGTCACAGTGATGACTTTGGCGCCGTAGGAGCGGAAGAGGTCCGCTGACATCAGCAGTTCCCGCGAACGGGCGCTGCAGATGGCTGTGAGAGACAGGCCGCGTTCGGCGCACTGACGTGCGAGTGGTGCCAGTGTCGCAAGCCCGACACCGCGAGCAACAAGCAGCGGTCGTTGCCACTCTGGGCAGAGCTCAAACCCGCGGCCGAGTGGGCCGACGATGTTGAGGAAATTCCCTGGCACGAGTTCAGCCAGGGCTGCGGTGCCGATACCGGCAACCTTATAAAGGAAGCACAGTTCGCCTGCGGCTTTGTCGAAGGAATAAATGCTCATCGGCCGGCGGAAGAACGGTTGGGAAAGCTTGCTGGTCGGGCAAAGGAGATGGAAAAACTGGCCGGGCTGGCAGTCGAGAACGGACGCAGGTGCCGACAACTCAAGCAGGCGATACTCGCCATTCACCCACTGGTGGCTTTTCACCTCTGTCTCCACCTCGTGGATTGAAGGTTGCCGAGGGCTCATCAGGGAAGCGGAATCAGGAATGACGCCAGAACTGGCTTGCATGAGAGGAATCCAGGAAAAAGAGAACGAAGATCCAAGCCGGGCGTCGACCGGCTGTTGGAGGCATGTCTTGTTTCGGAATTGGGGCAATGGGGACGGGCTTTGGTCCCGTCCGCGCGTGCAGCCGCTGCTATCTCAGCGTCGGGCGAAAAGGCGATCGGACGTCATAGGGGGCTCCCTGCGTTCAAAAACAAAGCCTATTTTCCAGATGCAGCATGTGTCAAGACGATTCTCAAAAATGAGAAAAATCGCAACGAAGATACTTTCCTTGCGAAGGATCGCGATTTTGCTTATTGAACCGAAGATTTAACGACCAAGTGACGGAGGAATCGCTTTGGATTTCGCAAGCTCCACAGAGGATGTCGGGCGTCGTCTCCGCGCTTTTCGGATGGGGGCGGGGCTCACCCCGGAGGAACTTGCCGCCAAGGCCGGTATCTCGCGCGCCGCGATCTACCGTTATGAATCCGGCAAGCCGGCGAAGGTGGATACGCTCGGTAAGATTGCGGATCTGCTCGGCGTCTCGCTGCCAACACTGCTTGGCGTCGGGGTTGAGTATATCGCCTCCGCGATCAGCTTTTTCGAACGCATGCGGCAGCTGGAGGAGGATGTCGACCAGATCACCGTCATGTTTGGCCCGATCTCCTATCTGCTCACGACTGAACGATATGACGAGCTTCTGCCGACCGTCTTTGACGAAAGCATCCCGCAAGATGTGGCGGATCGAAAGGCGGCGGTTCGCGAGATCGACGCGCTGATGGAGATCCTCAAGACCCGGAAGGACACATTCCGACGCCGCAGGCCCAATATCGTCAGCCTTGTTTCAGCGGCTGAACTGGAAGATTTCTGTCGCGTCGGCTTCATCGGCGCGCATAATCCGCCAGACGTTAGTCTCGCCGAGCGGCGTGCGGCGGCGCGTGCGGAAATCACCAACATCGTTTGCATGCTGCGCGAGCAGCCGATCGGCATTCAGATCGGCGTGGTGATCGACTCGATGCCGGGCGCAAGTTTCCAGGTGTTCAAGCGTGCGGATAAGGCGCAGGTCGCCGTCAGCCCCTTCCGGCTAGGCTCCTTCGCCAATATCCGAGTCGGCGTCGCAACCATCACGGCGGCCGCTGAGGCGGTGCAGCTGTATGGCAGCATAACTGACCAGTTGTGGCGGCGCAGCCTTAAGGGCGATCAGGCCGCAGACTTTATCGAGAAGACGATTCTTCACCGGCACGCTTCCGCGTAATGGATCTGGAAGTACGATAAGCTGTGATACAAATCTCATCTTTGAGATTTGCGCTTGCGCGTTTGATCAATTTATGGAAGCGTGCGGTCTTTCTCAGGCGGGCTGGCTGCAGGCGAGGGGACGTTGTTCCCGGCGCGTGCTTTTCCCGATCTTGGTACACGGAGTTTGCGGGTGGCGCAGTCGGAGCGGATGATCGATATTGCGGGTGTTCACAAGACATTCGTCGCGGACCACGGGACGGTGACGGCGCTCGAGCCGGTTACCATCACCATCAAGGAAGGCGAGTTCATCTCGATTGTCGGTCCATCCGGCTGCGGCAAATCCACCCTTCTGCGTCTCATCTCAGGCCTCGATCAGGCGACCGGCGGCACCATCACGCTTGATACGGCTGGCCGAAAGCGCCCGGTCGGCTTCGTCTTCCAGGAGCCGGTGCTTCTGCCGTGGAAAACCATCCTCGAAAACGTCCGGTTCCCGCTCGACACCGCCGGTGTCAGCCGCGCCGAAGCTGACAAGATCGCGCTCGACCTCATCAAGATGGTAGGGCTTGAAGGCTTCGAAAAAGCCTTGCCGCGCCAGCTCTCGGGCGGCATGCGCCAGCGCGCGGCCATTGCGCGTTCTCTGTCCGACGATCCGCCGATCCTGCTGATGGATGAACCGTTCTCCGCAGTTGATCTTCTGACCCGTGACACGCTGAATGACGAGTTGCTCCGGATCTGGCAGTCGACCGGCAAGACGATCCTGCTCGTGACCCACAGCGTGGACGAGGCCGCTTATCTTGCCGACCGCGTGATGGTGATGACTGCGCGCCCGGGCAAGCTGAAATGTGTCCACAAGGTCGATCTCGCACGTCCGCGTGGCGAGGACACCAAGCTTGATCCTGCGTACCACGCACTCGTCGCTCAACTTCGCCGCGATCTGCGCGATCCACATTCCGCCACGAGCGGGGAGGCGCACTGATGGCGAGGCGCCTCACTGCGTGGGTGGATTACGCGCTGGCTCTCGCTGTTCTGCTCGGTGCCTGGTGGTTTGCAACGGGACCGATGGCAATGCCCACCTACCTTCTGCCGTCACCTCTGCGGACCTGGAATGCGTTGGCAGGCATAGCCGCCTCCGGCGAGCTCTGGCTGCATCTCGGCTTCACGCTGCAGAACATCGTTCTCGGCCTGGCGCTCGGCTGCGTCGCAGGTGTTGCACTTGCCTTCCTGATGACGCGCTTTCCGAAGCTCGCCGTGTGGCTTGATGGCCCATTGGTGATACTGCAGACCGCGCCGAAGATCGCGCTCGCGCCACTTTTCATCGTCTGGTTCGGCTTCGGCGTCCTTTCAAAGGTCATCCTGATCTTCTCGCTGGTCTTCTTCCCGGTTTTCATCGGAGCGATCGCCGGCTTCCGCGCGCTTGATCCCAAGATGAAGGATCTCGCGAAGCTATTGGGCTTGAGCAACATCCAGCGCTTCCGGCAGATCGAACTGCCGTCTGCCATGCCGGAGATCTTTGTCGGGCTGAAGATTGGCGCCGTGCAGGCGCTTGTGGGTGCCGTGCTTGCCGAGTGGATGTCCGGCAAGTTCGGTCTCGGTTACATGATGACCTTTGCGGGTGCGACCTACAAGACGCCGCTGCTGTTCGCGGCTGTGCTGGTGACCGTCTTGGTTGGGCTGGCCATGCATGTTGTCCTGACGATCCTGGAAAACCGGCTGCTTTCCTGGAAGGGAGCGAAGAAATGACGAGCGCTGCCTTTCCCTGGAAGAACGGTCGTCCGCCGCATCTGCCCTGCGGGCCCGGCGATATTGCCAAGAATGTGCTCACCCCCGGCGATCCGGATCGCGTGCGGCTTCTCGCCGACATGCTGGAGGACGTGACGGATTTCGGCCGAAAGCGCGAGTTCGCCGTCATCACCGGGACCTATGAAGGCGTACGGCTGACGATCTGCTCCACCGGCATCGGCGGCCCGTCCACCGAAATCGCCCTGGTGGAACTCGCCATGCTCGGCGCCAAGCGCGTGGTGCGCATTGGCGGCATGTCGTCGCTCGTGCCGGAATATGCAACCGGCTCTTTTGTGGCGGTAGATCGGGCCATCGGCGACACCGGCACGGCCCGCACCTATCGTGCCGCGGGCGGTGAGGCGACAGCGTCACCCCGCATCGTCAACGGTCTGGTTGGTGCGGCCGCACAACTCGGGCTCACCTGCCGCCCGGGCATGGTTGCCTCGACGGACAGCTACTATTTTGGCCAGGACCGTCGTTACCGCTCCGGTGATGACGGTCAGGATCTCTCCGGCAATTTCATCGATCGCTTCCAGGCTCAAGGCGCCATCGGCGTCGAGATGGAAAGCGAGATCACCATGACCGTTGGCCGGGCGATCGGCCTTGAGACTGGTTGCCTACTTGGTGTCCATGGAAACCGCGCCACCGATGACTGGCTCGATGACTATGAGGCCACCCAGCGAAACCTTCTGCGCATCGCAGGAAGGGCCTTTTCCTCCACAGAATGGGAACTCAGGAGTAAATCATGATCCAGTTTCGCGTGAAGACGGCAGCGAGCCTCGCTGCCCTGCTCACCTCATCGCTGTTCGCCATGGCCGCTGAAGCCGCCGACAAGGTCGTGTTGCAGATCGACGGCGCTGCCGCTCCGTTCTACGCGCCGCTCTACGCTGGCGTTGAAAACGGCATCTTCGAGAAGAACGGGATCGAAGTCGAGTTCATCTATGCGGCTGCGGCCGACATCCTGACCAACATCGCTGCCGGCAACGTCGACTTCGGCTTCCCCAACGGTGATGCAGTTGTGGCCGCCGCTGCAAACGGCCTGCCGGTCAAGGTCGTTCACACCACCTACCAGCGCGGTATTGGCGCACTGCTGGCCAAGGAAGAAAGCGGCATCAAGTCGTACAAGGACCTGAAGGGTAAGAAGGTCGCCGTCACCAGCCTCGCAAGCCCGAACTACCTTCAGTTGCAGGTTGGCCTGCAGCAGGCTGGCCTGACGCTCGATGATGTCACCGTCGAAGTCGTTGCCACCGGTGCAATCGTCCAGTCGCTGCAGGCTGGCCAGGTCGACGCTATCGTCTTCTCGGAACTGCGCAAGTACAACCTCGAAGCTGACGGCACCAAGGTCACGATGATCCTGTCGAACGACTTCCTGCCATCCTTCGGCAACGTCGTCGTCACCAGCGACAAGAAGCTTGCTGAGAACGCTGACGTCGTGAAGCGATTCACCACCGCCGTTACTCAGTCTTACGAATGGGTCATCGACGGCCATATCCCGGAGGCGCTCGACATCGCGCTGACGAAGTACACGCCGACTTGGCCGAAGGACCAGATGCCGATCCTGACGACCGCTTTCGAACAGACCTTCGTATCATCGGTCTGGCAGAGCCCGCTCACCAAGGAAAAGGGTCTCGGTGCTGCTGACTTCGCCGCCTGGCAGAAGAACGCCGACATTCTGGCGCAGTACAAGGTCATCGACAGCGCGCCGAAGGCTGAGGACTTCGTCGTCGATCCGTCGACCATCGGTCAGTAAGCATGATCCTGCGTGGCTTAGCGGGTATGATCGCGACCCTCGTCCTCTGGACGGCGATCGTCTTCATCTTCAATGTTCCGGCCTTTCTCCTGCCGGGACCTGTTGAGGTGTATGATCGCGTCGCGTTTCTGTTTGAAAACGCCAAGCTGACCCGGCACATCTGGGTCACGCTCTCGGAAATCGTCGCTGGTTTCGTGTCCGGAACCGCCGCCGGCATTTTCGCCGGCGTCGTTTTCGCGCGCCTGCCTCGCGTCGAACGCTTAGCCACGCCGCTCATCCTGCTTCTGCAGACCGCTCCGAAAATCGCGATCGCGCCGCTGCTGTTACTCTGGCTCGGCATCGGCCCCACGCCGAAGATCGTACTGATCGGGATTGTCACCTTCTTCCCCGTCATGCAGGGCATGGTCACAGGCCTGCGCTACGGGGAGGGGAGCTTCCGCGACCTTGCCTCTGTTCTGAAGCTCAGTCCCTGGCAGCGTTTCCGGCACATCGAACTGCCGTCTGCCTTGCCGTCAGTGCTGGCCGGCATGGCTGTTGCCACGACGCTTGCCATGACCGCGGCGGTCATTGGCGAACTGATCGGCGCCAACGAGGGCATCGGCTACCTTCTGTCCTCCGGCCAGGAGAACAGCGACACCGCCGTCGTCATCGGCATGGTCATGCTGCTGTCGCTGATCGGCTGGGCCTTCTACGAGATCATCGAGTTCGTGCGCCGGCGCTCGCTTGGCCGGTTCCAGCTCTCCTGAGGTTCGAGCCGATGGCGAGGGTCTTTCTCTGTGTCCTTGATTCCGTCGGTTGCGGTGGTGCACCCGATGCGGCACGCTACGGTGACGAAGGGGCCAACACGCTCTTTCATATAGCCGAAGCCTGCGCTGCAGGCCGCGCGGAAGACGGTCGAAGCGGGCCACTGAGACTCCCGAACCTCGATGCTTTGGGGCTGGGCGCGGCGATCACACTTGCCTCCGGCATGGTCGCGCCCGGTCTCACTGCCGCTCCGTCCGGCCGCTGGGGTGCGGCACAGGAAATATCGGCCGGCAAGGACACGCAGTCCGGACACTGGGAACTTTCCGGCGTCCCGGTGGCGCGTGACTGGCATTATTTTCCGCGGGCCGAACCGACATTCCCTGCCGATCTGATGGCAGAATTGATGTTCCGCGCCGGCCTTCCCGGCACGCTTGCCAACAACCATGCGTCGGGAACTGAAGTCATCGACGCGTTCGGGCTGGAGCACATCGCGACCGGCAAGCCGATTGTTTATACCTCCGCCGACAGCGTCGTGCAGATCGCGGCACACGAGACGCATTTCGGTCTCGACCGGCTGCTGGAAACCTGCCGGATCGCCGCGGACATCTTCCACCAGCTGAACGTCGGCCGCATCATTGCCCGACCGTTCGTGGGGCAGGCGCCTGGTGAATTCGTCCGCACCGCAAACCGCAAGGATGTTGCCATCGCGCCGCCGGATGGAACCATCTGCGACAGGGTCGTTGCCGCCGGTGGCGCTGTGCATGCGGTGGGCAAGATCGGCGACATCTTCGCCATGAAGAGCATCACGGACGTCTCCAAGGGCAAGGACGACATGGCCTTGTTCGACCATCTTCTTGAGTGGACGCAGAAGGCTGCGCCGGGCGACCTCGTCTTCGCCAATTTCATCGAGTTTGACAGCCTGTGGGGCCACCGCCGTAATGTCTCCGGTTATGCCCGCGCCCTTGAGACCTTCGATGCGCGCCTGCCGGAACTGACACGGCGTTTGCGAAAGGGCGATCTCCTCATCATTACCGCCGACCATGGCAACGACCCGACATGGCCAGGCACCGACCATACCCGCGAGAGGGTGCCGGTATTGGTGACGGGGCCGGATATCGGGGAGCAGGCGCTTGGGATTGTTCCATTCACGGCGGTGGCGGATATGGCAGCATCCCATCTGGCGATCGCCTGACGGAACCTCTTTGGTCTAAACATTGCGCTGCAGATTCAGCCAGCGCCCAGGCGGCAAGCCGAACGCGTTGCGGAAGTGCCGGCTAAAATGCGCTTGGTCGGAAAACCCGCTGCCCAGTGCCGCTTCGGCAAGGCTGCTGCCTGAGACCAGCATTTCCTTCCCGTGGTCGAGCCGACGCATCACGAGGTAGCGGTGCGGGCTTGTGCCGAGTAGCCGGCGGAAGTGCCGGGCAAGCTCGTAGCGATCAAGTTGCGTCACCCTTTCCAGGTCTTCCGAGGTCACGTTGCTCGCTACCTGCACGTCTAGGTAATCGCGCGCTGCCAGCACGGCGAGTCGTGCTACCGGCTGCACCTTTTCCCGAACAACGCCTGCCTGCCGCCCAAGTGCTGCTGCGATGCGAGCAAGCGCGTCGTCGATCAGAAGATCGTCCGGCTGCTCATCAAGATCGACGAGCAGATCCGAAAGCGCGTGGCGAAGCGCCGGGTCGCTGACGACGGGGTCCGCAACGAACGGAAGGGCCGTACGATGATCGAAAGCTTCGGCCACCAAGGTCGGCGGCAGGTAGATCATCCGATAGATCAGACCAACATCGGTTCCTGCTGCACCATCGTGAACTTCGTCCGGATGCAGGACGATGACATTGCCGGGCTGGCTGAAGCGCGGTCTGCCGCGGTACCGGAACGTCTGCACTCCATGCATGGTCAGACCGAGGGCATAGGTATCGTGCCGGTGCGGCAGGAAACCGTTGCCATGAAAACGCGCCTCCATCCTCTCCATTGTCCTCCGTTTTGCGCCGACGCGCAGTCCCTGCCGGATGGACATGACGCACGAACGTTCAAGACCGTCGGGTTCGATAGCCGTTAGATCGGTGCTTCGCGGATCATCGAAGAAGGAGCTGCTTTGCATGTTTGACACCAAGATCGCGATTGTGGTGCGTGAGGATCTCGCCATGTGGCAGAAGCTGAACGTCGTCGCCTTCCTGACGAGCGGGATCACTGCCCAGAACCCGACGATCATCGGCGAAGAGTATCGGGACTTGCAAGGGAATGTCTATAACCCGATGACGATCCAGCCCATGGTGGTGCTGGCGGCGGACCAGGAAACCTTGCGTACGATCCAGAAGCGCGCGCTGGAGCGCAATGTCACCACGTCGGCATATATCGAGGAAATGTTCTCGACGGGTCATGATGCCGCGAACCGGGAGGTGTTTTCACGGTTCTCACCCGATGACGCGAAGCTGGTGGGCTTGGCACTCAGGTCAGACCGGAAGATCGTCGATAAGATCACCAAGGGTGCGAAGATGCACCCCTAGCAGCGGCGCCAGTCCTTATTCAGTTGCGGCGTCGGCGTGCCGCTCTGCTATGCCGCGGCGATGTTCGCGCCACACCGTGAACAATCCCGCTCCGACCACGATAACGGCGCCGACGATCATGTTCGTCGTCAGGGTTTCGTTGAAGAAGAGCGATGCCAGCGCGACGCTCAGCACGAGCTGAAGGTAAGTCACCGGCTGCACTTCGACTGTCGTCAGGTGGCCATAGGCCTTGATCAGGAAGTAGTGGCTCGTCGCGCCGCAGATGCAAAGCGCGGCCATCGCCGGCCAATCCTCCATAGCGATCGGCGTCCAGTAGAAAGGCCCGATGAAGGAGGCAGTCAGAGCGCCCACAACGCCTGCGTAGAACACGCTGGTGACCGCTGTGTCGCGGCTGCCGACAGCACGCGTCGCGATGTTGTAGAGCGCGTAAAGAAAGCTTGCCCCGAGCGGGATGAGGAGGCGAAGGTCGAAGTGGACGTTGAGGGGATTGAGGATCACCATCACGCCGAGCAAGCCGACGATGACCGCGAGGCTGCGCCTCCAGCCGACCTGCTCGCCGAGCAGGGGAATGGACAGCACGGTCACCATCAGTGGCGTCACCTGCATGATCGCCTGGCTCATCCCAAGGCCGGCCGTCGTAAAGGAGATGACCACCACAACAACCTCGGTGACCAGCAGTACGCCCCGCAGCACCTGAAGCAACGGGCGCTGCGTCTTCACCGCGGCGCGAAGACCTCCAGGCGCTGCTGCCGCGAGGATGGTCACGAAGAACGCGAAGGCCCAGAACCGGATCATGGTCACCATGATCGGCGGATATTTCTCGCCCAATATTTTCGAGAACGCGTCCTGCCCGGCGAATATGCCGATCGCGATGAGCACGTAGAGGTAGCCGAGGGTCTTGTTGTTCATGACCTGCCAAAAAAAATGGGCTCACGGAAATCCGGAGCCCATGAAGGGTGAAGGTCATGGACCTCCAGAGGGGAACAGCAGATACGCGGAACTGGAAGGGAAGCCGCGTGGTGCATCTGCTGCGGGCCTTATGCTCGCTTTATGGGCGGAAGGAAAACATTTCCTGGGCAGTGCAGCTATGTTGAAGCTGCATTGCTCCGGCGACGGCATGGTTTTACACCGAAGCTAAACTTGATCAAGTGAGTCGCAGGGCAAAATGACGATGGCAACCGCGGACCGGACCTTCCTGGGTATCGGACTTGCATCTGCGGGATATGCCTGCTTCGCACTGCAGGACGCGATCGTGAAACTGCTGGTCGCCTCCTACGAGGTGCCGCAAATCCTGTTCATGCGCAGCATGATCATCGTGATTGTCACGGGCGTCCTGGCCAGGCATTTCCGCCATCCATCGGTCATGAAAAGCCAGCACCGGGGAACGCTTGTCTTCCGTGCGGCGCTGCTGCTCATGGCTTGGCTGCTTTTCTATAACGCGGCCAAATATCTCGGCCTTGCGGAGCTGACGACGCTCTATTTCTCAGCTCCGGTTCTCGTTGTCCTGCTGTCGATCGTCGTTCTCAAGGAAAAGGTCGGGGCCGGTCGGTGGATTGCCTGTGTCGGTGGCTTCATCGGCGTGCTTGTTGCCGCGAACCCGACTCATTCCCCGAACCTGCTGCCGGCGGCGATGTGCGTCGCGGCCGGCTTCTGCTGGGCCTGGAGCACCGTGCTTGTCCGCCTGGTCAGCAAGACGGAAACGACGCTGGTCCAGATGTTCGCCACAAGCCTGCTGTTCGCCATCGCCTGCGCTGCGTCATTCCCGTGGATATGGAAAACACCCGATGCCACAGGCTGGATGCTGATGATCGGGCTCGGCGTGGTCGCGACGATCGGCCAGTACCTTCTCTACGAAGGCTTCCGTCACGCCCCGGCATCAGCCCTCGCACCGGTAGAATATACCGGCCTCATATGGGCGTTCGTCTATGGTTACGCGATCTGGGCCGAAATCCCGGCACCTTACGTCTTTCTTGGGGCGGCGCTAATTGTCGCCTCGAGCATGGTTCTGCTGGTGTTCGAGAAGAGGACGGCCGCCAGCGCGCGCTAGCGGCATCCGAACGTTCGCCGAGGCGGTGGGAAGGGCTCGGCCCGTCACCTTAGGCCTTCATGCTTCCAGTTACCTGCTGCCGGGTGTGCCAGGAGAACGCCTCTTCCAGGATGTGAGGCGTGTGGCCGCCGCGCGCTGCTGCACGCTGGAAGTAATCCATGAGGGCTTCACGGTAGTCCGGATGGGCGCAATGCTGGATGATCTGTTCCGCCCGCTCACGCGGCGCAAGCTGGCGCAGGTCGGCAAGGCCGTTTTCGGTGACGATCACATCGACATCATGTTCGGTATGGTCGACATGCGGCACCATAGGCACCACCGATGAAATGCGGCCTTCCTTGGCGAGCGACTTGGTGACGAAGATCGACAGGTAGGCATTGCGGGCAAAGTCGCCCGAACCGCCGATGCCGTTCATCATATGCGTGCCGTTCACATGCGTGGAATTGATGTTGCCGTAGATGTCGACTTCAAGCGCCGTGTTGATGCCGATCACGCCGAGGCGACGGATGACTTCCGGGTGGTTGCTGATCTCCTGCGGGCGAAGGATGAGCCGGTCCTTGTATTTTTCAAACTGACCGAACACGCGCTCGCTGCACGCCGCGGAGAGCGTGATGGAGGAACCGGAGGCGAAGACGAGCTTGCCGGAGTCCAGCAGGTCGAACGTGCTGTCCTGCAGAACCTCGCTGTACATGCGAAGATCATGGAACGGTCCATCCACCAGGCCGGTCAACACGGAGTTGGCAATCGTCCCGATGCCGGCCTGCAAAGGCTGCAGTGTCAGGTCCAGCCGGCCTGCATCCACTTCGCCCTTGAAGAAGTCGATGAGGTGGCCGGCAATCGCCTGCGTGCCTTCATCGGGTGCTTCCACCGTTGAGAAACTGTCCTTCTTGTCGGTAACAACGATTGCCGCGATCTTCTCAGGGTCGATCGGCACGTAAGGGAGGCCGACGCGGCTTTCGCAGGCAACAACCGGGATCGGCGTACGTGTCGGACGCTTGGTCGGGATATAGATGTCGTGCAGGCCTTCGAGATTGGCCGGCTGGCTGAGGTTGATCTCGACGATGATCTTCTTGGCGAGAATCGCAAAACTCGCGGAGTTGCCGATCGAGGTCGTCGGCACGATGCCGCCTTCTTCGCTGATCGCAGTGGCTTCCACAACCGCATAATCGATAGGCCCGAGCTGGTTCGAGCGCAGGTGCTCAACCGTCTCGGACAGGTGCTGGTCGATGAACATGACGTCGCCGCGATTGATCGCGGCGCGCAGTGTCCGGTCGACCTGGAACGGCATGCGGCGGGCCAGAACACCGGCCTCGGTCAGCATGCGGTCGATGTCATGGCCGAGTGATGCACCGGTAATGAGAGTGATGTTGAACGGCTGCTCTTTTGCTTTCGCCGCCATGGCGATCGGAACGGCCTTTGCATCGCCTGCACGCGTAAACCCGCTCATGCCAACGACCATGCCATCCTTGATGAGATCGGCCGCAGCTTCGGGGGTTGTGACTTTGTCGAGAAGGGATTTCAGGCGAATGCGATCGTTGACCATAATCAACTCCGGATGATCAAAAGCTCGTCGGCGCGAGACCCGGCGCGCCAAGTCTGGTTATGTTCTACTGATAGTCTCCGCCCTTGCTCGCAAAGCGACGTACTTGCAGGGGACGCACAGTTGCGCGTCCTTTACTCCTTACCCATTCTCGAAACCAGCTAATTTAGCTTACGGGTAAGAACTGGTACCGGGTTCTTCAGGAAGGTGATGGTGGCTATCGCCAGAAGATCAGGGCCATACCGGCCACGACAAGCGCAGCGCCAGCCCAGGCGCCGGGTGCCGGCACTTCGCGGGTCTTCAGCCAGAGCATTGGCAGGATGATCACCGGCGTCGTCGCCGAGAGAGTCGAGACAATACCGAGCTTGCCGCCGGAGAGCGCCAAGAGAAGAAGGGTCATGCCGAAGGCAAGCGCGATGATGCCGGTCATGGCCGTCTGGAGAAACACGCCGCGGGTCAATGCACCTTTGGGCCTGACCGCTTCGAAGGGCATCTGGGTCAGGATCGTTAAGCCAACGGCGGCGATCGACACCCGAACCATGGAGGCGGCGAGCGGATCAATGCCGGTCGCCATGACGGGCCTAGCAATCAGTGAGCCGACCGCCTGGGCGAGTGCGGCCAGCAGGCCAACCAGGACGCCGAGCCAGAGCGGCCCCTTGACGGCCTCCCATTGGTGCAGTTGCGCCTTTCGCGTGCCAAACAGGACTGCGAGCAAGACGCCGCAGAGTGTCAGGCCGATGCCGGCCAGAGCCGTCAGGGATAGCTGTTCGTCGAGAACCGCCCAGCCGAGCAGCGCGGCGATCGGGGCGTTGAGGGCGAACAGGATCCCGGCGCGCCTCGGCCCTAGCCGGTTAAGGCAGGTGAAGAGCAACGTGTCACCAAGAAAGATGCCGATGAAGCCGGACAGGAGGAGTGGCCAGAGGATGTCGGGCTGCAGGTCCTGCCAGGATCCCGACGCCAGCACGTAAAGGCCAAGCAGGACGGCGATGAAGAGCTGCCGCGTCCGGTTGAAGGCAAGTGCGCCGAGATGGGCTGCCGGACCTGCGGACAGCAGCCCCGTCAGTGCCCAGCAGGTTGCGGCTCCCAAGGCCGCCAGTTCATAGATCGGCATCCCGTCCTCCTCCGGCGCGCCTAGTGCTACACCGCTGCCGCCCCACTATGCGTGCTTCTGCGCCCATCTCAGGTTCTGCGTGAGCCCGCCGTAGCCATAAGTGTCACCATCCACGGCGTGAACGAGCACATAACTCGCTTCATGCACCGGGCCGAGAAGCTTACGCATCTCGTCATATACGACACGAACCCATTTCGTCGTCTCGTCCTTGATGTTCGTGTGCTCAGTGATCGAAACCTCGACATAGAAGGTCGCGAGCTTCTGGTCGGACGCGGTGGCTCCGGCAAGGAACCAGGCCTCGGGATCGGCAGTCTCGACCAAGACTGCCGTGACGGACGGATCCTTGTGCAGTATTTCTGCCGTGAGGCGAGACAGCAGGGCGGCCATCTCCGGTCGCAGGTCGCCTCCGTCACGGGACTTCGTATAGCGGGCTTTGATCATCGGCATGGTGTTGTCTCCTTGTTTGCAGGAGCACCTTGCACCACGACATTCATAGTGAGAAGATGGTGGTGCGTATCTCATTCATAGCGATTTCATATGATTGATCTGGAAAGTGTTCGCCTGTTTGTTCTTACCGTCGAGCTTGGTAGCCTCACCAAGGCGGCCGAGGCGGCAGGAACCGTGCAGCCGGTCGTGAGTCAAAAGCTGAAACTGCTGGAAAAACGGCTCGGCCGGCGCCTGGTCGACCGCACGCCACGCCACCTGCGGCTGACGGAGGACGGGCAGGTCTTCCTGCCAAAGGCACGGGAGTTGCTGGCCAAGCACGAGGAGGCGCTCACTTTCGGCAACGAAGCGCCGCTGCATTTCATGCTGGCGGCCAGCGACCACGCCATCGGCAGCCGATTGTCGCCAGCGATCCGGGCCATGCGGCTGGCATTCCCGGTCAATGCAGTGATCGAGGTCAGCTTAGGTTTTTCCCGCAATGTCAGGGAGGCCTTCGCGTCGGGCCAGGCGGATGCGGCCATCATCCGGCGAAACGGGGGAGGCTCAGCCGGCGAGGTGCTCCGCACGGACCGGCTGGGTTGGCGCACTGCACCGAACTGGCGACCACCTTCTAACAGAGCCATCCCGCTGGTGTCGCTCGGATCCGCCTGCGGCGTCCGCGATGTTGCGATTGCGGAGCTTCGACGCGCGGGCGTGGAGTGGCGAGACGCCTTTACCGCGGGAAGCTGCGCGGCACTTCATGATGGCATCCTTGCAGAAGCCGGGGTGGCGCCGATGGGGGATATCAGCGCGCGCGGCCTGCCCGACCGCGGTGCCGAGCTCGGCCTTCCGCCGTTGCCTCCGTCGGAAATTGTGCTTCTTTCCAGAGCACGCTCGCCCGCACATGCCGCGGCCATCAAGGCGCTTGCCGCAGCCGTGTCGGGTGCTGCCGGCTGACGGAAGTCACCCCTTGCCTCCGGCAGTCGCGCGGCAATATCTGGAGCGACGAGCAGGTCCTTCGGCCGCGCGTCGAACAAATAAAACAAGGAACAAGCCATGGGCAAGCGGATCGTTTTCACCGGAGGCAGCGGCAAGGCGGGTCGTCATGTCCTGCCATACCTGAAGGCACAGGGGCATGAGGTCCTGAATATCGATCTCGTGCCGTCTCAGGTGCCGGGCATCAATACGATCCACGCAGACCTGACAGACAGTGGCGAGACCTTCAACGCTCTGTCGATGCATTTCGACTTTGCCGGCCTCGAAACTGGCAAGGGACCGGCTCCGGTGGATGCCGTCGTGCATTTTGCAGCTGTGCCGAGGATCCTGATCCGTCCGGACAACGCGACATTCACTGCGAACACGGTGTCGACCTACAACGTGATCGAGGCGGCGGTGAAACTCGGGATCCGCAAGATCATCATCGCCTCTAGCGAGACCACCTATGGTGTCTGCTTCGCCGAGGGGGACAAGGACTATCACTCGTTCCCCCTGACTGAAGACTATGATGTCGATCCGATGGATAGCTATGGGCTGTCGAAGGTGGTCAACGAGAAGACGGCGCGCGCCTTCGCCATGCGGTCCGGCGCCGACATCTATGCGCTGAGGATCGGCAATGTCATCGAGCCGCACGAATACGACAAGTTCCCGACATTTCTGGCTGACCCGCCATCGCGCAAGCGCAATGCCTGGAGCTACATCGATGCCCGCGATCTTGGCCAGATCGTCCACCTCTGCGTCGAGAAGAGCGGGCTTGGCTTTCAGGTCTTCAACGCGGTGAACGACACGATCACGGCCTGGGAGCCGACACGCGACTTCCTGAAACGGTGGGCGCCTGAGACGCCAATCGATGGAGAACTCGACGAGTTCGGCGCACCGATCTCCAACCGCAAGGCGCGCGAGGTTCTGGGATTCCGCGAGGAGCATGATTGGCGGAAATACGTTCCGCGGTCGTAGTGGCAACGTATTACAGCACTCGTGCGGCAACATGGCCGATGTCAAGAGGCGCCGCTTTGCAGTAGCAGTTCCTCATCAACATTCGTCTCAATCAACCGCCTGGATATACAAAATGTGGGATTGGTTCCCTCTCGTCGTGCTGCCGTTCAAGCTCATCGTGCTGGGCACAGGCATGTTTTTCGCCATCAAGTGGCACCACGACCAAGCGAAGAAAAAGTAGCGCAGCAGTGCCTACTTTGTGGGGCGCACCAGCGATATGACACGCGGTTTCGACGGCGTGTCCAACCATTCCGTCCACTTGTCGCGCTCTTCCAGAGTGTCGAAGAACCGCCAGAGTTTGTAGTCGTCCTCGGTCGTCTGCAGCATTTCGCCGATCGTGACGATCTCCAGCGGAAGCGTCACTTCGTTGCCCTCGAAGCGGACGAGATAGGCACCATCGATGGCCGGGCGGATGACCTGGCCGACGGAGTATCCGCCGTCCTCGTCGTCGACAGTGAAATACATTCCGCTCAGTGTCTCGAAGAGTTTGTCATTCATTCTCGGTGTCAGTCCTGGGATTGGTTCGGAACATGCGGAAAGGCCCTCCGATAGAAGGGCGGTTTGGGAGCTTCAGGGTACAGCTTTTGCGAACCGACGCAACGCCTCAACCGATCTGCAGTCCCGGCGGATCCACACTGCTAGATACTGTAGTCCAACGGCTCGGTAATGGCTGACAGCATGCGCGGGACGTCTGTCGCGGGGACCGGCCGGCTGTAGAGATAACCTTGGCCCAGTGTGCAGCCCCGGCCGCGCAGGTAACGTGCTTGCTCATCCGTCTCGATACCTTCGGCAACAGTTGCCATGCCAAGCCGGTTGGCCATCTGGAGGATAGCGTCGATCACTGCGGTCGCCTTCGGCTCGTTGTCGTCGATGCGCTCGACGAAGGACCTGTCGATCTTGATTACATCGACCGGAAAATCCTGAAGATGGGTGAGCGACGCGTAACCGGTGCCGAAGTCATCGAGCGCCACCGCCATGCCAAGCTGGCGCAGTTCCTGCAACATACGCGCGACATCGGGACCGAGCTCGCCGATGAGTACCGTCTCGGTTACCTCGATATCGACTGACGCAAGATCCTGGTCGGACGCACTGGCGTGGCGCCGAAGCCGGTCCAGCAGGTCGTTCTGGCGGAAGTCTGCCGCGGACACATTGACGGCGATACGTCCCGGCGACACACCTTCCGCCTTCCAGCGTTTGAGATCGGCAAACACGAGCGCGAGCATCCGGTCGGTCAACTGAACCGCAAGTTCTGCATCGGAAAAGGCTGCGGAGATCTCGGATGGCGGCAGGATGCGGTCGCCTTCACCACGGATGCGTAGAAGCGCCTCACAGCCTGTCACGCGATTGCTCTTCAGGTCAACCTTCGGCTGGTAGAAGGGGACAATGCTATCTTCCTTGAGCGCCTGCCGTGCCCGGGCAAGCATGCCGGAGCGCCGCTCGGCGGCTCCCTTTAATGCGGGCGTAAACTCCAGCACCGTCCCCGGCATTTCCGCCTTGGACGCATACAGTGCGAGATCTGCGGCGATCAGCAAGGACTCCGGCTCACCTCCGTCCCTTGGCCATATTGCCACGCCGGCCGAAACGCTGGCGGGAATACTCTGGTCGCCGAAGGTAAAGGGTTCCCCAAGTGCCTGCAGGGCATTGTCGATCGTTTCCTTGTACGCGTCAGGCGTCGGAAGCCCTGGCAGGATGATCGCGAACTCGTCGCCGCCGAGACGGGCAACCGTCGCGGAAGCGGGAAGACTGTTCCTCAGGCGCTCGGCAGTCTGCCACAATACGCTGTCACCTGCGGCATGGCCCAAGCTGTCGTTGAGTTCTTTGAACCCATTCAAGTCCAGCAGGACCAAGCCAACAAAGGTGCCGCTGCGCGCGGCGGAATCGATCGCCGCGAGCTTCTGTTTTCGATAAAGCGTTCGGTTGGGCAGCTTGGTCAGCGGGTCATGGTGGGCAGCCCAGTTGAGCTCCGCTTCCGCCTTCTTCTGCTGCGTTACATCCAGCATCGAGCCTACAAGGCGCACAGCCTCACCGGCGTTGTTGCGCACAATGACACATCTGGTGCGGACGTCTATCCAATCTCCCGAGGCGTTCAGGAATCGATATTCCTCATTCCAGTAATCGGCCCCCTGCTCCAGGGCCAACGCCTGGCTCGCGAGCACCCGCGGCCGGTCCTCTGGATAGATGCGATCGAGCCACCAGTTCAAGTCCGTTTCGTGTTGCAGTTCCGGATAACCCAGAACCTCCTGGTGAGCGCCTGCCCATCTCGCCCGTTCGCGCTCGATGGACCAGTCCCAGATGATATCGTTGGTTGCGCGGCTGGCGAGTTGGTAGCGTTCTTCGCTCTCGCGAAGCGCAGTCTCGGACAGCACCTGTTCGTGGATATCTTCAAGGGTGCCGTACCAGGCAACAATCGTTCCTTCGGCATTGCGGCGCGGCCGGGCCCGCGCCCTGAACCATCGGTATTCGCCATCGACCAGTCGCACACGGTAGCGAACGTCCGCAAGCTTGCCTTCACCTGCCTCGATCGCATTTCGCCAAAGTTCGATGACACCTGGGATATCATCTGGATGAACCACATCAGCCCAGCCTTTGCCGACACTGGCTTCACGCGGCAGCCCGACAAGTTGGCTCCACAGCGGCGCGATCTCGGTCACCCGGCCTTGCGGGTCAGCCACCCAGGCAATCTGCGGGTTCAACTCAATGTAGGCGCGGTGATGGTCTTCCGTTTCGCGAAGGACCTCAAGGGTTCGGATATAGCGGCTTTGCTCCCGAGCCGTTGCCTGGGCCAAACGCTCCGAATGCCATGTATAGAAGATCGCCCCGAACAGGATAATGAGGAATGCGGCGACAACGACGATCGAGAGTTGATCGACCGAGGCGATCCAGGCACCCGGCTCCACAGGGTTTGAGGCCGGTCCGACCGTAACACCGGACATCGCGATGATGTGAAGCGCGAAGATGGCAGCGGAGAGCGATACAGCCGCCGGCCAGGCAAAGACATGGTTCCGGGAGCGGACGAGGCAGTGACCAGCGAGGCCTGCAAGAAACATCCCGCAGGCAACTGCTACTACGTTGACTTTCGGATCCTGGACGATCCCGCCTGGCGGCAGCATCGCCTGCAGATCCAGAAGATGGGAGATCGCGATGCCAACGCCGATGATGGTGCCAGCGAGGATGCCGCGTGGGCGTCCCAACAAGCCGACGCACCCGGCGACGACGGTCAATGCAACGGATAAGAAAAGCGAAAGGGCAACGGTCTTCAGCTTGAAATGAATATCAAGATCGCCTCGATATCCGAGCAGCAGCGTAAAATGGGTCGTCCATATGCCAAGGCCCGTCACCACCGAACCGAGAAGCAGCCAGCGCCGGCGCGAGGATGCTTGTTCCGTCAGGCTGTACTGTGCGATGCCAGCACTGGTCAGGCTTGCCAACGCGCAGATGCCCACGGCCAAAGCGACAAAGCGCAGGTTATGCTCATAGATCAGTGTATGGAGTACTTCGCCCATCCAGAACTCTCAGCCGATGAGTTCCAACCTGCCCTTGATACTTTAATAAACGTTCAAGAAGGAAGCGCTAAAGCATGCGTTCTGGACGTCTTTTCAAGTTCCTTTCGTTCGCATTAGCTAGCATGTTTCTTGTCCGGTGAAGCGATGCACTGCTCAATGCAGGTGCTTCAACTTGTCCGGATTGCGCATCACATAGATCGCGGTGACCTTGCCGTCCTCTATATCGAGGGCAGTCGTTTGCAACTCCCCATCTGCTTCGCGGGTGATAAAGCCGGGTAAGCCGTTCACCACTGTGATCCGCACGAGTTCCCAGCCACCTCTTTCGAAGAAGCGCACCAGCGAGCGCTGTACCTTCATCACGTCTTCGATCCCGAACAGCAGCCTGAGCGCTGCCGGGCGTTTGCCACCGCCATCGGAATGCAGGCTGACATCGGCGGACAGCATGGCGGAGAGTGCGGTCATGTCGCCGCTACGCGATGCGGTGAAGAAGGCTTCGGCGATTTCCAGTCCGCGCTTCTTGTCGACCTGGAACGGGTACGGGTGTCGCGCACATGAGCGCGTGCGCGGGCCGCCAGTTGCCGGCAGGCCGCTGGTTCGCGGTTGATCGAGGCGGCCACCTCTTCGAACTCCAGGCCGAACACGTCGTGCAGCAGGAAGGCCGCGCGCTCAAGTGGCGAAAGGCGTTCCAGCGCCAGCATCAACGGCAGCGTTACATCCTCTTCTTCCTCCTCCTCGACCACGGGATCGGGAAGCCAGGGGCCGATATAGGTTTCACGCGTCTTACGCGCTGACTTCAACTGGTCGAGGCAGAGCCGGGTGACGGTGCGGCGCAGGAAGGCTTCCGGCTCACGCACTTGAGCCCGGTCGGCCCTCATCCAGCGGATGAAGGCCTCCTGTACCACGTCCTCGGCATCGGCCACGGAACCGAGCATACGGTAAGCGACGCGCATGAGACGGGGGCGCAAGGGCGCAAAGCTTGCAGCAGCATCCTCGTGGCCGACGACCTCCATCAGGCGACCGCCTTTTCCGCCTGGGGACGGGCCGGTGTTTCGAGCCACAGGCCGAAGCCGACGGCTAGCCGGTTCCAGCCGTTGATGACATTGATCATCAGGGTAAGCTTCACCTGCTCCTCCTGCGTGAACTCCGCCTCCAATGCCTGGCGAGCCGCATCGAGTTCATGGCCTTCCGAAAGCCGCGTCAAAGCGTCCGTCCAGCCGAGTGCCGCCCGCTCCCGATCAGTATAGCACGGCGCCTCGCGCCAAGCCGAGAGCAGGTAAATGCGCTGCTCCGTCTCGCCCTTGGCCCGCGCTTCCACCGTGTGCATGTTGATGCAGTTGGCGCAGCCGTTGATCTGCGATGACCGGATCTTCACCAGTTCGATCAGGCTCGGTTCAAGGCTGGCAGCCGCATCAAGCGACATGCTCATCCACTTCTTCATCAGAACGGGCGAAGCGGCGAAGGGATCAAGTCTCGGTGTCATTACCATATCCTCTGTTGGGGTTACGACATCATGACGAGCGAGCTTTGGCTGGTGTGACATGAGCGCGGAATTTTCCAGAAGCCGCTCCGCTCGCCAAGCGCCATCCGCCAAGCACCGCGCATCTCCTGGTCCCATTGACACCAATGCGGCAGTCTGTATTCTGTTATAAAAGTTTACATAACATAATTGTGGAACATAATGGGGAGACTGCCATGAAATTGAAACTCGCATTTCTTGTCGCCACGGCGCTTGTTGCCGCGCCTTCGCTGCTGATGGCCCAGGAGAAGGGCGGCGTGATCAACGTCGCGACGATCGGCGAACCGCCGACGCTCGACCCGATGACCTCGACCGCCGACCTCGTCGGCATCGTCACGCAGCACATTTTCGAGACGCTCTACACTTTCGACAAGACGTGGAATGTCACGCCTCTCCTGGCAGAAAGCCTTCCGGAGGTCAGCGATGACGGCAAGACCTATACGATCAAGCTGCGCTCCGACATCAAGTTCCACGACGGTAGCGACATGGCGTCCGATGACGTGGCTGCCTCGCTCAATCGCTGGACGAAGCTCGCCTCGCGCGGCAAGCAGGCCGCCGGTTTCATCGAATCCATCTCCGCGGCAGATCCGTCGACCGTCGTGATCAAGCTGAAGCAGCCCTACGCGCCACTCGCTTCGCTGCTCGCCTTCAACAACTCTGCCGCCATCATCATCCCGGCTGAAAAGCAGGCCGACACGATGACAGATTTCATCGGCACCGGTCCCTACATGCTGAAGGAACGGAAGGCAGACCAGTACATCCAGTTGGCTCGCTTCGACGGATATAAGGCTCGCTCCGGCGAGAGCGACGGATACGGCGGCGCTCGCAAGCAGTACCTTGACGAAATTCGCTTCGTGCCGGTGCCGGATGCCAATACCCGCGTCGAGGCTGCCGTTTCCGGCCAGTATGACTACATCGATTCGCTGCCAGTTGAATCCTTCGACAAGCTGAAGGCCTCGACGGCGACGCAGCCGCTAATGCTGAAGCCCTTCGGTTACCCGGTCTTTGTCTTCAATACGGCGGAAGGCGTTGCCAAGGATGTCGAGGTCCGCAAGGCAATTCGCCAGGCGCTCAACATGGAAGACATGCTGGCCGCTGCATTCGGCAGCACGGATTTTTACGCGCTGGACGGCAATATCTACCCGGAACCCTATGCGTGGGCGACGGATATCGGTGCCGAGGGCAACTACAATGTCGCCGATCCTGAAGGTGCCGCGGAGGCTGCCAAGGCCGCCGGTTATGACGGCAAGCCTGTCCGCATCCTGACCAGCCGCCAATATGAATTCCACTACAAGATGGCGCAGGTCGCCGCAGAATATCTCAAGCTTGCCGGCTTCCAGGTCGACATGCAGGTCGTGGACTGGGCGACGCTAACCCAGCGCCGCGCCGACAAGGCCCTGTGGGACATCTATATCACCCACAGCCCGTTCCTGCCGGAGCCGGCGCTGATCGGCTCGCTGTCGCCGAGTTCGCCGGGCTGGTGGGATACGCCGGTGCGCAAGGAGGCCGTTGATGCCTTCTCGGCGGAGTCTGACCCGAAGAAGCGCGTCGAACTGTGGGCGAAGGTCCAGAAGGCGGTCTATGACGAGGTGCCCTTCATGAAGATCGGTGACTTCAACGCCGTTTCTGCGATGTCGACCAAACTTCAGGGCGTTGATCCGGCTCCGTGGCCCTACTTCTGGAACGCCTCGATCAAGAAGTAGCATCTCGTAGGAGTTGCACTGATGCTCACTCTCTCCCCGTACGCGGGGAGAGATACGTGCCCGGCCGCCCGGCGCTTCTTCTGTGGAAGAGGAGGAGCAACAGCGGACGAGGTGCAAACCGGCAGAATAAGCGGACACAGGAACCGCCCATGATACGTTACATCCTCCAGCGCCTCCTTGGCATGATCGTCGTGATGTTCCTTGTCGTCACGATCGTATTCGTGATCGTGCGTGTCACGCCGGGCGATCCGGCTGCGGTGATGCTGGGGCCTGATGCGACGCCGCAGGATATCGCAGAGCTACGCAGCCGGCTCGGCCTCGATCAGTCGATTGTCCTGCAATACATCTATCACATCGGGCAACTGCTGAAGGGCGACCTTGGTCGGTCGATCTTCCTCAACATGCCGGTCACCTCGGCACTTCTTGACCGCGCCGAGCCCACCTTCTTCCTGACGATCTTTTCACTGGCCATTGCCAGCGTCATCGCCCTGCCAATCGGCATCTATGCCGCCTACCGGCGCGGTTCGTTCGTTGATCAGGCCTCGACCACGATCGCCATGCTGGCGGCTTCGACCCCGAGCTTCTGGCTCGGCCTCATCCTGATGCAGTTTTTTGCCGTGCGTTTCGGTATGTTTCCCGTCTCAGGGTATGGCGGGCCGGGAGCGAGCTTTGCGACGCGCATGTATCACTTGACGCTTCCGGCGTTTGCGCTCGGTCTCGTGTCCTCCGCGCTCATCCTGCGGTTCACCCGGGCTTCCATGCTTGACGTGTTGGGCGACGATTATATCCGAACAGCTCGCGCCAAAGGGCTGATCGAGCGGAAAGTCATTCTCAAGCACGCGCTGAAGAACGCGTTGATCCCGATCCTGACGGTGATCGGGCTCACCGCCGCCGTTCTCATCTCCGGCGCAGTGGTGACGGAAACCGTCTTCGGCCTGCCGGGCGTTGGCAATCTCGTTGTGTCCGCCGTGCTGCGCCGTGACTATCCGGTGATCCAGGGCGCTTTGCTCGTGATCGCTGGGCTCTATGTCTTCATCAACTTCGCGATCGACATGCTTTATCTGCTCGTTGATCCTCGTGTCCGTTACTAGGGGGTGCGCGACGATGGCTAATATCGCAACCACCGCCGAGAAGCCGGAAGTGAGCGAACGGAGCCGTTTCGTGCGGCGCCTGCTGAAGCGCAAGACGGTCGCCGCCGGCTTGATCGTCCTGACGATCTTCGTGTTGCTGGCTGTTCTGGCCCCGTGGATCGCACCCTATTCGCCAACGAAGCTTTCGATCGTCAATCGACTGAAGCCGCCGAGCGAACTGTTCTGGTTCGGGACCGACGAGTTTGGCCGCGATGTATTTAGCCGCACCATTTACGCTGGGCGACTGTCGCTGCTGGTCGGCGCCGCAGTTGTCGCTCTTTCGGCCATCATCGGGGTAACGATGGGACTGCTCGCTGGTTTCTTCCAGCGGCTCGACACGCCGATCGCGCGCTTGATCGATGCGATGATGGCTTTCCCGGATATCCTGCTTGCGATCGCGCTGGTCGCTGCGCTCGGTCCGTCGCTGACGACCGTCATCGTGGCCCTGTCGATCGTCTATTCGCCACGCCTCGCGCGGATCGTCCGTGCCTCTACGCTCGTCATTCGCGAACTGCCCTATGTGGAAGCGGCAAAGGCGCTCGGGATTTCGACCTTCCACATTATGACGCGACACGTGCTGCGCAACCTCGTCTCGCCGATCCTGGTGCAGGGCACGTTCCTGTTCGCCAGTGCGATGCTCGCCGAAGCCGGCCTTTCCTTCCTTGGCCTCGGCGTGAGCCCCGAAATCCCGACCTGGGGCACAATGATCTCCGCCGGCCGCCAATATATCGGCCAGGCCGACTGGATGACCTACTTCCCGGGCTTCGCCATCATCTTATCCGTGCTGTCGCTGCAAATGGTCGGCGATGGTTTGAGAGATATGCTCGATCCCAGACTGCGAAAGGATCTGTAAATGAACGGTGAAAAAGCGGCTAAGCCGCTCCTCATCACCAATGTGAAACCGATGGCGTTCCGGCAGAGTGTGCCGGATGCAGCGACGGACATTCTCGTCGGCTCCGACGGTAAGATCGCCGCGATCGGCTCTCAGCTTGCCGCTCCCGCTGATGCGGAACGCATCGACGGCAAGGGCGCCTGGATCTCGCCCGGTTGGGTCGACCTGCATGTCCACATCTGGCATGGCGGCACCGACATCTCCATCCGCCCGTCCGAATGTGGCGCAGAGCGTGGCGTCACCACGCTGGTCGACGCCGGTTCCGCGGGTGAGGCGAACTTCCACGGTTTTCGCGAGTACATCATCGAGCCGTCGAAGGAGCGCATCAAGGCCTTCCTCAATCTCGGTTCGATTGGTCTCGTCGCCTGCAATCGCGTCGCCGAACTCCGTGACATCCGCGACATCGATCTAGACCGTATCTTGGAGTGCTATGCCGAGAACAAGGAGCATATCGTCGGCATCAAGGTCCGCGCGAGCCATGTCATCACGGGCTCTTGGGGTGTGACGCCGGTTAAGCTCGGCAAGAAGATTGCGAAGATCCTCAAGGTTCCGATGATGGTGCATGTCGGCGAACCGCCGGCGCTGTATGATGAAGTTCTGGAAATTCTCGGCCCCGGCGACGTCGTCACGCACTGCTTCAACGGCAAGGCTGGCTCCTCCATCATGGAAGACGAGGACCTGTTCAACCTCGCCGAACGTTGTGCTGCCGAAGGCGTGCGGCTCGACATCGGCCACGGCGGAGCGTCCTTCTCCTTCAAGGTGGCGGAAGCCGCGATCTCGCGCGGGCTGTTGCCGCATTCGATCTCGACGGACCTTCACGGTCACTCGATGAATTTCCCGGTCTGGGATCTGGCGACCACGATGTCAAAGCTGATGTCGGTCGGCATGCCCTTCGACAAGGTGGTTGAGGCTGTCACGCATAATCCCGCGGAGGTCATCAAGCTATCGATGGAGAACCGGCTTTCGGTTGGCGAACGCGCCGATTTCACGATCTTCGACCTCGTTGATGCTGATCTGGAGGCGACCGATTCCAACGGCGACGTCTCGCGCCTGCAGAAGCTGTTCGAGCCCCGCTACGCGATCATGGGATCGGAGGCGGTAGCTTCCAGCCGCTACATCCCGCGTGCCCGCCGGCTCGTCCGTCACAGCCACGGCCTGTCGTGGCGGTGATCGGCAACCTCATGAAAATCGCATGACAGGAGTTTACGTGACGACGTCTCCAGCAAAGGCCGCTCCCACGGCAACTGCGCCCTACGACCGGTTGGCAACCCTCGGCATCGCGCTGCCACCTTCGCCGCCGCCTATCGCCAATTTCGTGACGCATGTGTTTGAAGGCAACATGCTCTACCTTTCCGGCCAAGGGCCGCGCGAGGCGGACGGGTACCTTCATGCAGGGAAGGTGGGGGGCGAAGTGGATGTTGCTCTCGCTTATCAACACGCGCGCCTTGTCGGCATCAACCTGCTGGCCGTGATGCATGAGGCACTAGGCGACCTTTCACGAGTGAAACGCGTGGTGAAGCTCTTGGGAATGGTCAACGCCGTTCCCGACTTCCGGGATCACCCGAGCGTCATCAACGGCTGCTCGGACCTCTTCATCGAAGTCTTCGGCGAAGCGGGCCAACATGCCCGGTCTGCTGTCGGCTTCGGTTCGCTGCCGGGCAACATTACCGTCGAGATCGAAGCGATCGTCTCGCTCAGGGATTGACCAATGACCTCAGTGGTTGCGCCAGCCCATCAGTTTTTCGATCTGCTCGGCGGAGGCGCGAACGTGCTCCGTGTAGTGGTTCTCGTCGGAAAGAACCTTCTGTTCCGGAAGGACGATGGAAATGGTCGCAACACACCGGCCGTCACGGTCGCAGATCGGCGACGCGATGCAGGCAACCGCGTAGTCGGACTCGGCAACCTGGATGGACAGGCGCTCTCCAAAGGCCTTGCCGGCGGAGTCGGAAAGCGTGCGCGCGTCGATCTCCGCGCGGCCGGTCGGGGAGGTGCGGGCGCAGCGCTTGAACAGCTCGATCCGCTCGCTCTCCGGCAGGTGTCCCACCAGGAGCCGTCCGGAAGCTGTCCAGTTGAGCGGCACGCGGGTACCGACGCGCGAGGCGACCTGGAAGTGGCTCGGACCATCGGCCATGGCAAGCACCAGCATATAGTCGCCGTCGCGGCCGCAGACCTGGACGGTTTCGCCTGCTTTCCGGCAGAGGTCGTGCATTTCGTGGGTGGCGACGCTCATGAAATCAAGCGAGCGGGCGTAGGCGAGGCCGTAATGGTAGAGCCGTGCACCGAGCCAGATCGAACCGTCGGCGTTGCGAGCCAGCATGTTCTTTTCGACCAAGTCGTCGATGATGACGTAGACGGTCGAAAGCGGCGCCTTGATCGCCTTCGCGATGGCGTAAGCGCCGGCTGGCGAACCAGTTTCGTAGAGATGATCAATCACCTGCAGCGCACGGTCGATGCCGCTCACACGAGAGCGGCGCGCACCTTTCGCACTGGTTTCCTGTGCAGCGCCAGCGTCCTCGTTGAAAACAGCGGGTGAAGTCTTCGCGTCCAAATAGATGTTCCTTATCTGATTTGGGAGCCTATTACATTATTATGGCATAGCTGTCGATGGCAAACTACGGCGGCCAGCATCTGGAGAGAGATAAAATGTCCGATGACATCCGCACCAAGATCGGCCTTCGCCCGGTCATCAACGTCTCCGGCACGATGACCAGCCTCGGAGCATCGATTGTCGTCCCCGAAGCGATCGAGGCGATGACGGCGATCCTGCCGCAGTTCGTCGAGATCAACGACCTGCAGCGCAAGGCAAGCGCGGTCATCGCACGGCTGACCGGCGGCGAGGCAGGTTTCGTCACGGCATCCTGTTCAGCTGGCATCAGCCTTGCCGTTGCGGGAGCAATCACCGGTGACAACCTGCTGGCAATCGAAAAGCTGCCGGATGCGACGCCTGAGAAGAATGAAGTCATCGTTCAGATGGGCCATGTGGTGAGCTACGGCGCGCCGGTGGACCAGGCGATCCGGCTTGGCGGTGGCAAGGTCGTGCTTATCGGCCAGGCAACCTCGACGCACCGTTTCCATATGGAGAACGCCATTACCGAGAAGACGGCTGCGGCTGTCTTTGTCGTTTCCCATCATGTGGTTGATTATGGGCTTCTGCATCTCGCCGAATTCGTTGAGATCGCTCATGCCAAGGGCGTTCCGGTTATCGTCGATGCGGCTTCCGAGTATGATCTGAAGCTGTTTCTGGCGCTGGGTGCGGATATTGCACTCTATTCTGGTCACAAGTTCCTTGGCGGCCCGACTTCTGGCATGGTTGCTGGCAAGAAGGAGTTGGTCCGCCATGCCTTCCTGCAGAACATGGGCATCGGCCGCGGCATGAAGGTCGGCAAGGAAAGCGTCTACGGCGTCATGGCGGCGCTGGAAGCGTGGGAGACGCGCGATCACGCCGGCATTCGAGAGCGCGAAACCGGCTACCTGAACCTCTGGAAGGAAACGCTCGACGGCCGACCGGGCATTACCGCGCTGATCGAACCGGATCCGACCAACAACCCGCTCGACCGCCTGCGGGTGATTGTCTCGGCCCCGGAAGCCCATATCACCGCTTGGGATCTTGCGGCCGCACTTGGCCGTGGCAACCCGCCAGTCATCGTCCGCGACCACGAGGTGGAGCACAACTACTTCTATCTCGACCCCTGCAACCTGCATCCGGGCCAGGAGAAAATCGTGGCGGCACGCCTTTCGGAGGAACTCCACAAGGCGCGTGCCTCCAACGAGATCATCGCCACGCCGCTTGAAAACCGCAGCAGGCACCGCTTCGACAGCCTGTTGCGCTGGCCGGACTGAGGCTTTTTCCTTCTCCCTGGCGGGCGGAAGGCGCCCGAAGGGCGAATGCGGGAGCCGTCAACCTGGCTCACAGGAACGAGGGAACGATCATGACAAACATCGAAACAAGGAACATCGCCCCGGTTCTGTCCGTCCAGAACCTTACCACTTCGTTCAACGTGGACGGCGAATGGAAGCCGGTGGTCCGCAACGTTTCCTTCTCGGTCGCGCCGGGAGAGACCGTGGCGATCGTCGGGGAGTCGGGATCCGGCAAGAGCGTCACCTCGCTGTCCATCATGCGGTTGCTGCAGGAAGGAACGAGCCGCATCGAAGGCAAGATCATGCTTGATGATCGCGACCTGCTTTCGCTTCCCGAGCACGAGATGCGCAAGGTGCGCGGCAACGAGGTCTCGATGATCTTCCAGGAGCCGATGACGAGCCTCAATCCGCTCTTCACCATCGGAGACCAGATCTCCGAAGCGCTGTTGTGCCACAAGCCGATGTCCGCCGCGGAAGCGAGGGCTGAAACCATCCGCCTCTTGGACAAGGTTCGCATCCCTTCTGCCGCATCGCGGTTCGATGAATATCCGCACCGGTTCTCCGGCGGCATGCGCCAACGCGTGATGATCGCCATGGCTCTCGCATCGAGACCGAAGCTCTTGATCGCGGACGAGCCGACAACGGCGCTCGACGTGACGGTCCAGGGGCAGATCCTCGACCTGATCAAGATCCTTCAGGAAGAGGAGGGGACCTCGGTCCTCTTCATTACGCACGACATGGGCGTCGTGGCGGAAATTGCCGACCGCACGGTTGTCATGTATCGGGGCGAGCAGGTGGAAACGGGGGCGACAGCCGACATCTTCCACCGCGGCAGGCATCCCTATACACGTGCATTGCTGTCAGCGGTGCCGGTTCTTGGCTCGATGCAGAAATACGAGCGGCCGTTGCGCTTTCCGGTCGTCAACAACACGACGGGCCAGTCTGATACGCCGGTGGAGGTGCCGGATACGGTTGTCAGGGATAAGCCGATCCTGGAGGTGAGGAACCTCACCAAGCGGTTCGAGATCCATTCAGGCCTGTTCGGCCGCCTAAGCGGCCGCGTTCATGCTGTCGAGAATGTCTCGTTCGACCTTTTTGCCGGTGAGACGCTGTCCTTGGTTGGCGAATCCGGCTGCGGCAAGTCCACGACGGGCCGCGCCATCATGCGGCTGATCGAGCCCGACTCCGGCTCTGTTACCGTCGAGGGCCGGGACCTGCAGGCGCTTGACAAGCGGCAGATGCGGGAGATGCGCAAGTCCGTCCAGATGATCTTCCAGGATCCGTTCGCGTCTCTCAACCCCCGCATGACGGTCGGCCAAGCGATCGCAGAGCCCTATCTTGAACACAGGATGGGAACGTCGAAGGAGGCCAAGGAGGTGGTCGCCGACATGCTGCGCAAGGTCGGGCTGACGCCAGACATGGCAAGCCGCTATCCGCACGAGTTCTCCGGCGGCCAGCGTCAGCGTATCTGCATCGCTCGCGCGCTTGCGCTGCAGCCGAAGGTGATTGTCGCCGACGAAAGTGTGTCAGCACTCGATGTTTCGATCAAGGCGCAGGTCATCAACCTCATGCTCGATCTGCAGCATAGCCTCAACCTCGCCTTCCTGTTCATCTCCCACGACATGGCGGTGGTGGAGCGGGTGAGCCACCGCGTGGCGGTCATGTATCTGGGGGAAATCGTCGAGATCGGGCCGCGTGCGGCAGTCTTCGGCAACCCCCAACACGACTACACGAAGAAGTTGATGGCTGCCGTTCCCGTCCCCGATCCGGATCGTCGGCGGGAGAAGCGCATGGTTGCGAGCGATGAGCTCAGGAGCCCGATCCGTCCCGCCGATTATATCGCGACGAGACGGGAATATCGTGAAGTGTCAGCAGGCCATCTCGTCGCTCAGTAGAGGCCGGAACGACGGCTCACGGATAGGACATGACTTCCGCATGCGAAGCAACGCGGAATTCACCGGCATCGGTCACCCAACCGCGGAACATGCCATCCGTGTTGTAGGGTGCGGCAACAGACCCATCAGCGCCAACCGCAACGAGGCCCGCACCGATATTGTGGATCTTCAGGTCTTCCATGATGACCTTGGCTGACGCTGTCTCCACATCCTCGCCGAGATAAGCCATGCGCGCCGCAATCTCGTGGCCGACGACATGGCGGATGAAGAACTCGCCCTTGCCCGTGCCGGAGATGGCGCAGACGCCATCGCGCGCGTAAGTGCCGGCGCCGATGATCGGACTGTCCCCTACGCGTCCCTCCGGCTTGTTGTTGTAGCCTCCGGTTGAGGTGGCGGCGGCAAGATGGCCGTGCTGGTCGAGCGCGACGGCGCCCACCGTGCCATGCTTCTCCGCCTCGCTGGCGGCGAACGCCGTACCGGCGGCGGCATGCGCCTTCATCGCCGCGAGGGCGCGCTTGCGCTTCTCGGTGGTGAAATAAGCCTGCTCCTCGACTGCGAGCCCTTTGGACTCGGCAAATCGGTCGGCGGCGGGGCCAGCAAGCAGCACCGCATCTCCGTGTTCGAGAACGGCACGTGCGCCGATGATCGGGTTGCGGATGTGCCGTGCGCCGCAGATAGCGCCGGCGGCGAGCGTTTCGCCGTCCATGATGGAGGCATCCAGTTCATGAATGCCGTTTTCGTTGAGCGCTGCGCCATGACCGGCGTTGAAGTGGGGGCTGTCTTCCATGACGACAACGGCAGCCTGGACAGCATCGATGGCGCGTCCGCCGCGCTCCAGGACAGCATAGCCGGCTTCGAGCGCACGCCCGAGGTCGCGGCGGGCGGCATTCCATTCGGCCTCGCTGAGGTCCAGCTTGGCCATCACGCCACAACCGCCGTGGATGGCAAGAGCGAATTTCGTCATGGGTATCCTCCGATAAAAGAGAAGGGCACCGGGTGTTGCCGGTGCCCTCGGATTGTTTCGCTTACTTCTTGGGCTGGACGTCCATGGCCAGCGTGTCTTCGTCAGAACGCGGGTTGTACGTCACCTTATCAGCCTTGGCGCCCCAGGCGGACAGGTTAGTCGCCAGCGGCAGGTCCGGACGGTCCGTCGCAACCAGCATGTTGGCTTCCTCAAGCAGGGCAAGGCGCTTGGCTTCGTCCATCTCGACGGCGGCGTCCTGGATCAGCTTGTCCATCTGCGGGTTTGAGTAACCGCGCACGTTGAAGGCGCCGAGCGACTTCTCCGCGTCATTGGTGTGTATCAGCGACGACAGCATGTAGTTCGACTCGCCCGTCAGCGTGCCCCAGGAGGCCATGTAGAGCGAATACTCGCCACGTGTCTTGGCCGGGTTGAACACGGCTGCCGGAACGCCCTGGACGTCGACCGTCACGTTGATCGCGGCCAGAAGCTGCGCAACCGTCGGACCAAGCTCGGTCGGCATGCGGTCGTTGGCGTAGCTCAGCGCGACCTTGAAGCCTTCCGGATAACCGGCTTCAGCCATCAGCTTCTGAGCCTTTTCGACATCGAACGCCGGAGCAGGGATCGCCTTGTTGTAACCGAAGATGTTCGGGGCGACGAGCTGGGTTGCTACGACGCCCATGCCTTCGAGAGCGAACTCCACAATGGTCTCGCGGTCGAGCGCGAGGTCGAAGGCTTCACGGACGCGAGGATCCAGGAAGGGGTTCTTGTCCAGCTTCTTGCCCGAATTGTCCCAAACCTGCGGGGAATTCTCGCGGAAGTCGAACTCCAGGTAAGGAATGTAGACAGATTCCTTCTTGATCACCTGAAGCTTGGAATCGGACTCGATGCTGGCGAGGTCGGTTGCCGGAACCTTGGCGATGAGATCGACCTGGCCCGCCTTCAACTGGGCAACGCGTGCCGCGTCATTCGGGATCTCCTTGCGGATGACCTTGTCCCAAGGCTGTGCGCCGTCCCAGTAACCGTCGAACTTCTCCAGCACCAGGTCCTGCGTCGGTGCCCAGCTGACGAACTTGTAGGGGCCAGTACCGATGGTGGCCTTGCCCATGTTGAAGCCTTCGGCCGAGGTGTCCTTAGTCGAATAGTCGGCCGCAGCCTTGTGCGACACGATGAACAGGCGAACGAAGTCGTTCGGCAGGTTCGGCGCTGCGCCGTTCGTCTTCACGCGGATGGTATAGTCGTCAACGATCTCGACGCTGGCCACGCGGCGCACATAGATGGTGGACGGGTTCGGGCCGGTGACGTCCGGGATGCGTTCGATCGAGAACTTCACGTCCTGCGCGGTGAAATCCGAGCCGTCGTGAAACTTCACGCCCTGGCGCAACTTGAATTCCCAGGTGGTGTCGTCAAGCGCCTGCCAGTTGGTTGCCAGACCGGGCAGGATTTCGAGGTCGTTGCCCGACCGCAGCAGCGTGTCGAAAACGTGCTTGGTGGCTTCGGCATTGGCCGAGGTCGCCGTGAAGTGCGGGTCCATTGACGCAGGGCCATTCTTGGTTGCGATCACCAGGTCGGCTGCGAGTGCCGCGACGGGCGACGACAGAATGGTGGCCACAAGGGCCGCACGGATTATGGATTTCATCGTCATAAGGTTCCTCTCTTGTTGAGTGTTTTGGGTTCTGTCGCTCGGCCCATAGCCGGGAAGTTGTGCTACGCGATCAAATCGCGTCGTCGGTATCCTCGCCTTCGATCATCGGCGGCCACTCGGCTGACGCCGTGACGAGTTTTGTCAGGATTTCCGAAAGGCTCAGCCGCTCAGCCGGACTGAGGCATTCCAGCATCCGGCGCTCGTGTTCGATCATCTTCCCGCGGGCCGATTCCACTGCCGCCCGCCCTTTCTCCGTCAGGCCGAGCGTAACACGCCGCTGGTCGTCCTGGTCGATCTCGCGATCGATCATCTCCAGCCGGGAGAGCTTGTTCGCGGCGCGGCTCAACGTGTTCTTGGGAAAACCCGAAGACCGAACGACGTCAGTCAGCGTGGAACTGCCGCCAAGGTAAAGCGACCACAGCACCACGAATTCCGGACGCAGCAAACCAAGGTTCTGCTGGATGTAGCCGTAGACCGGATTGTTGAAATGAAGGGCCAGATAGTTGAGCCGGAACGAAAACCAGCAGGGATTATCCCAAAGCTTCGCGTGCATCATGGCATCGATCTTCGGGCCGGGCGACACTGCCGGTTCTTCCCGTCCCGCTCGCCCTTCAAACAGCGCCTGACGCATTGCGTCGTCCATTATGATATCCACCGCGAAAACCTATATTGATCTCGAATGGAACTGTATTCTGCCAAAAAGGCTTGCGTCAATCGCGATTTTCGATCCATAAAGAACTAAATTGGAGTTTTGGCCGCCGGGAGCGGAAGGGACGAAACGCGTCCTAGAGGTGGCGGCACAGCAGTGAGAAGGATAGAGAATGCGCATTCAGGACATGCACTGGGCCCAGGTTGAGGAGCGGGTAAAGGAGGACGACCGTTGCGTCCTGCCGGTCGGTTCGATCGAGCAGCACGCTTACCTGAGTCTCGCTACTGACATGATCCTCGCAGAGCGCGTGGCCGTGGAGGCCGCCGAGCCGTTGGGCGTGCCGGTTTTCCCTTGTTTGCCGTATGGCATGGCTTCGGGATTTGCCGATTTCCCGGGCACGATCACGCTTTCCTTGCGCACCTATATCAGCGTCTTTGAAGACATCCTCGACAGCATCTACCGCTCTGGTTTCCGGCGTATATTGATCGTCAACGGCCACGGCGGAAACACGCCGATCAATCCGTTGATCGGTGAGTGGATGAACCGCAACCGCGACACCTCGGTCAAGCTGCATGACTGGTGGCGCGCGCCGAAGACCATGGCCAAGGTGCTGGAGATTGATCCGGCCGCATCACATGCAAGCTGGATGGAAAACTTCCCGTGGACACGCCTCAAGGCCGCACCCGTTCCGAATTTTCAGAAGGAGCGGATCGATTTTGCCGCCACAAGCCGGGTCGATGCAGGACGCAAGCGCGAACGTATCGGCGAGGGCAACTACCATGGCGTTTTCCAGCGGCCGGACTCCGACATGATGGAGATCTGGCGGGTTGGCGTTGAGGAAACGCGTCACGAAATCCAGCACGGCTGGCACTAAGACTTCAGGGGGCGCTGCCCCCTTTCAAGGATCTATCCGGGGGCAGCCATGGCATCATTCATATTACGCCGTTTCATACAGGCACTCTTCGTGCTGCTGATCATGTCGATGCTCGTCTTCATGGGGGTTTACGTCATCGGCAATCCCGTCGATGTGCTGATATCACCTGACGTGACGCAGGAGATGCGCCAGCTCGTCATCGAGCAGTATGGCTTTGACCTGCCGTTGTGGCAGCAATATCTCCAGTTCCTGCAGCGGCTGCTGACCGGTGACTTCGGGCGTTCCTTCGTCTTCAACATGCCGGTGGAGACACTGATCGCCCAGCGTCTGCCTGCAACGCTGGAACTGACGTTGATCGCGGTATTGTTCGCTTCGGTCGTCGGAATTCCACTTGGCGTTTACGCCGGGTACAGGCCGGATGGCCTGCTCGCTAAGATCATCATGGCGGTGTCGATCCTCGGTTTCTCGGTGCCGACATTCTGGATCGGCCTGATGTTGATCATGGTGTTTGCCGTGCAGTTCGGCGTGCTGCCGGCGGGCGGGCGTGGCGAGACGGCGGAGCTTTTCGGCATACCGTTTTCGTTCCTGACACTCGACGGCTGGTCGCACCTGATCCTGCCGGCGCTCAACCTGTCTCTGTTCAAGCTCGCCATGATGTGCCGGCTGGCCGCCTCCGGCACGCGTGAAGTCATGCTGACCGACACAGTAAAATTCGCCCGTGCCGCGGGCATTTCGGAATGGACGATCCTGCGCCGGCATGTGCTGAAGCTGATCTCTATTCCTCTTGTGACGGTGTTTGGTCTGGAGCTCGGCTCCACGCTCGCCTTTGCGCTTGTTACCGAGACGATCTTCAGTTGGCCGGGCCTTGGCAAGCTCATCGTTGATTCCATCACCTCGCTCGACCGGCCCGTCATGGTCGCCTACCTGATGCTGGTCTCGGCGCTGTTCGTCATCATCAATCTTAGCGTAGATCTCGCCTATGCGGCGCTCGATCCGCGCCTGCGGAATGGGAGGCGCTGACATGGCCACGGAAGCCCACGCGGTAAAATCCGTCTCACCGCTTGCCGAGTTCTGGCATACGTTCCGCCGCAACAAGGTTGCGATCGCCGCCCTTGCGGTGGTGGTGGTCATCATCCTCGCAGCGGTCTTTGCGCCGTTCATCGTGCCGCAAGACCCTTACGACCTGAAGTCGCTGGTGCTGCGCGACGCGCGCCGTCCGCCAGGCTATGTCAGTTCGAAGGGCATCGTTCACCTGCTCGGCACCGATAGCCAGGGGCGTGACCTGCTGTCCGCCATTGTCTATGGCCTGCGCATCTCACTGCAGATGGGTCTGATGGCCGGCGCGATCGCCTTCTCGATCGGTGCAGTGGTGGGGTGTTTTGCTGCTTATGTCGGCGGCCGCATCGAGCAGCTCATCATGCGCATCGTCGACATCCAATTGTCATTTCCGGCGATCCTGCTGGCATTCGTGGTGGCGGCTGTTCTCGGCCAGGGCAAACCGCAGCTCATCCTCGCACTTGTCTTCGCACAGTATGCGTATTTCGTGCGCACGGCCCATGGCGCAGCTGCCGCGGAGCGTCAGAAGGACTATGTGCAGGCCGCACTTTCCGTGCCGATGAGCGGTTGGTTTGTCATCACCCGCCATATCCTCCCCAACTCCTTGCCGCCGCTCATTGTGGTCGCAACAGTGCAGGTCGCATCCGCCATTTCGCTTGAGGCAACGCTTTCCTTCCTCGGTGTCGGGCTTCCGCCGACCGAGCCGTCACTCGGCATGCTGATCGCCAACGGCTTCCAGTACCTTATGTCGGGACGCTACTGGATTGCGATCTACCCCGGCGTGGCACTGATCATCCTCATCATGGCGATCAACCTGGTTGGCGACCAGATCCGAGATCAGCTCAATCCGAGGCTGCGCAAATGACCCATCTTCTGGATGTCCGTAACCTGCGGACCTATTTCGAAACCGACAAGGGTACCGTTAGATCGGTTGATGACATCTTCTTTTCGCTGAAGCGCGGCGAGATCATGGGGTTGGTGGGCGAGTCCGGCTCCGGCAAGTCGATCACCGGCTTCTCGCTGATCGGGCTGCTGGACGAGACCGGCCGCATCCAGCCGGAAAGCTCGATCCGCTTCAACGGACGCGAGCTGGTCGGGCTGAGCCAGAAGGAATTGCGCAAGATTCGCGGCAAGGACATCTCTATGGTGTTCCAGGACCCGATGATGACGCTGAACCCGGTTGTCAGGATCATCGACCAGATCGGCATGGCGATCCGCGCGCATGAAGATGTATCGGACGCGGAGGTACGCCGCCGGGCGGTTGAGGCGCTAGCCAAGGTCAAGATCGTCGATCCGGAAAACAAGGTCGACCAGTACCCACATGAGTTTTCTGGCGGGATGCGACAGCGTGTGGCCATCGCAATTGCGCTCCTTCATCGGCCACAGTTGGTGATCGCTGATGAGCCAACGACCGCGCTCGACGTGTCGGTTCAGGCTGAAATCCTGCGCATGGTGAAGGCGCTCGTCGCGGAAATGGGTACGTCGCTGATCTGGGTGAGCCACGATCTCGCGACCGTATCGTCTATTGCCGACACCATTGCCGTCATGCGGCGCGGCAAGATCGTTGAGGCCGGCCCTGCGCGGGAGGTGCTGCACAATCCGCAGCATCCATACACGCAGGGGCTGCTGGATGCCTTGCCGTCACGTTCGACGCCTGGGCAGCCGCTCGCATCTGCCGCAACGGAAGCCGCCGGGCCGGTTGATCTCGGCAACCTTGCGGGCGCTGCCGTCGGCGCCCCGGCCGATCCCGAGTTCGTGAAGGCCGAGGCGATCGACAAGATCTTCTCCCCACGGGTAGGCGCGCTCCGTCGCCTTGCCATTCGCTGGGGCTTGATGAAGCAGCCGAGCCCGGTGCATGCGGTCATTTCCGCCAATCTGACGATCGCACGCGGCGAGATCTTGGGACTCGTCGGTGAATCGGGATCAGGCAAATCGACCCTCGGTCGCATCCTGTGCGGCATCTATGCACCGACCTCCGGCACCGTTTCCATTGGCGGCAAGCCGGTGCGCTCGGCAACTGGAAAGCTCGGTACCCACGTGCAGATGATCTTCCAGGATCCGTTCGCCTCGCTCGACCCGCGCCGAACCATCTTCCAGTCAGTGGCCGAAGGTCCGATTGCGCATGGCTTCTGCACGCGGTCCAACGCACGGGGATATGTGAACCGGTGGCTGCGCGCCGTTGCCTTCGATCCTGCACTCGCCGATCGCTATCCACACCAGTTCTCGGGCGGCCAACGGCAGCGCATCGCCATTGCCAGAGCGCTCGCAATGCAGCCGGAGGTCATCATCTGCGACGAGCCGGTCGCCTCGCTCGATGTCTCAATCCAGGCGCAGGTCATCAACCTGTTGATGGATCTACGCCGCAACCTCAACATCACGCTGCTGTTCATCAGTCATGACTTGTCAGTCGTGCATCACCTTTGCGACCGCGTGGTGGTGATGCGGCATGGCGAGATCGTGGAGGAGGGGACCGCAAGGCAGGTCTTCAGCGCGCCGCGCCACGCCTATACGCAGATGCTGCTGGATGCGGTTCCGAAGCTGGAAACAGCGCCCTCGGCTTAAGGTCGAAGCCTTCGTCGAAGAGACGCTCCAATAGCGGCGTTCAGAAAAAGGTGCCTGGGATATGGACCCCAGGCGCCTCTCACTTGGCCGATTCAGGCTTTCTTGTGGATCGTGCTGTAGATGATGTTCCGGTTGCTACCCCACCACACGTCGACCTCGACTTTTGACTGGTCGCTGCTGAGCTTGGCGATCTTCCACATCTCCTCTTCGGAGCGCTGAAGCAGTTCCCAGTTCATGTAGGATTCCATGTAGCCGTCATCCGCCATCTCATTGGAGAAGTTGGCGAAAAGGAAGACACCGCCCGGCTTCAGCATGTCCAGGCATACTTCGGTGAGGCGGATTGCCACCCGGTCCGCAAGGTAGTCGTAGAGGCCGGCCGCATAGATCAGGTCGAACGTACCGAGCTGATACTTATTGGCCAGCAGGCCGCGCACCGATCCCTCGGTTGGCTCGATGCAGGTGTTCTGGAACTGGCGGGCGATCGTGGCGATGCTTAGCGGGTCCTGGTCCAGGGCAACCCACCGCTTGATCCCGTCATTCTTCAATGCCTCCGACGCTTCTGCTTCGCGCAGGTGACCGGCAGCGACCGTCAGAATTTCTGTATCCGGCCCCTTCTCGGCTGCTACACGATCGACATACTGGGTGAGGATATCGCGGCGTTCCCGCACGGCCACCGGCCCCGGCGCATTGATCGTGTATTCGAATATTTCCAGCCCCTGCGGCGTGGACCGTGCCACCTCTATGGCCACGTCTTCATGGCCATAGATGAAGTCGATCAGGCTTGCGTCACCGGAATATCCACGTGGCTTGTCAAATGACCAGCGGGTAAAGGGGCACTGCTGCATGATCTCAGCAGAAGGATGGGCCTGGATGAGAGGGATGAGCTTCTGCCACACCGCCGGACCGGCCTTGGCGCGCAACTCGTGCATTTGGGTGATCAGCCATTTGACGGCTTCGGGGAGATTTTTGCCTGCTTCGAAACGTTGCGCTGCAATGTTGGCGATAAGCGCGAACTCGGCTTCTGCAGTTAAAAGTAAGTCGTTGATATCGTTTGTAGGTTGTGCCGCAGTCGTATTGCTGACGGACTGTGGGGTGATCAAGCTTGCGCCATCAAGAGAAAATAAAGGCTGGGCCACGCTAACCTCATAATTAATTTCAGATAAATGCATTGACTAAAATCCTTAGCATTCTCCAAAAGGTCAAGTTGCAGCACGCAATCTTTGGTCGCATTCCCTCGAAAGTTTAGTGAACGTTAAACCCTTGGAAGGATACTTGCCTGAAATCGCGTCTGAAAAACCGACGCCGGTTGCCTTCGAGATCGTCTGAGGCAACTTGGTTTGGTCCGGAGTAAAGGGTGTGCATCAGGCGCAGCCGAACCATTGGGTAAACAGGGCATGATGCACATGTTGGCCGATACCAATGTACCCACTGTCGGGTCGGCATATTCGGCGGAGCAGATGCGCAACCTGTACCGCCAGGAAAGTGAGGACGGGCGCAAGCAGGTGACACGGCGCGGGCTGTGGATCGCTGTTTTCGCCTATGTCGCCTATTCGGTCACCGATCTTCTCTTCGTCCCTGACGTCGCGGCCCACACGATTGTCGGCCGCGTGATCGTTGGCATCACGTCGCTTTGCTTGCTTGAGTTACTCCTGCGCCTCAAGGCCTCCGCCGATTTGATGGATGTGAACGCCGCCCTGGCTGTGCTGGCAGGTTACGTCGTCTGGCTGCTGACCGCGGAAAAGACGATCTACGCAGAGGCCTTCACCTATTACATGGCCTTTGGCGCCATCTTCATGATGAGCGTTAACCTGTTCTTCAGCTTCCGCTTTCGGCTAGCGGTTGCCTCATCGGCAACAAACCTGCTGATCTTCATCAGTGCGCTCTATTTCTTCGAGCCGATGCTGCTTCTCCACAAGCTGATCCTCGGCGCCTTCTGCATCTCGTGCTTCATCTTTACGGCCTATGTAAACCTTGAGCTCAATCGGGAGCGCTACAAGGTCTTCCTCAACGCCTTTGAAGCGCGTTTGCAGCAGGAGGCTGCGGAAGAACGGGGCAGGGCGCTGCTCCATCTTTCGCATACGGATTCGCTGACGGGGCTGGAAAACCGGCGTGCTGTAGACCAACGCCTGCGGAGCCACTGGCAGGATTGGCAAACGTATCAACGCGGCTTTGCCGTGCTGCTTGTTGATGTCGACTTCTTCAAGCGCTACAACGACTTCTACGGTCACCAGGAGGGTGACCGTTGTCTCATCGCCGTAGCGCAGGGGCTCGATCAGGCGACTGCGGCCCGGGGGGCTGCAATCGGCCGTTATGGTGGTGAAGAATTCATCGTCATCGCTCCGATCGATAACCCGGAGCAGGCCATCCGGCTGGCCGACGGCCTCTGTGCCTCAGTGCAGGCAATGGCCCTGCCGCATGAGTACCGGCGCGACGGTACCTCCGTCGTGACCGTCAGCGTCGGCGTTTCCTACACCCGCAGCCAGACGAAGCAACTCGAGAAGATCGTGCATGAGGCCGATCGCGCGCTCTATGCGGCCAAGGCCAACGGTCGCAACTGCGTCATGGTTTTCGACCCGGAAGATCCGCAGACCGGCGACGAGAGCGAAAATATTGCGGCGATCCTCCGGATTGCGCTGGAGCAGCGCCTGATGTCGCTCGTCTATCAGCCGATCTGCAACGTGCAGACAGGTGCGCTGGATGGTGCCGAAGCCCTGATGCGGATGAAGATGCCGGACGGCACGCCCGTAACGCCCAACACCTTCATTCCTGTCGCTGAACGCACAGGCGCGATCGTCGAGCTTGGCCGCTGGGCCATCCGCACGGTTTGCGAAGAGTTGCTTGCCACCAACCGGGTACAGGTCGCAAGCGTCAATGTTTCACCGACCGAGCTCAAGATGCCGGGTTTCGCAGCCTATGTTGCGGCAACGCTCGCAGAGCATGGGTTGATCGGAACGCGACTCGCCTTCGAGATAACCGAGGGGGTCGAACTGGAAGTGGACACGGAGGTCGTCCGCTGCATCAGCGAACTGAAGCGGCTCGGCGTACAGATCTGGCTTGACGACTTCGGCACCGGCTTTGCCGGTCTGTCCTGGCTGCGGATGATCGAGTTCGACACCGTCAAGATCGACCGCTCGTTCCTCCACGACTGTGCGGAAGAGCGAGGGCGGGTGATGTTGCGCGACATCATCAGCCTGTTGCGCCATCGCGGCCTCAGGATCCTCGTTGAAGGCGTCGAGACCGAGGAGCATGAGGATCTGATGCGGGCATACCGGATCGACCAGATTCAAGGTTACCACGTCGGGCGTCCCGCGCCGGCCGCACGTTTCGCCATGGTTGACCGATTCCGCTCTGCAGCGGCCGTCGGCTTGTCGTCTGCTTAGCGGCCGACCAGGTGGCCGCCACCGATATCGACAAGCTCCACACGCTGCGGTTCTTGCCCGACCTTCCAGACGGGGCTCGGAATATCTCCTGACAGCCGTGCCGTTGCCTGCCGCTCACGGCGCGGATCAGGCACCGGCACCGCCTCAAGCAGGCGCTTGGTATAAGGGTGCTGCGGATTGCCGAAGAGCTGCGCGCGCGTGCCCATCTCGACGATCTGGCCGAGATACATGACCGCTACGCGGTCAGAAATGTTTTCTACCACGGCCATGTCATGGCTGATGAAGAGATAGGTGACACCACTCTCCTTCTGCAGGTCACGGAGAAGGTCGAGCACCTTCGCCTGGATCGAGACGTCAAGTGCCGCGACGCTTTCGTCGCAGATGATCAGCTTCGGCTTCAGCGCAAGGGCGCGCGCAATGCAGATGCGCTGGCGCTGGCCGCCCGAGAACTGGTGCGGGTAACGGTTGTAGACGCTGGGCGACAGCTCGACGCGCTCAAGCAATTCGCGAACGCGTGCCTTCTGCTCGGCCGCTGTGCCCATGCCGTGGATGACCAGCGGCTCGCGGATGAGTTCGCCCACGGTCATGCGCGCATCAAGCGCGGCCATCGGATCCTGGAAGACGATCTGGAGGTCGCGGCGGATTGCCTTGCGCCCCTTCGCATCAAGATCCCCTAGCGCTTGGCCGTTTATCTCGATGCGGCCGGTATGCGGTACGAGGCCGACGAGCGCTTTCGCCATGGTGGACTTTCCGCAACCGGACTCGCCGACCAGCGACAAGGTCTCTCCGCGGAAAATATCCAGCGACACATGCTCGACCGCATGGACGCGTGCCGCGACCCGCCCAAGCAGGCCCTGCCGGATCGGGAAGTTGACGGACACGTCCTCATACCGGACCAAGACCTCGCGCTTGGCGAGGTCCGGGCGTGAGGCGCCGGTTCCAATGCGCGGCACCGCGGCAAGCAGGTCGCGGGTATACTGCTCCCGTGGAGCATCGAAGAGATCAATTGTCGGCGCGGCCTCCACCATCCTGCCCTTGCGCATGACGATGACGCGGTCGGCCATTTCGGCCACGACGCCCATGTCATGGGTGATCAGAATTACGGCCGTCCCGAGGTCCTTCTGCAGGTCACGCAGGAGATCAAGAACCTCGCGCTGCACGGTCACATCGAGCGCGGTGGTCGGTTCGTCGGCGATGAGCACGGCCGGACGCAATGCGATCGCCATGGCGATCATCACGCGCTGACGCATCCCGCCCGACAGCTCGTGCGGATATTGCTCTAGGCGCTTTTCCGGCTGCGATAGCCTTACTGCCTTAAGAGCTTCCAGCGCGCGTGCCCTTGCCTGCGCGACTGACAAGGTTTCATGTGCTCGTATGGCTTCTACGAGCTGGCGGCCAATGCTCATCACCGGGTTGAGCGCCGTCATCGGTTCTTGGAAAATCATCGCGATGCGCGCGCCGCGCATCTCCTGCATCTTCTTCTCAGGCAGGCTCGTGAGTTCGGTTTCGCCGAAGCGGATCGACCCGCCGGTCACGCGAACCGCGGGTGCCGGCAAGAGCCCCATGCAGGCAAGCGACGTGATCGACTTGCCCGAGCCGCTTTCTCCCGCAATCGCAAGGGTCTCGCCTCGATGCAGATCGAAGCTGAGGCCCTCGACGAGCGGAATCAGTCCGTGTTCCGACCGGGCAGAGACCTGCAGGTCTCGTACCGACAGGACGACGTCCGTCGCTGTGTCGACGACGGGAGAAAGCATGGCTGCGGTCATTCGAAGACGGCCCTCGGGAAGTAGAAGCTGACCACGACGTTCGGCATGTCGACGATCTCGGAGATGCGGAGATCGCCACAGGTCGAAACGAGCATGTATGCGTCGACCGGATCCATCTTTTGCGTTGTCGCGAGAAGATCGACCATGTTGGCAACAGCGTCCTTGGCCGCAGTCCAGAGGTCTGGGCCAATACCGGTCGTCACTTCGTAGCCTTTGGCGTCGAGGTGGCGCGTCACCGGTCCGGGCGTCGTGAAGCGCGGCGTCTTCAGCGGCTGGTCCTTGATGAGGTCGAGCGTCAGTACGACGTCGAACGGGCTCTCGATTGCGGTGCCGCAGACCTCGCCGTCGCCCTGTGCGGCGTGGGTATCACCGACGGAGAACAGCGCGCCGTCAACTTCCACCGGCAGATAGAGCGTCGTGCCAGCAGCCAGGTCGCGGATGTCGAGATTGCCGCCAACGCGACGCGGCGGAACCACCGAGTGATGGCCCTTTTCGGCGAGCGCATTGCCGATAGTGCCGGCAAACGGCTTCAGCGGCACGCGGCCGTTCTTGCCAAAAAGCGCTGGCTCCATGCTCGACGCGTCGAACTTCCAGACGTTGAGAGCCGGTTCGGTGAACTGGTCGGCAAGAAGCCCGAAGCCGGGGATATTGGCAGTCCAGCCGAAACCTGCACCGTCGCGGAGCTGCGGCGTGAAGCTTTCGATCGTTACCTTCAAAACGTCGCCTGGTTTGGCGCCGTCAACGTAGATCGGGCCCGATACCGGGTTGATCTTGTTGAAATCCAGCGCCTGGACATCCTCGACAGTGGACTGAGGGCCGAGCTGGCCCCCAGAACTGTCAAGGCACTGGAACAGGATCGTTTCACCCGGTGCAGCCGTCAGGGCAGGGGCAAAGGAGTTGTCCCAACCGAAATGGTGCTGGTGCGCATGGATCGTGTGGTTGCAGTGCTTGCACATGACCAGACTTACTCCTTGATATAGACGTAGTCGTAGTTGACCGGGATCGAGACGGGGTCGACGTAAAGCGCGTCATCACCGCCCATGCGCGCAGACTTCATGGTGAAGCGCTGCTCGTTGAACACCGGTGCCCACGGTGCGTCTTCCATCACCTTCATGTAGATTTCGGACCACTTGGCCAGGCGCTCGTCGACCTTGTTCGGGTCAACGATCGAGTCAGCTTCGGCTGCCAGCTTGTCAAGTTCTGCGTTGCAGTACTTAGACCAGTTCCAGCCGCCTTCGACCGCACCGCTGCAGCCCAGGATCGGGCCGTAAAAGTTTGCCGGATCCGGGAAGTCGGCGATCCATGCCATGCCGCCCGACCAGATCATCGGCGCAGTGCCAGCACCGCCAGCTTCGATCACGTTGGCCTGTGCGAGCGACTTGATCTGGGCATTGATGCCGATCGCCTTGAGATCCTGCTGGATCGCTTGGGCGATGCGCGGGTTCGGGTCCGTGTTCATGACGAAGAGTTCGGTGTCAAAGCCGTTTTCGTAACCTGCGTCAGCAAGCAGCTTCTTGGCCGCTGCCTGGTCGAACTTGTAGCCTTCGTAGTCTTTGGTGTAGCCCGGCATGGACGGGGGCAAGGGCTGGTTCGCCGGAACAGCGCGACCGTTGATGACCTGGACGATACGGTCCTTGTTGATCGCCATGTTGACGGCGCGGCGCACTTCAACCTTGTCGAACGGTGCCTGCGTCACGTTCATGGTGATGTAGCCGGTGTGGAGCTGACCACCTTCGACAACGAGGTCAGCCTGCGCCTTGTCCTTCATTACTTCCACGAACTTTGCCGGCGGAATGCCGTCGCCCGGAACATCGACCTCACCTTTCTGGGCCCGCAGCAGAGCAACAACGGGCTCTTGGCCGACTTCAACCGTGAAGCTGTCGAGGTAGGGAACGCCGGAGATCCAGTAGTCGGCGTTCTTTTCAAACACGAGGCGCTGGCCGAGCGTCCATTCTGTCAGCTTGAATGCACCCGTTCCAACCGGCTTCTTGCCGAAGTCGGCGCCAGCTTCCTCGACAGCTTCCTTCGGCACGATGAACGAGAAGTTCAGCGCCATGATGTGCAGGAAAGTGGCGTCCGGGCGCGACAGCTTGAAGACAACCGTGTTCTTGTCGGGGGCAGAAACGCCGGAGACGGTGTCAGCCTTGCCGGCGGCGGCATCATCAAAGCCTTCGATCATGCCGAAGAAGCCCTGGCCAGGAGACTGGGTGGCCGGCTTGATAACGCGGTTGATCGAGTAGACCACGTCGTCAGCAACCAGTTCACGGCCATTGTGGAACTTGACGCCCGGGCGAAGCTTGAAGGTGTAGGTAAGGCCGTCCTCGGAGATCTCGTAGCTTTCCGCCAGACCCGGACGCAGCTTCGTGGTGCCCGGCTCGTAGTCCATCAGCCCGTCGAAAACCGACTTGATCATCGACCAGTTCTGCCAGTCGTAGCCGATGGCCGGGTCAAGGGTTGCAACATCGTCCTTGTAGGTCACGACCATGTTGCCCCCATGCTTGGGCTCCTGGGCCTGGACCGGCGCAAGCGCTGGCAGCGCCATGAGCGTTGCAAGCGCGGTAGAAAGGATCAGCTTCTTCATAGGCTTCACTCCTGAGGGTTGACGGTTTCAGCGCAGCTTGATGCGCGGATCGATGAGCGGCGAAATCAGGTCGGCGATGAGGTTGCCGAGAACGATGCCGCAAGCTGAGGCGAGCGTGACGCCCATGATGATCGGGATGTCGACGCGCTGGATGGCCTGCCATGCGAGCTGCCCGATGCCGGGCCAGCCGAAGACGCTTTCGACAACGACGATGCCCGACATGAACAGTCCGATGTCGATGCCGATCATGGCGATGATGGGCAGGATGGCGTTGGGCAGCGCGTGGCCGAGGATGACCTTGCTGCGGCCGAGCCCCTTGGCGCGGGCGGTGCGAATGAAATCAGCGCGCAGCACGTCAACCATCGAGGAACGCATGATGCGTGAGTACCAGCCGGAGCCGAGGATGCCGAGCGTGACTGCCGGCAGGACGATATGGGCGAAGGTGCCGTAACCGCCGATGGGGAACCAGCCGAGCTTGACTGCAAAAACGAAGAGCAACAGTAGCGCGACAACGAATTGCGGGGCGGACACAGTCAGGAAGCTCGTCAGCATCAGACCGTTGTCGATCACCTTGCCGCGGTTGAGCGCGGCGACAATGCCGAGTGGCAGGCCGATCAGGAGTTCGCAGGCAATGGCGGCAACAAGGAGGAGCAGCGTTGCCGGCAGGCGCGACACGATGAGCTGCGCCACCTCCGTCTTCTGCAGGTAGGAGCGGCCGAAGTCACCCTGGATGAGGTTCAGAAGGTAGTTGCCGTACTGGACCAGGAAAGGCTGGTCGAGGCCAAGCTGCTGGCGGATGCTTTCAACCGTCGCGGCGGTTGCCGAACGGCCCGCAATCTGCCGCACCGGGTCAGCCGGCAGGACATAAAGAAGTACGAAGGTAATGAAGGACACGCCAAGCAGTATCAGCGCGGACTGGATGAGGCGTCGAACGATATAGGCGGCCATCAGTCATGCCCCTGCTGTGTTGGATCGAGGATGTCGCGGAGAGCATCGCCCACGAGGTTGAAGGCCAGTGCAAGAAGCAGGATGGCTGCACCCGGGATGAAGACGAGCCATGGCGCCGACTGGAAGTAGGTCTGGTTTTCGAAGATGATGTTGCCCCAAGACGGGATTGGCGGCTGCACGCCAATGCCCAGGAACGAAAGCGTTGCTTCCAGAAGGACGGTTGTCGAGATGCCGAGCGTGCCCCAGACGATGAGCGTCGGGATGAGATGCGGCAGGATGTGCTTGAACACGATGCGGCCATGGCCGGCGCCCAGCGTCTTTTCGGCTGCAATGTAGTCCCGTTCGGCGAGCGACGAGGTCTGGGTAAAGATCACCCGCGCCGTCTGAACCCAGTTCACGAAGGCGATGACCATCGCGACGATCCACAATGACGGCGAGAAGATCGCGGCGAGGCAGATCGCCAGCAGCAGTGCGGGGAAAGCCATCATCAGGTCGGTGAAGCGCATCAGCACTGCGCCAACGATCCCGCGGAAGTAGCCTGCCGTCACACCGACAAGCGTCCCGATGATCAATGCAGTTCCGTTGGCCACGAGGCCGATGATCAGAGAGGTCTGCGCGCCGTAAAGGATTCGCGAGAACAGATCGCGCCCAAGAAGGTCAGTTCCGAACCAGAAGTTCTCGTTCGGTGGAAGCGGTGCACCTTCTAAGGTCAGCCCGTCGAAGAACTGCTCGTAGGGGTCAAACGGTGCCAACCATCGTGCAAAGACCGCGCCGCCGACGCAGATGAGGATGATCAGCTGTCCCAGGATCGCCAACTTGCGCCGGGCGAGCCGGCGCAGCACGGAAGGTCCGTTTTCAGGCACCGCCATGGGTTCAGGCGAGATCGATGCGTCGGCCATCGTCATTGCCCCTCTCGTTCGAATGGTTTGCCACCAGCCGCTCGGCGGCGGTCTCGATTGTCACGCGCCATGCCATCGCGGTCTGGCGCAAAAGGTCGTAGGCCTCGGCCTCGGTCTTGCCCTGCATCACGAAGATCATCACCGCCCGAACCACGGTCTGACGCGCCGAAAGGCGGTTCTGCAGGTCGGTGATGAGGGCATCCGACGACGTGGCCCGGTCGAAATTGCTGCGCGCAACAAGGAGGGCTGCGTAGACACCCTTGTCGCTCATTGGCTTCAGAAGTTGCGCATGGGCGCCCATCTCCATCGCCCAGCGAAGGCGACCGGGTGCTTCCGAGCCGATCAGCGCGATCATCGGCATGGGCGACTGGCCAGCCGCCCACGGGAACTGCTCATCATGGCCCATGTCGGCGTCATAGAAGATGAAGTCCGCGCCGATCGCTTCGGCCGGTAATTCGGGCCAGGCTTCGCGAACAACAAGCCCGATGACGCCAAGCTGGCGGATCAGGCCCTGCACCGATGGGTGCGGCCGGTGCAGGATCCAGGCCGTAGCGCCTCCGAGATTTTCGGTGCGGATGCCTGTCATGACACCACCTTCAACAAGGGGCCGTCATGGGAGGCTCCGAACTGTCGCGTCAGATAAGGATCTGCCGCAAGCGGAGGCAGCCGCTTGATCTCCTGGAAGCGACCGTTCAGCAGCCGCGCTATGATGGCGGGCTGGCGGGCGTGGAGATTGGTAGGGTCGAGCCGCGGCGTGTGGCCGGACCCGGCTGCAGACTGCACGAGTTCGGAGAGCGGAAGGACGTCGGCACCAGGGCGGCCGTGCAGCAGCTTCGCCAGCTCATGTACCGACTGGCGCGCGATCTCATGGAATGATCCGCCGGAGCCACCCTCCGGTTCGAACCAGGGGCCGGCTGAAACCAGACCCTCGGCCGCACTGCCGGCCGACTCGACTTCGCATTCGGTGAAGTTGCAGGAGAGTACCGTGAGACCGCTCTGGAAACCCGCCTCCTGCTTCAACTCTGCCAGGCGAGCCAGGAAGGCATAGGAGCTGTCCCCCACAAGAGAGTTGAGGATGAAGTCCGGCTTCAGCGCCCGGATCTCCTGGATGATGTGGTCGAGGTCGGTATCACCGACGGCGATATATCGGTCACCCAGAACGTCACCCGCGGCTGCGGCAACGCGCTCGCGGGCGATCCGGGCCATTTCCCAACCCCAGATATAGTTGGAGCCGACGAAATAGGCGCGTTTGCCGAGCGAGGGCAGGGCCCAGTCCAGAAGCGGGATCAAGTGCTGGTTCGGGCATGCGTGCATGTAGGCGACGTGTTCCGACGCCTCGAAACCTTCATAGGGTACCGGGTACCACAGGACGCCGCCGAAACGCTCAAGCTCCGGAATGACTTCCTTGCGGCTCGCCGAGGTGATGCAGCCGAAGATGTGCCGGGCCTGGGAGTCGCGCAAGATTTCGCGACACAGCGGAGCGTAGCGGTCGAGACGACCTTCGGGGTCGCGCTCCACGACCCGAAAAGCCACGTCGAGCGTATGATCGGCATTTACCTCGGCAACACCTTGGAGGACGCCGAGGCGGCTCGCGTAAGCCAGCGCCGCATACATGCCGCTGCGCGAAAGGAGAACGCCAATGTCCAAGGTCCGCTTCATCAAAGGTCCAATACAAAAAGCCCCGACCGATGCGCGCTATCAGACGCGATCGAAACGGGGCTCGAGTGCCGGCTATTTCGTCCAGCTTAGCGATGGTCAGCGTTGAAGGGAAGCAAAATTACGTAGTGAACCCATGAAAATGCACAGTTACGTCTCACCGGGTGGGCGGCGCGAAAGAAATGTGCATGTGCCGTTTTTCTAATCGTCCATTTGCTTTGGTAACAGGCGCTCCCGAGGGATCACGAACACGCTAGGCGGTGCCCCGCGTGTTGAAAGCCGGCCTACTAGAAGATAGATAAGGATCATGAGCAATTTGACCAACACTCCCGATGCTATCCTCGCCTGCGCGAGAAACCTGATCATGAACGGCGGCTACAACGGCTTCAGCTATGCTGACATTGCCGATGTCGTCGGAATTCGCAAAGCCAGCATCCACCACCATTTCCCAAGCAAAGTCGATTTGGGGCGCGTGCTGGTGTCGCGATACATCGAGGACGCGCGAGCCGGCCTTTCACAGCTTGAACAATCCGTGCAGGATCCGCGCGCTATCCTGGAAGCCTACACCAACCATTGGGCGCAGTGCATTGCCGATTCAAGCCGTCCGTTTTGTGTCTGCGCCATGCTTGCAAGCGAATTGCCGATCCTGCCGCCTGAAGTCGCGGCCGAAGTCAGGGCCTTCTTCCGCCTCATCTCCCGCTGGCTGACTTCGGTCATGGAGCGTGGCGGCAAGGAAGGTGTTCTCGTCCTCTCCTCGGCTCCAGAAGTTGAAGCCGAAGCATTCATGGCCTCCGTTCACGGTGCCATGCTGTCAGCCCGCGCCTATGGGGATGGCAAGACCTTCGCCACCATCCTCGCGCCAACTCTTCGCCGCCTCTCTCCCGTAGCGGCCCACTAGGGCAGCGGGCGGGTGACGCCCACCGCCACTCTTATTACTCGTCAACCTATCAACTAGTAGGAAGATTTACCATGAAGCGCATTTTATCAGCCGTTGTTTTTGCCCTTTCCAGCGCGGTGTCCGCTACGACTTTCACTGCACCCTCCTATGCCGCGGAACAGCAAGCCCCCACAAACGTCCGCGGCAGCGTCATCAGTTACGCGGGTTCAACGCTCAAAGTGAAAACTCGCGAAGGCAAAACCGTCGATGTCGCTCTTGCTGACGACTGGAAGCTTGCCGGTGTTGCGAGCGCAAAGGTTGCCGACATCAAGCCGGGCGATTTCGTCGGCATTGCCTCCTTGCCGAAGGCTGGCGGAGGTGACGGCGCGCTTGAAGTTCTCATCTTCCCGCCGGCCATGAAAGGTACGGGCGAGGGCAGCTACGGCTGGGACCTGAAGCCCAAGAGCAGCATGACCAACGCCACCGTGGCGGATGCAGTGAAGGGCGTCGACGGCCGGACCGTCACAGTCACCTACCACGGCAAGGAGAAGAAGATCGCAATCCCGGATGGCACACCGGTCGTGACCATTGCCGCCGCATCGAAGGATGATGACCTGGTCCCCGGCGCGGTCGTCTTCATCAGTGCCGAGAACGCTGCTTCCGGCCCCGTCGCCCATCAGGTGGTCGTCGGCAAGAATGGCGTGGTTCCTCCCATGTGAGCCACGTCGTCGCTGGCCGGGTCAACCGCCCCCTGGTCCGGCCAGCAACTTGCAGAACAAGCTGCATGATCTGCAGCCGCTTGATGCCACAGATGAAAGGCGCGGCGATGAACGAGAATGCTTCCAACGACAACATTCGTTACCCCCGAACGGTGTTCATCCGCCGTCATTCGATTATCACCCGGTTCACCCATTGGCTGAACGTGCTTTGCCTGAGCTTCCTCCTCTTGAGCGGGCTACAGATCTTCAATGCCCATCCGGAGCTCTACTGGGGCCAGTATGGCGCCGACGGCGACCCCGCATTCCTGACGATCGGTGCCGATGACGGGGGCGACAAGCCACAAGGATTCGTGCGCATCGCCGGGCTGAAGTTCCCGACGACAGGCGTTCTTGGTGTTTCCAATGTTGATGGCGAACCCACCAAGCGCGCATTTCCGGAATGGATAACGATCCCGTCGTTCCAGGATCTTGCAGTCGGCAGGCGCTGGCATTTCTTCTTTGCCTGGTTGTTCGTGATCAACGGTCTGCTGTACCTCGGCTTCAGCTTGCTCAGTGGGCATCTGCGGCGTGACCTGGCGCCGAAAGCGGAAGAGCTTTCACCGCGCCATCTCGGGCAGGAAGTCCTCGACCACGCGCGTCTGCGCTTTCCCAAAGGAGAGAAGGCCAGGCACTACAACTCGCTGCAGAAGTTGACCTACCTCGCCGTGATCGTTGTCCTGTTGCCGCTCATGGTGCTGACGGGGCTGACGATGTCGCCGGGCGTTGATGCGGCCGTTCCCGTGCTCGTTGAGATCTTTGGTGGCCGCCAAACCGCGCGCACCATCCATTTCATCACGGCGTCCGCCCTTGTGCTCTTCGTCGTCGTCCATGTCGCGATGGTCATCCTGTCCGGCACCTGGAACAACATCCGTTCGATGATCACAGGACGTTACGCCATCCGTGAAGAAGGACCGAATGCATGAGCACGTTTCTCACCCGCCGCAGGTTCCTGATCGGCAGCACCCTCGGCGCCAGCGCGCTGACGCTGAGCGGCTGCGATATCCTGGGACAGAATACCGATGTCGAAGAAGTTTTGCATTCGGCTGAACAATTGACCATGAAGGCGCAAAGGGCTCTTCAGGGGCGCGGTGCGCTGGCCCGCGAGTTTGACGAGAAAGACATTTCTCCCTCGTTCCGCGTCAACGGCACCAGTGCTCCTGACAGCGATGAATATGCGCAATTGCTGGAGAACAAGTTCGAGACATGGCGGTTGAAGGTCGACGGGCTGGTCGAACGGCCCCGGGACTTCTCGCTCGCTGACCTGAAGAACCTGCCAGCCAGAACGCAAATTACCCGGCACGACTGCGTCGAGGGCTGGAGCGCCATTGGCAAGTGGACCGGTGTTCCGCTGGCGAACCTGTTGCAAGTGGTGGGGCTGAAGCCCACGGCGCGTTATGTCGTGTTGCACTGTGCCGATGAACTTGAACAGACGCTTGATGGTAGCGGCCGCTACTACGAGAGCATCGATCTCATCGACGCGATGCACCCTCAGACTATCCTCGCCTACGGAATGAACGGCAAGGACTTGAGCGTTGGCCATGGCGCGCCGTTGCGGCTGAGGGTTGAACGACAGCTCGGTTACAAGCAGGCAAAATACATCATGCGCATCGAACTCGTCGATAGCTTCGCGGGCTTGTGGGGTGGAAACGGCGGGTTCTGGGAAGACCGCGGATACGAGTGGTATGCCGGAATTTGATGCCGATGCCGCCGATGTGCTTACCAGCGGAGCAGGCGAGGGCCGGCAAGGGCACCGAGGGCTCCGACCAGAAGGATGCCGACGGAATACCAGATCAGCACGAAGGGCATGCCGTTTTCCGTGCAGAACCAGGAGTAAACCCAAGCCCCGGCGGCGCCGGCTGCAATGCCAGCGATGAAGCCGGTCAGGCGCAGGTTCGCGGGGGCGCCTTTTCGAAGCACCCAGGAGATGCCTGCGAAGACCGGTAGCGCGAATGCGAAAATCAGGAACGGGCAATGAAGCGCCGACGAACCGAGGATCAACTGCTCATAGGCTTCTGGCGGTGAGGTGGCGAGTTGAATCGTGGCGGCAATCGCCATGGCAAGGACAATGGCAGCGCCCGTCTTGAAGAACCCACCTTCCCCTCCATCCGGCCGTGCCAGATGGTAGGTCGTCCAAAGGGCGACGAGAGCGATGAGGGCGTTGTAGGCCGACTTGATCCAGAAAACCGGCAGCATCAGTGCTTCCGGCGTATCTGACCTTACGCCGAGGATCGCCAGCATCAGCAGGAGCGACACGGCAAGTGCCGGCAAGATGCCCAGCAGGAAACGGTAGCGCAGCGCGTGGCGCGGCACCGGCCTCAGGTCCCGCACCAGATCATCGATCATCCTGTCAGTGTCTCTCACGATCCGCCTCGCATCCTTTCGCCAAGTGCTTTCAGTGTCCGATGAATGCTCACCTTCACCGCCGATTCCGACTGGCCCACCCGGTCGGCCGTGTCGGCGATCGACTGCCCCTCCAGCTTGACCTGCCGGATCAGTTCCTGCTGCCTGGGCGTCAGCCCATCTAGCAGTCGTTCAACATCGAGACGCGCGGTCAACGCCTCTTCGCTGAAGCCGCTTTCCAGTTCCTCTCCAAGCTCGGTCTCGGCCAGTCGCCGTCCACCGCGACCTCGGTGGTGGTCGATTAGCTTGTAACGGGCGATCGAGAAGAACCAGGCCGTGAAGGGGCGGTCGCGGTCATAGGTTGCCCGGCGCGAATGCAGTGACAGCAGGGTCTCCTGGACGAGGTCTTCCATGTCCGCCTTCGTCGCCGCGTCCATGCGCCGAGTATAATATCCGACCAGCAGAACGCGCAGAGTCGTCAGCAAACGCCGATAGGCTGCCTCGTCCCCATCAAGGGAAAGAAGCATCAGGGCTTTCAGTACGTCTTCCGAATGGGCGATCGTCATGCTGATGCAGGTTCATTCGAAGCAGCCCGAAAACAGTTACAGCCAACTTCAGATTTTTCCGGCCGCCGAAATCTATCACATGCACGTGAGGGCGTAACGCCTGTCGCGGACGCTCGAATGAATGGATGTGTGCCAACGGCAAGGTGCCGGCGGACACGTGTCATCTCGAGGAGAACACCATGACCAGGATCTTTTCCGCCATTGTAGCTTCCACTTTCATCGTCAGCCTTTCGCTTTCGGGCGTCGCGTCCGCGCAGGATGCCATGCAAGCCGATCCGATGAAGAAGGACAGCATGCAGACCGACACGATGTCGAAGGATGGCATGAAGAGCGATGCGATGACGACCGGCAGCACCAAGGCAGATTGCATGCATCAGGCCGACATGGAAACCGATGCGATGAAGAAGTCGGATATGATGAAGGCGTGCGACGCGATGAAGTAACCTGAGAGGCGGCTGCCCAACATCTTGACACGGTGGCCGCTACCTCCTTAGCCGAAGGTGACTTCGCTCACTGTCCGCTCGATTTCCTCAACCCTGTGGCGAGGTGTGCGGTTTGCGGCCGCAAGCAGCAGGTCGAGTTCGGCGCGGTCGTTGCCAAACCTGCGGATATATCGTCGTGCTTGCTGAATGCTGATCTTGTACCTGCGGGCGAGATCTTCGGCCCCGTATTCTTCCATGGATCCGTCGGATGCGTCTGGCATTTGAAAACCTCCTTTGGAGGTAAATGGCCGTGGGCGCGAGACGTTCCAACACATGATCAGCTTCCGCTTGGAACAATCAATGGCTGGGCCGGTTGACGAGGGAGAGCTGGCGCCAAGAGCGCGTGCTTGATCTCAAGGAAATCCAGATCCAGGAGCGGCCGAGAATGAACCACCTGTCACCCGAAATGCGGACATGCATCGAGAACTGCCTCACCTGCTACAGCGAGTGCCTTTCGATGGCCATGGGACATTGCCTGGAGATGGGCGGCAAGCACACGGAGCCAAAACACTTCAAACTGATGATGGCCTGTGCCGAGATCTGCAGGACGTCAGCACACTTCATGCTCATAGGCTCCGAGCACCATCGCCACACCTGCCGCGAATGCGCCGAAATTTGCCGGCAATGCGCTGCCGATTGTGAACGGGTCGGAGACATGCAGAGCTGCGTCGATGCCTGCCGCAAGTGCGCGGAAAGCTGCGAGAAGATGGCAGCCTGACCAGCCGCGCGGGAGACTGCGCGGTCCACACTGGAACCGCGCAGCTATCTATAGGACCTCAATCGAGCCCGAGCTTGCCGCGCAGGGTGGAGAGGTCTTCCGCCAGCGTATTGACCGCGGCCGACAGGACATTGCGGTCATCGTCCGTCAGCTTGTCGTAGGACTGGTAGCCGTCGCCTTCCTTGTACTTGGCCAGCGTCGTTTCGATGGTGGCGAAGTTGCCGGCGACCTTCTGCACGAATGCAGGGTCCTGCTTCTCGACCAACGGGCGCACAAGCTGGAAGATCTTGTCAGCGCCATCGAAGTTGCCCTTGAAGTCCCAGAGGTCGGTGTGGCTGTAACGGTCTTCTTCGCCGGAGATCTTGGTGGCCGCCACTTCTTCCATGAGGACAGCCGCACCGCCGACAACCTTTTCCGGCGGCAGGGCGAGATCGGTGATCCGCTCCCGCAGCGCCTTCACGTCAGCCAGCAACTGGTCGGCAACCGGATCCAGGTCCTTGGTAGAGCCCTTTTCCCAAAGGCCATACTCGATACGGTGGAAGCCGGGGAAGGCCGGATCCTGTTCCTGCTTCTCATAGTCGTCTGCGCGCGAATCGATCGACGCATCGAGATCGCTGAACAGTTCAGCGATTGGCTCGATTGCTTCGTAGCTGAGGCGGGTCGGCGCGAAAAGCGACTTCGCCTTGTCGACGTCGCCAGCCTTGACTGCGGCAGTGAAGGCTTCCGTATCCTCGACCAGTTTGTCGAGCTTTTCCGACACGTAGATCTTGTAGTCGGCGATCGGTTCGACCAGGTCCAGAACGGTGCCGGGGGCCGCAAGGCTGCTGCCGGCCATGAGCAGGAAAGACGCTGCTGCAAAAAGAGTGTGCCTCGTCATGTGACGTATCCTTTGGATTTTAGGTGGGACAGGCAGTGGTTCGGCAGGCGGCCCGGATCAGGGTTTCGCCGAGATAGTTGTCAGGCATCGGTGCGCCGGGCAGCACGTAGAAGTAGCCGCCGCCGACGGGCTTGAGGTATTCCTCGAGCGGTTCGCCATCGAGCCGACGCTGTACGGCGATGAAACCTTCCTCAAGGTCCGCCTGAAAGCTGATGAACAGCAGGCCCTGGTCCAACTGGCCGGATTTCGTCACGCCGTTGGAGTAGTTGAACGGCCGCCTCAGCATCAGGTTCTTGCGCGATTCCGGCGTGCGGGGATTTGCCAACCGGATATGCGCATCAAGTGGCGTGATCTTGCCGTCGGGGTCCTTATCGTAGGCCGGAACGTCAGCTTCCGTTCCGCCATCGAGCGGCGCACCGGATGCCTTGTTGCGGCCAATGATCCGCTCCTGTTCGCGAAGCGGCGTCCGGTCCCAGCGCTCCACGAAGTTGCGGATGATGCGCACCGCCTGATAGGTGCCGTTGCGAGCCCATTCGGGCTCGTCGCGCTCGGCGCCCACCCACACCGTTTCCGCCATCAGATCGACGTCGTTGGAATCAGGATTTGCCGAACCATCCCGGAAGCCGAGGAAGTTGCGGGCGCTTTCGGTGCTGCCGTCCGGTTTCGGTGGGACAACAGGAACATTTCCTTCCTGCTTCCAGCGCAAGACGAGATGAGCCGACATCGTCTTCAGGATGTCGCGCAAGGCATGGATGTTGGTGTCCGGGGTGTTTGCGCAGAATTGCAAAAGCATGTCGCCATGGCAGATGTCGGCCGACAAGGCATCATTGCGGAACTTCGTCATCCGCTGAAGGCGCTTGGGCTTATGCGGTGTCAGCCATTCCCGATCATCGAATAGGGAGGAGCCGAGCGAAACGGTGATCGTGAGGTTGGCGGGCGCGATCAGGGGCCCGAGGATCCCGGAATCCGGCGGCGGCAGCCGCGGATCGAGCTCCGGCACGGCGCCGCCCTGCGTGAGGAAGAGGATACGCTCTGTCAGCAACCGGAACATGGCCTCAAGATCCTTCGGCGTCTTCGCGAGCACCGAGAAGGCGGCGACCATGCCACTGGCGGGACGCGGCGTGACCACGCCTTGCTGAACCTTGCCATAGAAGGGCCAGGCATCCTGTCGCGCCTCGTGTCCGGTGGGTGCATCCGCCACGTGAGGAGGATGGGCAGGACCTTGTCCTTCGGCAGCCGGCGACACCCTGGCGACGACACTTCCGCCCAAACCTGCGCCGAGCCCCAGGATGAGCCTGCGCCGACCGAGACTGGTCCCGTTATTCCGTGCCATCTTGGTCATGCGGCAACCCGCCGGAGCGCGTCTCCAGCGGCCTCGAAGGCATTGGCCAGATCATGGAACGCGGATTTGATCCTGGCTCGCTCGTCAGCCTTGATCGACGCGTAGTCGGGATAGGCGTCGCCTGCCTTGAAGCTGTCGAGCAAGGCCGAAACCGCCTCGATGCGCGCCTGCAACTGCTGGGCGGCAGGCAGCGCGTCCCCTGTCATGGCGGGAGCCAGAAGCGCCGCCATCTTCTGCATGCCGATGAGGTTGGCGGCGAAGTCCACGAGATCGCTATGGGCATAGAGGTCTTCGCCGGTATCGACACGCCCATCGGCAATGCGGCGGGCGAGAAGGGAAGCACTGCTCGCCAGATAATCCGGCGAGAGTTTGGCTTCACGCAACCGCTGCTTCAGTGCGGCAGCATCCTCTGACAGATGCCTCGCAACATCCTGAAGACCCTCAAGGCTGTTCTGCTCATAAAGCCCGTACTCGATCCGGTGGAAGCCCGTGAAGGCCGGATCCTGCTCGTGCTTCTCGAGGTAGAGTGCAGCGACATCCAGCCGCGATTGCAGGTCCGCAAAGCGGCCACCGATCGCTTCGATCTGCTTGTAGGGCAGGCGGGTCGCCTGAAAGGCGTCGCGCGCTTTGTTCAGGTTCCCCGACGCCACCGCCTCTGCAAGTGCCGCAGCTTTACGCTCAAAGGCAGAAGCCTGCAGGGTTACATAGACCTTGTATTCCGACAGAGGCCCGATGAACGCCTTGAGCAACGGAACGGCGTCGCCCGAAGCATCGGAAGCCGCGGTCGGCGTCACGACCATGTTGCCCGGCGGGTTCGACAGGAGTCCGCAGGTCATCCGGTACTCGCCGGGCGCGAGAGTCGCCGTCAGTGTCTGACGGAAGCCAGGTGCAATATTCTCACGCTCCTCGACCACCATCACCCCCTGGAGGATCTCCCATTCGATCGGGCGCGAGGACGCGTTGAAGATCTCGAAGGTCTGGCGACCAGCCGGCACGCTCAGATGGTTTGGATTGCAGGCCCTATCTCCAACCTCGACCTTGACGACGTCTGCGGTCGGTTGAGCGCCATGTTGCACGGTGGCGGCGTAGAACAGTCCACCACTCAGGATGGTGAGGAAAACGGCGCCGCCGAGGGCAAGGCGCATCAGCTTCTGCCGCGGTGCGGCGGAAGAGGAGGGGGCAGGGGTCATGACCGTGCTCCTTCAGGGTGCGCAGCCCCAGCCGGCACATGTTTCTGCGGCGCGAGGAACAGCGCAAGCGTGATCAGCAGGAAGGCGAGATAAACAATAACCTCTCCGACGGCCGGAGATTCCTGGTAGTTCAGGAGGCCCGACAACACGGTTCCGATCATCCCGTGCTGCGAAACGATGCCGCTCATGTCGTAGGCGCGCTCCTGCAGCATGTTCCAGAGCCCCGCCTCGTGCAGGCTGCGAACAACGGCGGACAACAGACCCGCAGCAACAAAGAGAATGAAGATGCCCGTCCAGCGGAAGAAGCGTTTAAGGTTGAGCCGAATGCCGAAGGCATAGATGATGTATCCGATCGCGATCGAGACCAGCAATCCCGCCAGCGCGGAGAGGGGAGCCGCAGGACCAGCGCTCTGCTGGAAGATGGCAAGCAGGAAGAATACGGACTCCAAGCCTTCGCGGGCGACGGCGAAGAACACCATGAGGATCAGCCCGGTCCCGCTGCTGCCCGACGACAGTGCGGCCTCGACTGAGTCCTGCAGCTCATTCTTGATCGACCGCGCGGCTTTCTTCATCCAGAAGACCATGGACACGAGCACGACAACGGCAATCAGCCCAACAGCCGCCTCGAAACCTTCCTGGAGTTTTTGCGGGAACTGCGCATTGGCGAACTGCAGAGCGGCGCCGACGAGCAGCGACAAGGACACCGCCAGGAGGATGCCGATCCAGACGGCGGGCATCCAGGCCGAGCGGCCGGTGCGGCGCAGGTATCCGGCGACGATGCCGACGATCAAGGCGGCCTCGATCCCCTCGCGGAGCATGATGAGGAATGGAGCGAACGTGGGAGTGACCTTTCCCAGCAATTGATCTTGATTGGCGGTGTCAGGTTTTAATGCTTAAATAGACCCAAATTCAAGAGGATTGTTTACGCCGATTGTCAGCTTTTGCGTCGGCAGGGCGAGGGCTGAAAAAAAGCTGTTGCAGCCTCTCTAGGACGCTTGGTCGCGGAACCTGCGGACATGGTCGATCAGCGCCCACAGCTTCGGCGTTACCGTGTGGCGGCTCGGGAAATAAAGGAAGAAGCCGGCAAACGGCGGCAGCCAGTCATCGAGCCCGGCGACGAGTTCACCGCGCGAGATACGGACGGGCACGTACGCGAAGATGGCACGATGCTGCACGACATCTACCTTCTGCGGGTTGAGCCGGCGCGTAGTCTTCGGGGTGCGTGGGACTTATACGAACTCGTTGCAACGGTGCCGGGTGAGCAAGCTTTTTCGGGAGGTCGATCTGTCCAGCATCAGGTCTTACGGATGTTCCATAATGCCGATTATCCGATTAAGAGGTGTAGCCGCAAAGTTGGAATGTCCTGTTTCTGCAAAGTTGGAATG